>DGSP01000032.1 GCA_002393555.1 Prevotellaceae bacterium UBA4359
TAAGGCTTACGTCGAACTCACGTTAATATTATGCGCTGGGTGAGCGAAATGTGATGCGCACGGTGCGCACTATGGATGCGTAAATCGTTTGGGGTCTTTATTTCTTTCTCTCATAAATCAATATCTTGTCACGTTCTGCACTTTCTCTGGCAAAGGGTAATAGTCCGCCGTCCGTGATGATGTCCACTTCTCGTCCCAACAGGGCTTTCAAGTCCTCGTACATGCCGCCGAGTGTGAACAAACTGAAATGCTGAGTCTTGTCTGGAACAATGAGAATGTCCACATCGCTGTCGGGCCTTTCTTCACCTCGCGAATAAGAACCAAACAGCCATGCTTTTAAGACGGGTTTTGTCTTAAAATATTCTGCCATCATTCGTGTCATTGTTATGGTACTCATGTAATTCAGTCTTTTTCAGGTGGCAAAAGTAATGAAATTTTGTCGTCTTCCAAACTTTTCAGCAAGAAAAAATGCACTTTACTTGTTTGTTTTGTCGGGAAAGTGTATTTTTGCAAGCAATATTATTAACCAATAACACATTTACGATGATGGAAGAGAACAAAAAGGTGATACCCGACTTTGGCTATGTAGCCTTTGTGGGAGAGAAACCGCAAGGTCTGCCAAAGCCCAAGGTCGTAAGATGTGGTACCAAAAACCGCAATCATGCTCCGATTAAAGTTAGACGCGCCATACGAACAGGTGTACGTGTATATCAGCCTGGAGAATCCATTGACTGGTCAGGTGCGTACAATTGATGCAAAAATCGACACGGGTGCTGCTGTAACCATTATACCTAAAGAGGTTGTAGAAGGGCTTGGCCTTCCTTCTTTAGGCAATTGGGACTTTTCTATGGTGGATGGTACACCACTTTCGACCGAAGCGTTCATGTGTCGTCTGTCATTCTCGGACGAAGATTCTATAGATACCCCTATTTATGTTTGCGACACCGAATCTGGTATCGCGTTGTTAGGTATGGACATTTTGCGGCTTTGTAATTTTTCCCAATGGCATGAATGGGAAGAGAAGGAGCACTCTGTCTTTTTCGAAATGGAATTGATTGCAGAGGAGGCCATGTTGTAAGAGACCTTAGGCGGATAAAAGATGTGCCTTGAGACATAAAACTATCTCAAGGCACATCTTTTTCTCCATTAAACCTTCGACGCCACTTTCATCCTCACCCACAACCATCGGGGTACGAGTCGCCAGAAGAAGACGAGGAGGCGGTAGCGCCAGTCGATGGTGATGATGGAGCGGTCAGCCTGGATGCCTTTGGCAATGGAAAGGGCAACTCGGTGCGGGTCGAGTTGGAGAGGGTAGTGATGTCCGTCGGAAAGGAGGGGGGTGCGTACAAAACCAGGACGGATGTCGTGGAGGTGGATGTGGTGGATGCCTCGGATGTGGCAGAGTTGGGTGAGGCACTCCATGTAGTGGTTGATGTAGCGTTTGGTGGACGAATAGGCAGGGGCTGCACCGAGTCCTCGTGTGCCAGCAATGCTGCTGATGACGGCGAGGTGGGCTTCACGGTCGGGATGCTCCATGAAGTAGTGGAAGGCGGTATCGACCATTTGGGTGAAACCTGTCACGTTGGTGGCTACGGTCGTCATCTCCTTTTCCATGTCGAGGGCAGGGTTTTGGTAACCGACTCCGGCACTATGAAAGTAGAGATTCATGCCTCCCGTCTTGCCGATGAGGGTGAGCAGATGTTTCGGAGCATCTTCCTTTGTGATGTCGATGCACTCGGTGGCGACCACATCGAGGTTCTTGCTCTGAATCTGTTGCAGTCGCTCTTGCCGACGACCAGCAATGCCCACCTGCCAACCTTGAGCGGTGAGCACCTTGACCATTTCGAGTCCGATGCCCGATGTGGCTCCGATGATGATGGCTCTTTTCTGTGTACTCTTCATTGCCTGCATTGTTTTGTAGTTGCAAAGATATGACTTTTCCATGAATCTGTGCCTTTTGGAGTGTCGTTTTTTGGAGGAAGGCATGAAAAAAGGGAGGAAACTCCCATGTGGAATGTTTCCCCCCTCCCGTATTGGAAGAATCGTTTTTTTGTCAATTGATGAACAGCAACTCGCGGTATTTCGGCAGTGGCCAAAGGTCGTTGTCAACCACCTCCTCCAGTTTGTCGATGGGGCGACGGATGGCGAAGAGGGATTCGGCAATGTCGTAGTAGGCAAGCGCCTTCTCCTTTTCGTCCTCAATCTTGTTGGCAGCCTTGCGGGCATCGACCATTGCAGCACACTTGGTGCGCACTTCCTCAATGAGTTTGGTCACACGCTGTAGCAGCGTCAGTTCGGTCTCTGCCATGCTCTCGAAGTCGTCGGGATAGAGGGCTTTGAGTTGGGTGACGATGTTGAGCAGGCGGGTCTTGTAGGCGAGGGCGGCAGGGATGATGTGGTTAAGTGCCATGCGTCCCATCACACGTGCCTCAATCTGCACCTTCTTCGTGTAGGTCTCCCACTTCACTTCGTTGCGGGCTACCAGTTCGGCTTCAGTATAGACACCCGTGCTGGTGAACATCTCAACAGAGGCTGCCTTCGTGAACTCGTCGAACATACGTGGCACACAAGTCTCCGTGTCCAGGCCACGACGTTTTGCCTCTTCTTTCCACTCATCGGTATAGCCGTTGCCATCGAAGCAAACGGTGTCGATGATGCTGGCGATGAGTGGCTTGAGCACATCCATGAAGGCGATGTTCATGGCTTTCCCTGCTGCCAGTTCCTTATCCACCGCAGCCTTGAAGGCGATGAGTTGTTCTGCCACGGCAGCATTGAGTGTGGTCATGGCTCCTGCACAGTTGGCACTCGAACCCACAGCACGGAACTCGAAGCGGTTGCCCGTGAAGGCAAAAGGACTGGTGCGGTTGCGGTCGGTGTTGTCGATAAAGATTTCAGGAATCTCGACGAGTCCCACCGATGCACCCTTCTTGCCGGCAATCTCAATCGGCGTGTCGGAAGGCACTTCGAGCAACTTGCGCAGCACCTTCGTCATCGTGTCGCCCAGGAAGGAGGAGATGATGGCTGGTGGTGCTTCATTCGCACCCAGTCGGTGAGCGTTTGTCGCCGTAGCGATGGAGGCTTTCAGCAAGGCATTGTGTTTCTGTACAGCCACCAGCACGTTTACAAAGAAGGTGACAAATTGAAGGTTGCCCTTTGCATCCTTTCCTGGTGCAAGAAGCAGGGTGCCCGTGTCGGTGCCGAGCGACCAGTTGTTGTGCTTGCCCGAACCGTTGATGCCTGCGAAAGGTTTTTCGTGCAGCAGGAGCACAAAGCCATGCTTACGGGCAATCTGGTTCATCAGGTTCATCATCATCTGGTTCTGGTCGTTCGAAAGGTTGGTCTCACCATAGATGGGAGCCAACTCAAACTGGTTGGGAGCCACCTCGTTGTGACGAGTCTTCAATGGAATGCCATGACGGTAACCCGCAATCTCCACATCCTTCATGAACTCCATCACTCTTGAGGGAATGGCACCGAAATAGTGGTCGTCCAACTGCTGGTTCTTCGACGATTCATGTCCCATCAGTGTCCTGCCCGTCAACATCAGGTCGGGACGAGCGGCATAGAGGTCTTCATCCACCAGGAAGTATTCCTGTTCCCATCCTAAATAAGAATAAACTTTCTTCACCTTCGGGTCGAACATCTGGCAGATAGGCACGGCAGCATCGCTCACCGCCTTCAAAGACTTCTTCAGCGGAGTCTTGTAGTCGAGTGCCTCGCCCGTATAGGAAACGAACACCGTAGGAATACAGAGTGTGTCATCCTGAATGAAGACGGGTGATGTAGGGTCCCATGCCGTGTAGCCACGAGCCTCAAATGTAGCGCGGATGCCACCGCTTGGGAACGAACTGGCATCTGGTTCCTGCTGAATGAGCGACTTGCCACCAAACTCCTCCAGCATGCCGCCCTTGCCGTCATATTCCATCAGTGAGTCGTGCTTTTCGGCAGTACCTTCGGTCAACGGCTGGAACCAGTGCGTGATGTGTGTCACGCCATGCTCCATCGCCCACGTCTTCATGCCGTCAGCCACCTCGTCGGCAATGCTGCGGTCGAGCGGATGCCCGTTGTCAATACAGTCAATCAGTGCCTCGTAGGTGTCGCTGCTCAGATACTTGCGCATCTTCTCGCGGTTGAATACTAACTCTCCAAAATACTTGGAAGTTTGTTCACTCATTTTCTCGGCAGGCACCGCCTTCTTCTTGAAAGCATCCTGCACCACGTCAAATCTCAGTTTGCTCATAGTCGTGTTTGTGTTTGTGTTGTTAATTGTATATTGGATAGTGTTTGTTGGCAGATGAAAAACCGCCCAGCGCGTGGGCTGGTTAATATGCTTGTTCATGCACTCCCTTCACGGCTCGTCCGCTGGGGTCGTTCATGTTCTTGAATGCAGCATCCCATTCCAGGGCGATGGCAGTGGAACATGCCACCGATGCCTCTTGGTTCACACTTCGTGCTGCCGATGGGCTGGGGAAGTGTTCCTCAAAGATGCTGCGATAGTAGTATTCCTCCTTGCAGAGTGGGGGATTGATGGGGAACCGTTCGGCAGCATGAGCCATCTGCTCGTCGCTGACCGCCTCTGCAGTCACTTTCTTCAGCGTGTCAATCCATGAGTAGCCTACACCGTCGCTAAACTGCTCCTTCTGTCGCCATGCCACACTTTCGGGCAACAAGTCGGCAAAGCCTTCGCGCACCACAGCCTTCTCAATCTTGAATCCGCCTCCTCCTTCGGGGGAGGTTGGGAGGGGGCCACACATCTTTAGAACAGGGTCTATACGCATTGCCACATCGAGAAACTCCTTGTCGAGGAACGGCACACGGCCTTCAATGCCCCATGCCATCAGCGACTTGTTCGCTCTCAAGCAGTCATAGAAATGCAGTTTCTTCAACTTCCGCACCGTCTCCTCATGGAAAGCCTTTGCATCAGGTGCCTTGTGGAAATAGAGGTAGCCACCGAAAATCTCGTCAGCCCCTTCGCCGCTGAGCACCATCTTGATGCCCATGCTGCGGATGACTCGTGCCAGCAGATACATCGGAGTGGATGCACGCACCGTCGTCACATCATAAGTCTCCGTGTAGTATATCACATCGCGGATGGCATCCAAACCCTCCTGCACCGTATAGTTCACCTCGTGGTGCACTGTGCCGATATGCTTTGCCACCTCTTGTGCCTTCGCCAAGTCGGGCGCGCCCTTCAGTCCTACGGCGAACGAGTGCAACTGGGGCCACCACGCATCGTGCTTGTCATTGGTCTCAATGCGTTTTGCAGCATACAATTTAGCGATGGCTGACACCACCGAACTGTCCAATCCGCCAGAGAGCAGCACCCCGTATGGCACATCGCTCATCAACTGGCGTTTCACAGCCGCCATCAGCCCCTCCTTCACCATCTGCACCGCCTCCTTTCTGTCGCTTGTAGCCCACTGCATGCCATCATACTGCATCCAGTCACGCTCGTACCAACGGTGGAAGTTGACAGTTGTGAGTGGCGAGTTGGCTGTCACGTCCATGCTGCAAAGGTAGTGTCCCGGAGGGAAAGGCTGATATTCCTCACACTGCCCCTCCAATGCCTTCAGTTCACTTGCCGCATACACCGTACCGTCCTTGTCGTGTCCTATATATAAAGGTATCACCCCGATAGGGTCACGGACTATCAGATAGTCGTCGGTTGTGGAGTCGTACAAGACAAACGAAAAGATGCCGTTCAACTTGTCGATGAAGTCGGTGCCATACCGTTCATACAGAGCCAAGATGACCTCGCAGTCCGACCCTGTCTGAAACTCATACTGCCCTGCAAACAGCCTTCGAATCTCCTGATGATTGTATATCTCGCCATTCACCGCCAGCACCTTCTTTCCGTCAGACGAATACAATGGTTGTCCACCCGAAAGCGGGTCAACGATTGCCAGCCGTTCGTGTGCCAGCACCGCCTTTTCACTGCTATACACCCCGCTCCAGTCGGGACCACGATGCCGAATCTTCCTCGACATCTTCAGGGCTTTCTCTCTCGCCTGTCGGGCGTCACCCTTCACTTTGAGTATTGCAACAAATCCACACATGTCTTTTTGCTTTTATGTTTGTGTATTCTGTAAACAATTTGTAATTGCTTTGTTTATTTTCGATTGCAAATTTACATCATTTATATTTATTGTGCAAACATTTTGCAATGAATTTTATATTTTCTTGTGTTATTTTGTCTAATCTTCCCTCTTTTTGCTTTCTTCCCAACAAAAAAGGCCGCCTTTCAGCAGTTTTTTAGACCTTTCCATCGACAGAAGCATCCGAGCCACTCGCTCCACCATCATCTGGCTTTACCGCCTCCTCGTCTTCTTCTGACGACTGGCGCTCCGATGATATGGGTGAGGATGAAAGTGGTGCCGAAAGAGAAATAACAAAAAAACGACGAAAAGTTTTGCAATGTCTTTTTTTTTCACTTACTTTGCCCACAGAAAACGCAACAGATATGACAACAATGACTCTACAAATCCCCAACTCACAGGTGGGCTGGTTCGAGCAAATGGTCCGAACAATGGGATGGCGCATGACGAAGCAGACGACTTCTCAATCGACTGTCACAACTCCGAAACGTGTCTATGAAAAGGAGGTGAACGAACTGCTGAGTATGTTCAAGACCAATCAGATTTCACAAGAAGAGATTGATGATGAGTGTGAACTTGTGAGAGAAGAAATATACAATGCCGCGCAAGAAAACTAAAATCATTATAGACACCAACCTGTGGATTTCTTTTCTGATAGGACTGAAGACATCTGCCGCTATCCGCAACATCTTGACGGACGGTTCTGTCAGCATTGTCATGACTGAACGGTTAGAAAGGGAAATCATGGCTGTGGCCGCTCGCCCTAAGTTCAATCGCTATTTTCACCCTGATGCTTGCCAGCAATTACTTTCTTTCCTCCGCAAACGTTCGGACAACTACATCCTCCACGACATTCCTCACCAATGCAGAGACCCCAAGGATGACTATCTTTTAGCACTTGTACAAGTTTCCGATGCAGACATTCTTGTGACAGGTGACAAAGATTTGACCGAAATGAATCAGTTTGGAAAATGCCGAATTTTCACCTTGAAAAAGTTTCAAGAAGTTTTTCTACGATAAAATCTACATGCCTCATAAGGTTTTTGCCTTTTGAGGCACATTTTTTCATCCATTTCTTTTGTTTTACCTAAATTCCGCAGTACTTTAGGTAAATAATAAAAAGGACCCCTATTCACAAATTTTGAAGATTATCTCAAAAAAGGATCGTACCCCTCGGCTACGCCATGCCGTATCCGAGGGGTACGCTGTGGTGTATCCGAGGGGTACGGCAGGGTGGACTGTCACATCATGAAGAGTTTCCAAAGGGGCTTCGTCGTTGTCTCTTGTGACTCTGCTCCACAGAGTCACGTGACTCTCTTCCATTGCCCCTTGTGACTCTGTGGAAGAGACTCTCCGGAAGGTGTGGAAGAGCCTCATCGAAAGGTGTCGAAGGTGGGGTCTCATGATTGTTAATTATTGAGTCCACTTTAAAAAGTCGGA
>DGSP01000073.1:0-2156 GCA_002393555.1 Prevotellaceae bacterium UBA4359
ATGGTTTTCGTGTTCTTCGTCGCACAGAAGGTGCTTTGTGTGATAGTTTCTTGTGCTGCATAGTTTTGTGTATATTCGCGTAATTCGTGTTAAAATGAACAAGTTGTGTATTTCCGAAACTTGAGTGAATTAAATTACAACTATTCAATTCATGAAAAATTCGTGGTTAATTCATGATAATTTATGTCTAAAATAAAACACGAATTTCCAAGAATTAACCACGAATTTTTCATGAATTATTTTTGTTGGGATTCATCGAACTCACGTTAAAAAACATCTGATAGCGGGTGTTTTTTGTTGAGGTGGGTTTATATGTCAATATTTTTCCGTAAATTTGCACCCAAATCAGTGTTTTATGGCAAATTTAGTGGCTATTGTGGGTCGTCCCAATGTGGGGAAATCGACCCTGTTCAACCGATTGACAAAGACCCGTCACGCCATTGTGAGTGACGAGGCAGGCACCACGCGCGACCGTCAGTATGGCAAGTGCGAATGGGGCAACAAAGAGTTCTCAGTGGTCGATACCGGCGGCTGGGTGGTGAACTCCGACGATGTGTTTGAAGAGGAAATCCGCCGTCAGGTGCTCATCGCCATCGAAGAGTGCGACGTCATCCTCTTCATGGTGGATGTGCGCACGGGTGTGACCGACCTCGACATGGAGGTGGCCGACATCCTGAGACGTAGCAAGTTGCCTGTCTTTGTGGTGGCCAACAAGGTGGATAGCAACGAACACCGCTACGATGCCGCTGAGTTCTACAGCCTGGGACTTGGCGACCCCTACTGCATCAGTTCGCTGACGGGCAGTGGCACGGGCGACCTCCTGGATGCCGTGGTGGGCAGTTTCACCAAAGAGATGAGCGAGGTGATAGAAGAAGACATCCCGCGCATCGCCGTGGTGGGCCGCCCCAATGCAGGCAAATCGTCGCTCATCAACGCTTTCTTGGACGACAACCGCAACGTGGTGACCGACATTGCCGGCACTACACGCGACTCCATCTACACGAAATATGAGAAGTTCGGCTTCAACTTCTACCTCGTCGATACCGCAGGCATCCGCAAGAAGAACAAGGTGACGGAGGACCTGGAATACTACTCGGTGATGAGGAGCATCCGTGCCATCGAGAACTCCGACGTGTGTGTGCTGATGGTGGATGCCACACGAGGCATCGAGGGGCAGGACATCAACATCTTCCAACTGGTGCAGAAGAACCAGAAGGGGCTGGTGGTGGTGGTGAACAAGTGGGACCTCGCCACCGAGAAGAGCAACGAGGCCATCCGCCACTTTGAGCGCGCCATCCGCGACCGCTTCGCACCTTTCACCGACTTCCAGATTATCTTTGCATCGGCAGTGACCAAGCAGCGTATCTTCAAGGTGTTGGAAGAGGCACAAAAGGCTTATCAGGCAAGGACGAACAAGGTCTCGACCGCAAAACTGAACGAGGTGATGCTGCCCATCATCGAGGCCACACCGCCCCCATCGCTCAAGGGCAAGTACATCAAGATTAAGTATGCCATGCAGATACCCGACACCCGGGTGCCCTCGTTTGTGTTCTACGCCAACCTGCCACAGTATGTGAAGGAACCCTACAAGCGATTCCTGGAAAACCAGATACGTGAACACTGGAACTTCAAGGGCACACCCATCAATGTGTATGTCAGACAAAAGTGACCAGCCCACGCGCTGGGCGATTTTTCGATAAAAGCAAATGCGACGGTTGAAGTTTTTAGTCATGTTTCTTGTGTTGTGCCTTGCGACATGTCAGGAGAAGTCGGAGGGGCCGACGCATGCGCTGCAGGAGGCACTGGAGGCACTGAATAGGGAAGACTACGACACCTACTTGCAACACGTGGATTTCGGCACCACGATGGACTCCACGCAACAGGCGGCGATGCGGCAGGTGCTGCGTCAGCATCTGGGTTGGCGCCAGTCCGAACGTGCGGCTGTGGTGGCCATCAACATGGTGGAAGCCAAGATGTTGGGCGACTCCATCTGCACGGTCTATTATCAGTATACCTTTGCCGACAGCACGAAAGAGGTGGCCTCGCAAAAGATGGTGCGGCACGGGGAAATCTGGAAACTGCGCCTCCGAAACTGACCTCCTCGCACAAACAAGGAACGGCACAAAATTGTCTTATACAATGATGTCTCTTCTTTT
>DGSP01000073.1:2266-33435 GCA_002393555.1 Prevotellaceae bacterium UBA4359
TCCAATAATTATTATTGGAACCAATTTTTGAAAATTATTGGTAATTATTGTCCGAGAATCATGCGGCTTGTCGCATCATGTAAACTATTTTTGTTCACCTAACTGAAAGAGAAGTTTATGAGTACAAGCAAGAATATTTTTGCATCGAAGATGGGAGCCGTCCTGGCTGCTGCTGGCAGTGCTGTAGGCTTGGGCAACGTGTGGCGGTTTCCCACCGAGACAGGCGCCAACGGCGGTGCGGCCTTCATTCTCATCTATGTGCTGTGTATGCTCCTGCTCGGTGTGCCCATCATGGTGACGGAGTTCGCCATTGGACGGCATGGCGGAAGCGACGTCCCGACCGCCTTCGAGAAGATGAGCGGCGGCAAGAAAGGCTGGCGATGGATGGGGCTGATTCCCGTGGTGAGCGGATTCCTCGTGCTCAGTTACTATGCCGTGGTGGCTGGCTGGACGCTCTACTACACCTACGAGGCACTCCTCGATGGCTTTTCCGGCAAGACACCGCAGGAGTTCACCACCGACTTTGCCACCTTCTCCTCCGACTCTCTCCAGCCCGTCTTTTGGATGACCCTCACCGTGGCCCTGACCTGTGGCATCGTGGCCCTCGGAGTGCAGAAAGGCATAGAGCGAGGTTCCAAAATCATGATGCCCTTGCTCTTCCTGTTCATCCTCGTGCTGGTGGGCTGTTCGCTCTCCCTGCCGAACGCACACTTAGGGCTTGAATTTCTCTTTCGTCCCGATTTCTCCAAAGTGAATGGCTCGGTCATCCTCAGCGCGATGGGGCAGGCTTTCTTCTCGCTCAGCGTCGGCCTCGGATGCCTGTGCACCTACGCTTGCTACTTCCGCCGCGACGTTGACCTGATGAAAGATGGCCTCAGCGTGGCCTCCATCGACACGCTGGTGGCCCTCTTCAGCGGCCTCATCATCTTCCCGGCCGTCTATTCCATTCCCGGCCTGCAACCCGATGCCGGTCCTTCGCTCGTGTTTGTCACACTGCCCAACGTCTTCCAGCAGGTCTTTGGCGGCATGCCCGTCTTGGCCTACATCTTCTCACTGATGTTCTACCTCCTCCTGGTCATGGCCGCCCTCACCAGCAGCATCTCCATGCTCGAAATGTCGGCAGCCTATTTCCACACCAACCTCCGCATGCCTCGCCCTCTGGCCGCCGTGCTGGTCAGCGTGGTGTGTATGCTGCTGGGCACCTTCTGCTCGTGGTCGTTCGGCGACTGGGCTGAAGTGAAAATCTTTGGCCTCAACTGTTTCGACCTCTTCGACTTCCTTGTGGCCAAGTTCATCATGCCCATTGGCGGCATGCTCATGTGCATCTTCCTCGGTTGGGTGGTGGACGAGCAGGTCTTGCGCGCCGAACTGACCAACGGCGGCACCCTCCGCTCGCCTCTCTATTCTGCCTACCGCTTCATCATCCGCTATATTGCGCCCTTGTGCATCTTCCTGATTTTTGCGAACGAGTTGGGCTTGTTCGGATTCTTGAAGTGAACACGTTTCTTTTATGGCTGATTTTTTGGCTGTTCGGAAAAAAAGTACTACCTTTGCAGCCGATTTTGTTAGTTTCTGTGCTGAGGAAGAACTGAAATACAATAAACTCAATAACATAACAACTCAAGATGAACATTTCAATCGAGAACATTGACAAGGTGAACGCGGTGATGACTGCCGTGGTGGAACCTGCCGACTATACGGAGAAGTATGAGAAGGCTATCAAGGACGCTAAAAAGAAAATGAACATGCCGGGCTTCCGTCCGGGTATGGTGCCTGTCGGGCTGATTAAGAAGCAGTTCGGTGTGAGCATCTTGGCCGACGAGGTGAACAAGATTCTGCAGGACGGACTGTTTGGCTATATCCGTGAGAACAAGATTAACATGCTGGGCGAGCCTCTGCCTACGGAGGAGAACAACACGGTGGAACTGAAGGAGGGCGAGTCGTTCACTTTCAAGTTTGAACTGGCCATTGCTCCTGAGTTTGAGGTGGAACTGTCGAAGAAAGACAAGATTGACTACTACAACGTGGAGGTGAGCGACCAGATGGTGGAGAATCAGGTGAATATGTATCGTCAGCGTGGTGGCAGTTATGAGAAGGTCGATTCCTACGAAGATAACGACATGATTAAGGGTGTCATTACAGAACTTGATGTGGAGAACCCTGTGAAGGCTGAGGATGTGGTGATGCTGCCTAAGTATTTCAAGAATGACGACCAGAAGAAACTGTTCGATGGCGTGAAGGTGAACGACATCGTGACGTTCAATCCTTCGGTGGCATACGACAACAACGAGGCTGAACTGACTTCGCTGCTCAAGGTGGAGAAGGCTGATGCGCTGAACCATAAGGGTGAGTTCAACTTCCAGATTACTGAAATCACTCGCTTCATGCCAGGCCCCTTCAATCAGGAACTCTTTGACACTGTGTTCCCCGGCGGCGAGGTGAAGTCGGAAGAGGAGTTCCGTGGCAAGGTGAAGTCGTTGATTGCCGACCAGTTCAAGAAGGACAGCGACTATAAGTTCTTGCTCGACACTCGCAAATACATCACCGAGAAGGTGGGCAAGTTGGAGTTCCCCGAGGAAAAACTGAAGAAGATTTTGCTGGCCAACACGGGTGATCAGGCCAAGGTGGATGCACAGTTTGACAAGAGCATCGAAGAGTTGACTTGGCACCTCATCAAGGAGAAACTCGTGGAGCAGAATGGAGTGAAGGTGGATGACGAGGATGTGCGCAACATGGCCAAAGAGGTGACTCGCATGCAGTTTGCTCAATATGGCATGCTGAACATCCCCGATGAGTATCTGGAGAATTCGGTGAAGGAGATGCTGAAGAAGCGCGAGACGGTGGACAACCTCATTGACCGCTGCATCGAGGTGAAGTTGGGCGTTGCCCTGAAAGACAAGGTGACTCTGAATGAGAAATCTGTGAGTGCCGAGGAGTTCAACAAGATGTTTGAGTCTTGAAACAAAAAAAATCAAAAAAAAGTGGTGAGAATTTTCCTTCTTACCACTTTTTTCTTATCTTTGCACTCTCTTGTGAGTCAGACAAGTATAAGAACTGAAAAAAACATGATTGAAGATTTTAGAAAATATGCTACTAAGCATTTGGGAATGAGCAGTATGGTGCTCGACGACGTGGTGAAGTCGCAAGCGGGTTATTTGAACCCTTATATTTTGGAGGAGCGTCAGTTGAACGTGACACAGTTGGATGTGTTTTCACGCCTGATGATGGACCGAATCATCTTTCTCGGCACTGAGGTGAATGACTATACAGCCAATGTGCTGCAGGCTCAGATGCTGTATCTGGACAGCGTGGATAGTGCCAAGGACATCAGCATCTACATTAACTCGCCTGGCGGAAGTGTGTATGCCGGCTTGGGCATCTACGATACGATGCAGTTCATCAACAGCGATGTGCAGACCATCTGCACTGGTATGGCGGCCTCGATGGCAGCGGTGTTGCTGGTGGCTGGAAAAGAGGGAAAGCGTAGTGCGCTGCCTCATAGCCGCATTATGATTCATCAGCCGATGGGCGGTGCGCAGGGACAGGCCAGCGACATTGAAATTACGGCGCGTGAGATTCAGAAACTGAAGAAAGAACTCTACACCATCATCAGCGACCATAGTCATCAACCCTTCGACAAGGTGTGGGCCGACAGCGACCGCGACTACTGGATGACCGCCGAGGAGGCGAAGGAGTATGGCATGGTGGATGAGGTGTTGGTGAGGAAAGTTTGATACACATTATTATATATATAGGATAGGAAAAAGTGGCTAAACTGAATAAATGTTCGTTTTGCGGTCGCTCAGAGAAGGAAGTCAAGATGCTGATATACGGCTTGGATGGCTATATCTGTGATGAGTGTGCGGAGCAGGCGATGAATATAGTCAAAGAGTCGAATCGCGGTGGCAAAGCGGATGATAAGTTGACAAATCTGCCGAAGCCAAGGGAAATCAAGGAGTATCTGGACCGTTATGTAATAGGTCAGGATGCGGCTAAGATGGCGCTGTCGGTGGCAGTGTATAATCACTATAAGCGTCTGAATCATCGCGATGATGCCGACGAGGTGGAACTGGAAAAGTCGAACATCATCATGGTGGGCAGCACTGGCACTGGTAAGACTTTGCTGGCCAAGACCATCGCGAAGATGCTTTTGGTGCCTTTCGCCATTGTGGATGCAACGGTGTTGACCGAGGCTGGCTATGTGGGCGAGGATGTGGAGAGTCTGCTGGTTCGTCTTTTGCAGGCCGCTGATGGCGACGTGAAGTTGGCTGAAAAGGGTATTGTCTTCATTGATGAGATTGACAAGATTGCCCGTAAGGGTGACAACCCCAGCATCACCCGCGACGTGAGCGGTGAGGGTGTGCAGCAAGGATTGCTCAAACTGCTGGAAGGCAGCGTGGTGAATGTGCCGCCTCAAGGTGGACGAAAGCATCCTGAACAACAGTTCATACAGGTGGACACAAGTAACATTCTCTTCATCTGTGGTGGTGCGTTCGATGGCATCGAGAAGCGTATTGCACAGCGTTTGAACACCCATGTGGTGGGCTTCGATGCGGCGAGGAATGTGGCGAAAATAGATAAGTCGAACATGATGCAGTATATAGCACCGATGGACTTGAAGTCTTTTGGCTTGATACCAGAAATCATCGGTCGTCTGCCTGTCCTGACCCATCTTGAACCGCTTGACCGCCAGGCTCTTCGTTCCATCTTGACAGAACCGAAAAACTCCATCGTGAAGCAATATAAGAAGATGTTTGAAATAGACGGAGTGAAACTGGTCTTTGAGGAGGCTGTGCTGGACTATGTGGTGGATAAAGCAGTCGAGTTCAAACTGGGTGCCCGTGGCTTACGTTCGCTCATAGAGGTGGTGATGATGAAACCGATGTTTGAAGTTCCGTCAACAGGCGTGAAGGAATATGTGGTGACCCTTGATTTTGCCCGTCAGCAGGTGGAAAGTGCCAATGTCGCTGTTCTGAAAGAAAGTACAGAGGATAAATAATGGCATTTTTTGATAAAAATGTGTAATTTTCTTCTGATTCTCTTTGAAAATACAAAACATCTTTATAACTTTGTTGATAGAATGAATTATATCCCACGTTAATCATATACAACACTCTAACATCCAATGGAAAAACCGAAGACATTACAGCAGGCGCTAAAGTATTACTTTGGCTTTGACACGTTCAAAGGCGATCAAGAGGCCATCATCCAGAACCTTCTCGACCGTAATGACACCTTTGTGCTGATGCCTACCGGCGGCGGCAAATCCCTCTGCTACCAGTTGCCTGCGCTGTTGATGGACGGGACAGCCATTGTGATTTCACCGCTGATAGCCCTGATGAAGAATCAGGTGGATGCCATCAAGCACATCAGTGAGGAAGATGGGGTGGCGCACTTCATCAACTCTTCGTTGAGCAAGGCCAACATCGACCAGGTGAAGGCTGACATCATGTCGGGAAAAACAAAAATGCTCTATGTGGCACCCGAATCGCTGACGAAAGAAGATAACGTGGAATTTCTTCGACAGGTCAACATCTCCTTCTTTGCCATTGATGAGGCACACTGCATCTCGGAGTGGGGACATGACTTCCGCCCGGAGTATCGCAAGATTCGTCCCGTCATCAACTGGATTGCGATGGCTCCCATCATAGAACTCTTCCTCCCCAAAGATAAACTGCACACCATCAAGGCTTTGACCGATGCCTATCGGGCACGGAAGCAGAGTCTGGAGGCGATGAACAAAGAGTTCAAACAGTTCCCTGACCGCATGGATCAGGACAAACTGGATGCGGCTGAGGAACGTGTGAAGGGACTGGCTGATGTCATAGCCTTCATGTCAGAGATGAAAGAGCAGATTAAGGAGAAATCGGACAAGTGTCCACGCTTGGATGTCCGATTTGTCGATGCCCTGTTGAGCATCATGCCCGTCATCCGTAGGGATTATGGCGAATTGAAGAAACGCATGGCTGACGAACCAGCAGTGATGAACTTGCCAGATTTGCCTACCGACGAAGCCATCAAGGAGGCCGCCCAACGCATCTATGACGCACCAGTGATTGCGCTGACTGCAACGGCGACGGACAAGGTGCGCAACGACATCAAGAAAAATCTCGGCATTATAGAGGCAAAAGACTATAAGTCGTCGTTCAACCGCCAGAATCTCTACTACGAGGTGCGGCAAAAGACGGCTGATGTGGAAAAAGACATCATCAAGTTCATCAGGCAAAACCCCCACAAGAGCGGCATCATCTATTGCTTGAGCCGTAAGAAAGTGGAAGATCTGGCCGAGGTACTCCGTGCCAACAATATCAAGGCGGCTGCCTATCATGCCGGAATGGACACGAAGGACCGCAACGAGACTCAGGACAACTTCATCATGGAGCGAGTCGATGTCATCGTGGCCACCATCGCCTTTGGCATGGGTATAGACAAGCCCGATGTGCGCTATGTCATCCATTACGACATACCCAAAAGTCTTGAAGGTTATTATCAGGAGACCGGGCGGGCTGGCCGCGACGGCGGTGAAGGCAAGTGCATCACCTACTATTGCCACAAAGACTTGGCAAAACTGGAAAAATTCATGAAGGACAAGACCCCTGCAGAAAAAGATATCGGCACCCATCTGCTGGGCGAGACTGCTGCCTACTGCGAATCGTCGGTGTGCCGTCGCAAGATGTTGTTGCACTATTTTGGCGAGGAATATGACAAGGACAATTGTGGCAACTGCGACAACTGTCTGCATCCGAAGGCCCGGACAGACCAAAAGGAAAACCTTTTGTTGCTGTTGCAGACCATTTTGGCAGTGAAAGAAAATTTCCGTCAGGAATATATCATCCATGTCTTGCGTGGCGAAGAAAGCGAGACCATCTTGAGCCACAAGCACGACCAGTTGGAACAGTTTGGAGCAGGTGCAGATGTGGAAAGCACCATGTGGGATGCTATCGTGATTCAGGCCAGTCTTGCCGGTTACATCGACAAGGAAGTGGAGTCGTATGGCGCACTGAAGTTGACGAAAGCGGGTCGGAAGTTCGTCAAGAAGCCGGTACCGTTTATGGTCGTGGAGAACAACGACTTTGACGACGACTTCGACGACAGTTCGGAGCAGGGCGGAACAGGCGTGGCCGACGAAGTGTTGTATGGCATGTTGCTCGACCTTCGGAAGAAAATAGCCAAGAAGCACAATGTGCCTCCTTATGTCGTATTCCAAGATGCCTCGCTGGAATCCATGTCCACACTCTATCCCGTCAATGAAGAGGAATTGCAGAATATTCCAGGTGTTGGTGCAGGAAAGGCTAAGCGCTATGGAGCCGAGTTTTGCAAACTGATTCAGCGGCACTGCGAAGACAACGACATCGTGCGTCCGACAGATATGCGAGTCAGGACTGTTGCCAACAAATCGAAAATGAAAGTAAAAATCATTCAGGCCATAGACCGCAAGGTGAGTCTTGAAGACATTGCCAAAAGCACAGGTCTCGACTTCGACGAACTGCTGGACGAGATGGAGGCCATCGTCTATAGCGGCACCAAACTCAACATCGACTATTACTTTGAGGACATAGAGATGGACGAAGATGTGATTGATGAAATCTACGAATACTTCCGTACCAGCGAAACCGATGACCTCGACACGGCACTCGACAATCTCGACGGCGACATCTATGAAGAAGACGTAAGACTTGTGCGCATCAAGTTCATCAGCGAACTTGCCAATTAAGAATAAGGAACTAAAAGCGAAAAACTAAAAACTAAAAGTGAAAATTACTTCCATTAGGACGGACAAACTCACACTTTTAGTTTTTAGTTTTTAGTTTTTAGTTCTTTTTCTTTGCCACGTTGCAAAAAAGTCTTACCTTTGCATGCAATAAATACCCTAACACTATGGCATCATTTATTGCAGATAAAGTTGTGATGGAAGGACTGACGTTCGACGACGTGCTGCTCATCCCAGCCTATTCGCAGGTTCTTCCGCGCGAGGTTTCCCTCACCACTAAGTTTTCACGCAACATCGAGTTGCAGATTCCTTTCGTGACTGCCGCCATGGACACAGTCACCGAGGCACCGATGGCTATCGCTATTGCTCGCGAAGGCGGTATCGGTGTCATCCACAAGAACATGTCTATTGAGGACCAGGCACGTCAGGTGGCCATCGTGAAACGTGCCGAAAACGGCATGATTTACGACCCTGTCACCATCAAGCGTGGCTCAACCGTGAAGGATGCGCTCGACATCATGGCCGAATACCATATCGGCGGCATTCCAGTGGTTGATGACGTCAACACGCTCGTGGGCATCGTCACCAATCGCGACCTTCGGTTCCAAACCGACCTCAGCAAGAAAATTGATGATGTGATGACCAAGGAGAACCTCGTGGTCACCCACCAGCAAGCAGACCTCGAAAGTGCCTCACGCATTTTGCTGGAGCACAAGATTGAGAAGTTGCCCGTGGTGGATAACGACAACAAACTCATTGGCCTCATCACCTACAAGGACATCACCAAAGCCAAGGATAAGCCCCATGCCTGCAAGGATGCCAAGGGCCGTCTGCGCGTGGCAGCCGGTGTGGGCGTGACAGCCGACACGTTTGAACGCATGGAGGCATTGGTCAAGGCTGGTGTGGATGCCATCGTCATCGACACCGCGCATGGTCATTCCAAAGGTGTGATTGATAAGGTGCGCGAGGCCAAGGCCGCCTTCCCCGATGTCGATATTGTGGTGGGCAACATCGCCACAGGCGAGGCAGCAAAGGCTCTGGTAGAAGCAGGTGCCGATGCCGTGAAAGTGGGCATCGGTCCCGGCTCCATCTGCACCACTCGTGTCGTGGCCGGTGTGGGCGTACCCCAGTTGAGCGCGGTCTATGATGTGGCTAAGGCACTTGAAGGCACAGACATTCCACTCATAGCCGACGGCGGCCTGCGCTATTCGGGCGATGTGGTCAAGGCACTCGCTGCCGGTGGCTACAGCGTCATGATTGGCTCGCTCGTGGCTGGCACAGAAGAAGCACCAGGCGAGACCATCCTCTTCAATGGCCGTAAGTTCAAGAGTTATCGCGGCATGGGGTCGCTGGAGGCCATGGAGAACGGCTCCAAGGACCGCTACTTCCAAGGCGGTGTGACCGAAACCAAGAAACTCGTGCCGGAAGGCATTGCAGGACGTGTGCCCTACAAAGGCACGGTGCAGGAAGTGGTTTACCAACTCGTGGGCGGTCTCCGTTCCGGCATGGGCTATTGTGGCTCAGCCAGCATTATGGAACTGCACAATGCCAAGTTCACCCGCATCACCAATGCAGGTGTGCAGGAGAGCCACCCGCATGAAGTCATCATCACCAGCGAGGCTCCCAACTACAGCCGTCCGCAATAAAAAACATCATCGTCAACAGTTGAAGGCTTTGTCTTCCCCAGCGGAGAGACAAAGCCTTTTTTGTTTCGGATTTTCCTGTCAAACAACACTTCTTCGCCATCCGTTTCCGGCTGTGAAAAGGCGTAGTCGAGGGGTACGAATTGCCGTAGCCGAGGGGTACGGTTCATCGTAGTCGAGGGGTGCGGTTTTTCCGGCCTTGTGTTCGTTTATGAGATGGGAACGGCATGGGAAGGGCGGTGAAAGTTAAAAATCTTTATTCCGCACGTATAGTTCTATATTTTTTCGTAACTTTGCAGTCAAAATTGTAAGATAAGAAATACAAATGAAAAAGATAGTATTTTTTGTGGCTTCTTTGGTGGCAAGTCTTTCGGCTGTGGCGCAGACCTCAGACCCTGTCATCATGAAAATCAATGGTAAAAGCATCACGAGGAGTGAGTTTGAATATTCGTTCAACAAGAACAACTCGGATGGCGTGTTGGACAAGAAGAGCGTGGAGGAGTATGTGCCTCTGTATGTGGATTTTAAGTTGAAGGTGGCCGAGGCCGAGAGTCAACGGCTGGACACGGTCCCTTCGCTGCGCAAAGAACTGGACGGCTACAAGGAGCAGATGGTCATTCCCACGCTAGTCGATTCGGCATTCATCGAACGTGAGGCCCGCAAGACCTACGACAATACGGCTGCCCGCTTTGAGGGGCAGGACTTGCTGACGGCGAGCCACATTCTGGTGCTGATGCGCCAGGATGCGACGGCTGAGCAGCAGGCTGCAGCCAAGGTGCGCATCGACAGTATCTATGGTGTGCTGCAGGCTGTGCCGAAGGAGCAACTGGCAGAGAAGTTTGCCGAACTGGCCAAGGAGAAGAGCGACGACAAAGGGTCGGCACAGCGTGGCGGTGCGCTGGGGCAGTTTGGCAAAGGCATGATGATTCCAGACTTTGAGCAGGCGGCCTACGCGCTGAAGGCTGGCGAGATGTCGGCTCCCGTGAAATCGACGGTGGGCTGGCACATCATCTATCTGGTTGACCGCCATCCGTTTGAGTCCTATGAGTTCCATCATGACAACATCATCAAGTTCTTGGAACAGCGTGGCATCAGAGAGGCTTCGGCCAATGCCTATCTGGACTCGGTGTCGAGTCAGCGTGGCATCACGAGAACCGAACTGGTTGATGAACTGCTGGAGAAAATCTTGGAATCTGATGCCGACCAGAAGAATTTGGCGCAGGAGTATTATGACGGCACCTTGATGTATGAGGTGACGAAGAAGGATGTGTGGGACAAGGCTCAGCAGGACCATGCGGGCATGGAGGCTTTCTTTGCGGCCCACAAGAAGGACTATGCCTGGGATGCTCCCCGGTTCTGCGGCATCATCATTTATGCCAAGGATGCTGCAACGGCTTCGAAAGCGAAGAAACTGCTGAAGGGTGTGGACGAAGAGGACTATGCCAAGACGCTTGTGGCTGCACTGAACAACGACTCGGTGAAGATGGTGCGTGTGGAGCGTGGCATCTACAAGCAGGGCGATAATGCCAACGTGGATAAGTTGGTGTTTAAGCAGAAGAAGGCGGAACTGAAACCGAAGAAGGATTTTCCGGTGGTGGATGTATATGGCAAGAAGGCCAAGGCTCCTCGCACCTACAAAGATGTGCGCGGACAGGTGGCGACGGACTATCAGAACATGATGGAGAAGCAGTGGGTGGAAGGCTTGCGCAAGAAGTTCCCGGTGGAAGTGTTTGATGACGTAGTCAAGACTGTAAATAAGAATTAGTATGAAAATTCGCAGTATCATAATTGGTGCGTGTGTGCTCCTGTCGCAGGGAGTGCTGGCTCAGGGGCAGAACAATGTGGTGGATGAAGTGATTTGGGTGGTGGGCGATGAGGCCATTCTGAAGTCGGATGTGGAAAATGCGCGCATGGAGGCCCTGCAGCAGGGACAACGCTGGGAGGGCGACCCCTATTGTGTCATTCCGGAGCAGTTGGCGGTGCAGAAACTGTTTCTGCATCAGGCCGCCATCGACTCTGTGACGGTGACGGATGCGGAAGTGTTTCAGGATGTGGACGATGACATCAACAATGCCATCATGAACATCGGCTCGCGCGAGAAACTGGAAGAGTACATGGGCAAGCCCATCTCGCAAATCAGGGAGCAGATGTACAATAGTTATAAGGACCGCAAGGTGGTGAGCGAGGTGCAGCGCAATCTGGTGAAGAACGTGAAGGTGACTCCTGCTCAAGTGCGCCGCTATTTCAAGGATTTGCCCGAAGATAGTGTGCCGTTCATCCCGACGAAGGTGGAGTGCCAGATTATCACACGCAACCCGAAGATTCCACAGGAGGAGATTGACCGTGTGAAGGATGAGTTGCGCAGTTATACGGAACGGGTGAACAACGGGACGGCTCAGTTCTCCACGTTGGCATTGCTGTATTCGGAGGACAAGGAATCGGCCAAGCAGGGTGGTGAACTGGGATTTGCCGGGCGTGGCTCTTTTGTGCCGGAGTTTGCCAATGTGGCCTTCAACCTGACAGAGCCGAAGGCTGTGTCGAAGATTGTGGAGACGGAGTATGGTTTCCATATCATTCAACTGATTGAAAAGAAGGGAGATATGGTGAACTGTCGTCACATTCTGCGGAAGCCCCGTGTGTCAACGGAGGCACTGCAACAATGCATCAACGACCTGGACTCCATCTCGGCTGAGATAGAGAAGGGACTTTACACTTTCGATGAGTGTGTGTCGGTGGTTTCCTACGATAAGGACACCCGAAACAACTATGGTTTGTTGTTTGATAAGAACACGGGTGCGTCAAAGTTTGAGATGAAAGACCTGCCGACGGAGGTGGCACGTGCTGTGGCCGGACTGAAGGTGAACGAAATCTCGAAGCCCTTTATCATGGTGAACAGCAGTGGCAAAGAAGTGGTGGCAATCGTGAAACTGAAGAGTCGCATCAACGGTCACCGTGCCACGATGGCCGATGACTATCAGGCTTTGCAGGATGTGGTGGTGGAGAAACTGTGTGAGGAGAAACTGGATAAGTGGATTCGCGAGAAACAGGCCACGACCTATATCCATATCAACGACGATTGGAAAAACTGCGAATTTAAGTATTCAGGTTGGATTAAGTGACGAACAATCAGTAAGATGGCGAACGGAAAGATGCGAAAGATGTGTTTGATGGGCACGGTGTGCCTGTCAGCCTTTTGTGTGCTTTTTGCATCGACGCCAGATGATAAGCCCCGAAAGAAATCGGGGGAGGAGGTGAAGTTGTTGCACAGTGATGTCCTGTACAAGAACCATCGGGACATCCGTGCCGATGTGCTGGTGGGCCATGTCAAGTTGTTCCACGATGGGATGTATCTGGATTGTGACAGTGCGCGGTTCTACAAAGACGACAATACGTTCAATGCTTACGGACACGTGAGGATGGTGCAGGGCGATACGCTGACGCTGACGAGCGACACGTTGCTGTATAACGGCCCGATGATGCAGGCACATGCACAGGGGCATGCGGTGCTGACTCACCGAAAGACGAAGTTGGTGACTTCGGTGATTGACTACGACCGTCTGGAGGGTGTGGGCTTCTATCCTCAGAACGGTACGCTCTATGATGAGGATAATGTGCTGAACTCGGACTATGGACAATACACGCCTGCTCTGAACGAAGCAATATTTAAGGATAATGTGGTGCTCAACAATCCGAAGTTTGAACTGAAAACCAACGAGTTGTACTATTATTCGGACACGAAGGTGGCCAGGATTATTTCGGAAACAAACATCGTCTCGGCAGACAGCACGTTTGTCTATGCCTTGCGAGGAGAGTATGACACAAAAACGGGGCAGGCCAACCTGACGGAACGCTCACATGTCTATAAAGATATGCGTGATATTGTGGGGGATAGCCTATATACCGACAATGCGACGGGGGTGAGCGAGGCGTTTGGCAATGTAGTCTTGACGGATGTGGAGAACCGCTGCATGTTGACGGGCGACTATTGCCGCTATGAGGACAAGACGGGTACGGCTCTCGCAACGGACAGGGCTGTGTGCTATGAATTTTCGGGGCCAGACACGCTGTATGTGCATGGCGACACGCTGAAGATGGTTACTTATAATCAGAATACAGACTCGCTCTATAGGGATTTGTTCGCCTATCATAAGGTGAGAATGTATAGGCGTGATTTTCAGGGAGTGTGCGACTCGCTGGTTTCGCATGAAAGGGATTCCTGCACTTACATGTACGGCCAGCCCATCTTGTGGAATGAGGAACAGCAAGTGTTTGGCGAGGAAATCCGCATCTACAACAATGACAGCACGATAGATTGGATTCATATCATCAATCAGGCCATGACCATCGAGAAGATAGATTCGGTTTCATTCAACCAGGTGGCTTCCAAGGAGATGTTCTGCTATTTTGTGGATGGCGTGATTGAGCATAACAACGCGAAAGGAAATGTGTATGTGTGCTACTTCATGGAAGAGGATGACGGTAGCCGCATTGGCATGAACTATACGGAAACGCCGGACCTGAACCTGTATATGGAGAATAAGAAGGTGAGCAAAATCTGGATGTCAACACCCACGGGAGTGATGTATCCTCCCTTTGCCATCCCGGAAGAAAGACGCTATCTGGCTGGATTTGCTTGGTTTGACTATATCCGCCCCAAGGATAAGGACGACATCTTTGAATGGAAGTCGAAAAAGAAAGAACAGGTGCTGAAGAAGACGGAGAAGAAAGTGG
Organism: Prevotellaceae bacterium UBA4359; assembly: GCA_002393555.1. Lineage (GTDB taxonomy): Bacteria > Bacteroidota > Bacteroidia > Bacteroidales > Bacteroidaceae > Minthosoma. The sequence goes on from DGSP01000073.1 coordinate 16,352, forward strand.
TGCCGAAGCAAAGACTGGAGGATTTGTAGTGCGGAAAGCGGGACAGCGCTCCTGTAGATAGAAATGTATGTATATAAATAATGTGTAATTATGGGAATGTTCTCAGTCAGGAAGCCTCGTGGTTTCCATCATAACTACATTTATTATGACCCCCGGAAGGAAAAACTGAAGGAAATAGATGAACGGGCAAAACGGGAGTTAGGACTGCTCCCACCCAAAGAGTTCACGCCGGAGGATATTCGTGGTAAGTTTGTGCAGGCCACAAAGCACTTGAAGCGTCGCAAGGAAAGTGGTCGGAAGCCGCTTTCGTATGGAGTGCTGATTGCGGCCATCGTCTTGCTGTTGCTCCTGATGCGTTATTTATATACAGGAAAGTTTTTTTTCTAACGTAAAGGAAAGGATTTCATTTTGGAAGATATTATTCACGTTTTGCCCGACTCTGTTGCCAACCAAATTGCGGCAGGAGAAGTTGTCCAACGCCCAGCCTCTATCATCAAGGAAATGGTCGAAAATTCCATCGATGCCGGTGCCAAGAATATCAAGGTGCTGGTGGTGGATGGAGGCAAAACGAATGTGCAGGTGATTGATGACGGGAAAGGCATGTCGGAGACGGATGCCAGACTCTCCTTCGAACGCCATGCCACCTCCAAGATTCAGAAGGCGGCAGACTTGTTTAACCTCTCGACCATGGGGTTTCGCGGTGAGGCATTGGCCAGTATTGCTGCTGTGGCGCAAGTGGAACTGAAGACCAGACGGCAGGATGACGAACTGGGGACGATGCTCCAAATCAACGGCTCCAAGGTGGTGCGGCAGGAACCAGTGATGTGTCCTGTAGGAAGCAATTTCCTGGTGCAGAATCTCTTCTTTAATGTTCCGGCAAGAAGAAAATTCTTGAAGTCGAATCAGACGGAGTTGACGAACGTCGTGGCAGATTTCCAACGCATGGTGTTGGTGCATCCCGAGATTGCCTTCTCTTTATATAATAATGGTGTAGAGATGTACAATCTGCCTGAGGCAACGCTTCGACAGAGGATTCTTGATGTCTTTGGCAAAAAAATCAATGCGGAACTGCTGCCCGTGGAGGTGGAAACTTCTTTGGTGAGCATTTCTGGATATATCGGGAAACCAGAGTCGGCCAAGAAGAAAAATGCCCATCAGTATTTCTTCGTGAACGGTCGCTATATGCGTCATCCGTACTTCCATAGTGCGGTTATGAAAGCGTATGAGAATATGGTGCCAGCCGGGGAACACGTTTCCTACTTTATCTACTTTGCGGTCGATGCGTCTTCTATTGACGTGAATGTGCATCCGACCAAAACGGAGATAAAGTTTGACAATGAACAACCCATCTGGCAGGTGCTGTCGGCTGCTGTAAAAGAGACAATCGGGAAGTTCTGCAATGTACCGATGATAGATTTCGATGTGGAAGGAAGACCTGACATACCAGTGATGGGCACTGCAACAACGATTCCTCATCAGCCTAAGTTGTCTGCACCGACTTACAATCCTTTTGAAAGTAAGAAAGGCACTGCTTACTCACGCTCGAATGGGTGGGAAAAACTCTATGACCGATATACGGGCTCTGTGTTCAATGCCTCTTCATCGGACGATGACGAGAACGCAGTTTCGTCGGAAGAGGAAAGTGGTGGGCTGGAACTGCTGCCGGAAGAGGAAAACCTGCAAGGTTCCATCTGGAATGCGACGGGCGGCCCATCTGCAGGGGGACTGCTCTTTGATGTTTCGGTTCCGAAATTTCAGTATAAAGGTAAGTACATCGTGATGCCCTGCAACAATGGCATCATGGTGGTTAATCAGCATCGGGCTCATGTGAGGGTGCTGTTCGACCAAAACATGCAGTCCTTGAAGTCTCACAACCGCCCGACCCAGAAGGAACTTTTCCCCAGTGTGATACAGTTCGACACGGTCGATGCAATTGTGGTGGAAAATATGATGGATGATTTTATCAGTTTGGGCTTTGAACTCTCCAATTTGGGTGGGGGAGCGTACTCCATCAATGGCATCCCGTCTGATATAGAAGGTGTGGATGTGGAGAAACTTCTTCATGACATGGTGGCATCGGTCAGGGAAAAAACTGGCAATATCAAGAAGGATGCACAAGAGGCCATGGCGCTTACGATGGCTGAGAACGCCGCCATTGTGTATGGACAGGTTCTCACTTCGGTGGAGATGGAACATCTGTTGCAGGATTTGTTTACCTCAAATACCCCACTGCGCACTCCTGACGGAAAGATTGTCTATTCCATTCTTGAAGACCAAGTTCTGAACGACTTTTTTTAGTTTTTTTTACGAGAATAGGCTGAAAAACGCCATAAAAAAGAGAAAAATGCGGAAAAGTACGTTTTTTTTTACATTTTTTTTGATTTTTGTGTGGCTGATATGAAGTAAAATGTTTAACTTTGCATCAAAATAGTTGGAATGTGTTTAAGAAGCATGTGCCTCCTATTTAGTGGAGTCGTCCACTTTTTGAGTAAGAGAATTATATTATTAATTGTTTTTATTAAAAAAAGTATTTATGAAAAAGTTAATGATGGCGCTGGCCTTTGTAGGCCTCGGTACTGTTGCAGCAAATGCACAGTGCGATGAATTCGCAACACCAGCAACTAACAAGTACAGTGTAGCAACCAACTCTTTCTGGGCTAACTGGTATGTTCAGGCTGGTATTGACATGAACGTTGTTAGTTCTTGGAAGCACGGCAGTTTCTTCAAGAAGGACTGGCACGATGGTCGTACTTACGGTTTCGATATCGCTGTTGGTAAGTGGTTCACTCCTGGCATCGGTACTCGTCTGAAACTGAACTGGGAGAACGGTGCATTCCCACACGCTTTCCGTAATGCTAATGACGGTGTGATGGATGCTGGTCATGTGACTGAGACTGCTAATCCACACAAGGGTGGTTATGCTCTTCTCGCATTCGATACTCAGTTCAACCTGAGCAACCTCTTCTGCGGTTACAGCGAAACTCGTGTATGGAACCTGAGTGCTTTCCCACGTCTCGGTATCGTTCGTAACTTCGGCCGTAACACTTACGCTCCCGTTCTCGGTGTTGGTATCGAGTCTTCTTGGAAGATTTCTCAGCGTGTAAGCATCTATGGCGACCTCGCTTATATGTGGACAACTCAGGACTTCATTCCTTATTCTCAGAACGCAAAAAAGGCATGGCGTGCTAACAACATCACTACTTTCGACCTTGGTGTAACTTACAACCTTGGCAAGACTGGCTGGTCTAAGGCTGTGTCTCTCGACGACTACGAGGCTCTTTCTGCTGAGGCATGCGCTAAACTCGCTGCTCTCCGTGCACAACTCAAGGCTGAGCAGGACGAGAATGCACGTCTTCGTGCTGAACTCGCTAAGTGGGCTAACCACAAGTGCCCACAGGCCAACAACGTAACTGCTGGTTCTGCTTCTGTATTCTTCGACCTCAACTCTGCTAAGTTGAACTCTAAGAAGGATCTCATCAACATCGAGGCTCTTGCATCTGCTGCTAAGAACTCTGGTGCTAAGGTTGTCGTTCGCGGTTCTGCCGATAGCAAGACTGGTTCTTCTGCTTACAACCAGAAACTGTCTGAGGCTCGTGCTCAGGCTGTTGCTGACGAACTCGTTAATCTTGGTGTAGATCGTTCTAAGATTGAAGTTCAGGGCGTAGGTGGTGTTGACGAAGTTGCTCCATTCAACCTCAACCGTCGTGCAATCATCACTCTTAAGTAATCAATTCACTTAATTGATAAATCAAAGGAGGCTGCGTCCAGTGGAGGCAGCCTCCTTTTTTGTATGCTATAGTCAGGGCATCTTCTTTTTTCTTGTTTCCTTTTGGGGGCTTTTGTCGCGAAAGGGAATGTGTGAAGAGTGTACTTTTTTATTGAGGATGTAAAAAAAGTCTGTTTTATTTGGTCAGTTCCAAAAAATGTCGTACCTTTGCAGTGCTTTTGAGAAAAGGACATCCGAAGGCTGTTGAAAATCGGGATGTAGTACAGTTGGTAGTATACTTGGTTTGGGACCAAGTGGTCGCACGTTCGAGTCGTGTCATCCCGACCAACAAGGGCGCTTAGCTCAGTTGGTTCAGAGCGTCTGCCTTACAAGCAGAGGGTCGGCGGTTCGAATCCGTCAGCGCCCACAAGAAGAATAATCTTATCAGAATGCGGTCTGATGAATCCAATTCATCAGACCGTTCTGTTTTTTTCGTACACGTTCTCGTGTTTGCCGAAGTCTCAATTGAGGCTAATTTAATAAAAGTATGTAAAAACATTTGATGTTCCACGTTTCTTGTGTTGGACGTTCCACATAAAATTCTTACCTTTGCATAAGAATTGAATGATAAAGGATAAAGATATGGGAAAAATCATTGCATTGGCGAATCAGAAGGGTGGTGTAGGCAAGACTACTACTGCAATCAACCTTGCTGCAAGTTTGGCTGCACTGGACAAGAAAGTCCTTGTCGTTGACGCTGATCCTCAGGCGAATGCGTCCTCTGGCTTGGGCGTTGACATTCAGCAGGTGGACACTTCTATATATGATTGTATCATTAGTTCAGCCGACCCTCATTCGGCTATCTACACGACTGATTTGGAAGGCTTGGATGTCATACCGAGTCATATCGATTTGGTGGGTGCCGAGATTGAAATGCTGAATATGAATAAGAGAGAGATGGTCTTGAAGCGCACACTTGACCCTCTGCGCACTGAATATGACTATATTTTGATAGACTGCTCTCCTTCTTTGGGCATCATTACGGTCAATTCGTTGACTGCGGCAGATTCGGTCATCATCCCTGTGCAGTGTGAGTATTTTGCGCTTGAGGGTATCAGCAAACTGCTGAATACCATCAAAATCATCAAGTCGAAACTGAATCCGCATTTGGAGATTGAGGGTTTCTTGTTGACCATGTTTGACTCACGTCTTCGCTTGGCTAATCAGATCTATGAAGAGGTGAAGCGCCATTTCCAAGAGTTGGTGTTTAATACGGTGATACAACGTAATGTGAAGTTGTCGGAGGCTCCCAGTCATGGCATCCCTTGTATCCTGTATGATGCAACGTCGAATGGAGCCAAGAACTATATCGCTCTGGCGAAGGAAATAGTTGCTCACGATAAGAAGTTATAACTCTGAATTTTAGATAGAATCGTATGGCGGTAAGAAAAAAATATGGGTCGGCCTTGGGGCGTGGACTGGATGCTCTCATCTCAACCGAAGACGTTCGTACCGAAGGGTCTTCTACCATCAATGAGATTGCGCTGGATTTGATTGAGCGTAACCCGAATCAGCCTCGGCGTGAGTTTGACGAGGAGGCTTTACAAGAACTGGCAGATTCCATTGCTGAAATTGGCATTATCCAACCCATCACTTTGCGAGAGTTGGAAAACGGTCGGTATCAGATTATTGCAGGTGAACGTCGCTGGCGAGCCTCACAGAAGGCTGGACTTTCTACCATTCCTGCCTATATCAGAACAGCAGATGATGAGAATGTGATGGAAATGGCATTGGTGGAGAACATTCAGCGCCAAGACCTGAATTCCATTGAGATTGCTTTGGCCTATCAGCATCTGATGGATGCCTATAACTTGACACAGGAGAAGTTAAGTGAGCGTGTGGGAAAGAAACGGGCTACAGTGGCCAATTATCTTCGTTTGCTGAAATTGCCAGCCCCTGTGCAGGTGGCTATACAAAACCGCAACATTGATACGGGACATGCACGTGCTTTACTGGCACTGGAAGACCCTAAAGCACAGGTGAAACTTTTCAATGAAATACAGAACAAAGGGTATTCTGTCCGTCAGGTGGAAAATATCATAAAAGGTATCAATGAAGGTGTTGGAGAGAAGGGAACACGCACACCTGCAGGCGGAAGTCGTTCGATGGAATCGCAAATGACTGAAGAAATGGAAGGGCTGCGCGGTCAACTCTCCAGTCTGCTGGGTGTAGAGGCAAAGATTTCCTGCACGTCTAAGGGCGGCGGCAAGGTGTCTTTCTCTTTCGCTACTGCTGACGACCTTCGTCGTATCATTGCTCTCTTGATGAAATAGCAGAAATTTGGAAAAGACTTGGGTGACATATAAAACGGTGGTCCTTGTCATGATGGCTATGTTCTTCTTTCTGAAAGGTTACTCACAGGAAGAACGGTTGGGTTCTGCCCGTTTGTTATCTCCCGAATCAAAAGATGATGTGCGTGTTTGGAAGGACTCGCTCATTGCTGAAGATGTTGCGCTTGACACGGTTCGACTGGAAGAAATTGCAGATTCTGTGATGGAAGTTGTTGGTGATGGCACGTTTGTGCCCGAACATCGGGATAGTGTGGCGATGCACGTACCATTGGTGAAGGATTCGTTGGTGAAATATGTGAATCCGCTGATGAACAAACGGTTCGTTCCTGACCCGAAGAAGTCGCTCTGGTATGCCATCATCTTTCCTGGCGGTGGGCAGATTTACAATCGGAAATACTGGAAATTGCCGTTAATCTATGGTGGTTTTTTAGGTTGCATCTATGCCATGAACTGGAACAACACGATGTATCGCGATTATTCTCAGGCATATATTGATATTACGGACAGTGACGAAAATACGAAGAGTTATGAGAACTTCATTCCGGCTCACTATGAAATCAATGCCAATAAGACGCGTCTGCAGGATATGTTTCGTCGTAAGAAGGATTATTATCGGCGTTTTCGCGATTTGAGCATGTTCTGTATGATAGGGGTGTATGCACTGTCCATCTTGGATGCTTATATAGATGCAGAATTGTCGAGTTTTGACATCTCGCGCGACTTGACTCTCAAAGTTCATCCTGCTGTGATGAACGAAAAGTATTCCACCATGCGGGCGCAAGGCATGAGTTCCTGCTCTTATGGGGTACAGTGTAGTTTGAATTTTTGAAACTAAATAGTAATTAATTATATATGAATAAGAAGAGTTTCGTTACATGTCTGTCTATCTTGGTCGCATCAATGACTTATGCGCAAGATGTTGTTGTCACGTCTCCCGATAGCGTGGGAGCAGAGGCTGTTGACATGCCTGAAGGTGTGTTGGTCAGCGAGGAAGAGTTGATGGGCGATTACAACAACACGAATAATCTCTCGGAAGGAGTGGGGACTAGTCGAGTGCTTTCCTACAGCGACTCTGTGCTCGTCAGCCGCCTCTCTCGTATCCCAACTACGATAGACATGCCTCTTAATGATGTGACTCGCAAGTATATAGAAACTTATAGTAACAGGATGAAAAGTTCAGTGTCCATTATGTTGGGTTCTTCTAATTTTTACAATCCTATCTTCGAAGAGGCATTGGAGAGATATGGGTTGCCGCTGGAGTTGAAGTATCTCCCTGTTATTGAGTCGGGACTGCGTCCTTCTGCCACTTCGAGAGTGGGTGCTGCCGGCCTTTGGCAGTTTATGATTGGAACTGGAAAACGCTATGGTCTTGAGGTGAATACGCTTGTCGATGAACGTCGTGATCCTATCAAGTCAAGTGATGCTGCGGCTCATTATTTGCGCGATTTGTACGATATGTTTGGCGACTGGGGATTGGCCATCGCTGCCTATAACTGTGGAGAAGGAAATGTGCAGAAGGCTATCACTCGTTCAGGCAATCAGGATGGTGCCGACTTTTGGTCTATTTATAGCCGTCTTCCTCATGAAACAAGGGGGTATGTGCCCGCTTTTATAGCCGCAACCTACATCATGAATTACTATTGCGAACACGGCATTGTTCCTCGTGAGGCTACCCTTCCGCTGGAGTCCGACACGGTGGTGGTGCAACACAATGTGAAGTTTACTCAGATTGCTGCAAAGTGCAACCTGACTGTAGATGAACTGCGGGCCCTCAATCCGCAATATCGCCAAGACATCGTCCCTGCCGATTACGCCTTGTGTTTGCCGGCAGGTTCTGTAGAGGATTTTATCCTGAATGAGGACAGTATTTATGGTCTCAGTCCTCTCAGTGTGATGCAGACCTCTGCAACTCCTCGTTTTGCCACTGATGATGCCGTGAGTGTGCAGACAGAACAAACGACTGTTCGTAGTCGTAACACCCGCTCTTCCAGTCGTTCGCGAAATGGTCGCCATCGCAGTTCTCGCAGCAGTCGCCAGCGGTCCCAAAGTGTATCAGTGAAGAGTGGAGACACACTGTCTTCTATTGCCAAGAGAAATGGCACGACAGTTTCGAAGTTGCGCCAGTTGAATGGCATCAAAGGTAATATTATCCGCCCTGGACAGAAAGTGCGTGTGAAATAAACAAGGACAGCCTATGGAAACAAAGATGACAGATGTGGAAAAGGAAGAGAAGATGGTCAATGATGAGTTTCAGAGTTTGATTGATGCTTATTTGGCCAGCAAGCATAGAAAGAAAATTGAAATTATCACGAAAGCATTCAATTTTGCGAAGCATGCCCACAAGGGTGTGCGGCGTTTGTCGGGTGAGCCTTATATCATGCACCCCATTGCTGTGGCCAAGATTGTTTGCTGCGAAATAGGTCTTGGCTCCACATCCATTTGTTCTGCTCTTCTTCACGATGTTGTGGAAGACACTGACTATACTGTGGAAGACATCGAGAACATGTTTGGCCCAAAGATTGCCCAGATTGTAGATGGTCTGACCAAGATTTCTGGTGGTATCTTCGGCGAGCATGCATCGGCTCAGGCTGAGAATTTCAAGAAGTTGCTGCTCACGATGAGTGATGATATTCGTGTCATTCTCATCAAGATTGCGGACCGCCTGCACAACATGCGCACTCTGGGCAGCCAAGCCGTCAATAAGCAATATAAGATTGCAGGTGAGACTCTCTATATCTATGCCCCATTGGCTAATCGTCTGGGACTCAACTCTATCAAGACGGAACTGGAAGACTTGAGTTTTAAGTTTGAACATCCCGATGAATATGCTGAGATAGAGCGGAAGTTGGAGGCAACGAAGGCTGAACGTGATACTGTCTTCGACGAATTTGTTGCTCCCATTCATGCAGAACTGAAGAAGTTGGGACTATCCTATGAAATCAAGCAGCGTGTCAAGTCGCCTTATTCCATCTGGCATAAGATGCAGACCAAGCACATCCCCTTTGAAGAAATCTACGACATTCTTGCTGTGCGCATCATTTTCGAGCCGGAAGAGATTGATACAGAGTTGAATGACTGTTTCGATATCTATGTCATGCTTTGTAAGATTTACACCTCCCATCCTGATCGGACACGCGACTGGGTGAGCCATCCTAAAGCCAATGGCTATCAGGCACTTCATGTCACTCTCATGTCAAAGATGGGCGAATGGATTGAGGTGCAGATACGTTCTCGCCGTATGGATGACATTGCAGAGAAGGGATTTGCGGCACACTGGAAATACAAGGATGGCGAAAAGACGGAAACGGCTTCGGAACTGGAGTTGGACAAGTGGTTGGCGACCATCAAGGAAATCCTCGATGACCCTCAGCCTGATGCCATGGACTTCCTCGACACCATCAAACTGAACCTTTTCGCATCAGAGATATTTGTCTTTACCCCCAAGGGTGAGATACGCACGATGCCAGCGGGCAGTACTACATTGGACTTCGCTTTCAGCATTCACACTTTTGTGGGGAGCCATTGTATCGGAGCCAAAGTCAACCATAAGTTGGAACCCATCAGTTATGTGCTGCAAAGTGGAGACCAAGTGGAGATTCTGACTTCAAAATCGGTGCATCCTACCCGCGAGTGGCTCAACATTGCCACTACAGCAAAGGCAACCACTAAGATTCAGTCCATCCTGCGCAAGGAAGAACGTGAGATGCGCAAGAAGGGTGAACTGATGCTGGACGAGTTTTTGGCCAATAATGACATTCCCAAAGACACACTTGTTATTGATAAACTGTCTAATATTCATGGATTTGCAAGGCCAGATGCCCTGTATGTGGCCATAGCCGAAGGTAAAGTGCAGTTGGGCCGTTCAGACTTTGATGAACTGAAAGAGAAGAGTGAAATGGGAGGATGGAAACGCCTCTTCTCGTTTGGCAAAAAATCTGTCAAGAAAGGCAAAGTGAAGAAAGAGGTGGTTGGCCCCGATTTCGACAAGAAGAAAATCCTTACTCTGACAGAAGAATCCCTACAAAAGAAATACACCTTGTGCGATTGCTGCAAGCCGATTCCGGGCGATACCGTGATGGGCTATATTGACGATGATAAGCATATTATGATTCATAAGTTGCAGTGTCCAATGGCCGGGAAACTGAAAGCCAATCATGGCAATCGCGTGTTGGGAGCATCGTGGAATATGGTTGGCAATCAGACACTTTTCCCAGCCTCCATCCATGTACGGGGTTTTGACAAGATGGGGCTTCTGCACAAGATGACGCAGGTGATTTCTCAGTTGCACAGCATCAACATCCGCAAGTTGGAGGTGGAGTGCGACGATGGCATCTTCGAGTGTACCATCCAAATGTTCGTACACGACACCAAAGAAGTGGAAGAAACCATTGCCGGTCTTCGTGAGATTCAAGATGTGAAGGAAGTTTCTCGCATCTAATCCGCATTGCCAAGCAGACTGACTCTTGGTCCTCTTGAAGTCTTCATTCACACCCTCTGAATCAGTCTCAGTCATTCTGACGAGCGGTCTAAGTCACACCGATTTTACTACGAAACATGGAAAAAAGAGACGGGGACAGCACCGATATAGGCGCTGTCCCCGTCTCCTTTTTGTACGCAGTTCACAACCAGCCTCACACCAGACCGTTCAGGTCTTTTCCAATGGTTTGCAACTCTGTACGGATGGCCTTCAGACGCTCAATCACCTCCACATTGCGATTGATGCCACCACCTTTGTCGCGCTTAATCATGTCGCGCGCACCTTGCAGTGTCATGCCACGTTCTTTCACCAGGTGATAGACGAGCCTCACTTGTTCGATGTCAGCCTTGGTGTATTGGCGAATGCCTCGTCCTGCCTTCTGTGGCTTGATGTTCGGAAACTCCTTTTCCCAGAAACGCAGCAAAGTCTCGGTCACCTTAAACATTTGTGCCACTTCGCTGATGCTGTAGAACATCTTCAGGTCTTTATTCTTGTTCAGTGCCATAGTTGGTTGTGTTGCTTGGTGGGGGTTATTGCTTTTGGGGAATGTTCTTCAGAATTTCGAGTGTGAAGTTGTAGAACTTCTCCACCGAGGGGATGTAGCAAGCCTCGCTAGGCGTGTGTGGACTGACGAGGGTGGGGCCATAACTGGCCATGTCCATATCGGGATAGTTCACACCGATGATGCCGCATTCCAGTCCGGCATGGCAGGCAGCGATGCAAGGGTGCTGACCGTACATGCGTTCGTAGATGCTGTCCATCATTTCCACGAGTGGACTCGATGGGTTGGGCTGCCAACCGCTGTAGCCGCCTTCGGCCTTCACCTTCATGCCCGCCATCGAGAAGCAAGCAATGTACTGATTGCAAAGGTATTGCTTCATGCTGTCTTGCGACGAACGTGCCATCGTGATGATTTCGGCCTTACCATCGGCTATGTTGATGATGGACAGGTTGCACGATGTCTCTACCAGTTCGGGCAGAGACGGTGTGTAGCGCAGCACACCATCGTGTGCAGCCATGATGGCGTTAATCAGATTCTCCTGCACATCCTCAGGTACAGCCTTCATAGGCATGCTTTCAGCCTGTGTAGCAGTCAGTTGGATGGGATTAGCCTCTATGTCCTTGTATTCTATGGAGAAGGTTTTATGACACTTCTCGACCAGTGCCAAGAAATCGCTTTCCTGTGCCTTAGGCACCAGCACCTTTGCCTCACACTCACGGGGAATGGCGTTGCGCATATTGCCTCCGTGCCAGTTCACTAACCAAGCCGTCTGAGTGTTCACGGTTGCAAACAGCAGACGAGCCATCAGTTTGTTGGCATTGGCGCAGCCCTTACCGATTTCAATGCCCGAATGACCGCCTTGTAGCCCTTTGATGACGATGTCGTAACAGAGCATGTTGTCGGGGTTCACATTGATTTCCTGATATTCCATCTGGCAGATAATATCTACACCACCAGCACATCCGATGGTGATTTCCCCCTCTGTTTCCGAGTCTAAGTTCAACAGATATTTTCCCGTGAGTTCGTCTGCTTTCAGACCGAATGCTCCGTTCATGCCCGTTTCTTCATCACGAGTGATGAGTACTTCGATGGGGCCATGCTCCACATTCTTGTCCTCAATGATGGCCATTGCTGCAGCCACACCCATGCCGTCGTCCGACCCCAGGGTGGTGTTGCGCGCCCGCACCCACTCACCGTCTATGTACACATCGAGCGGGTCGGTTTCAAAGTTGTGGGTGCTGTCCTTTGTCTTCTGCGGCACCATGTCCATGTGTGCCTGCAACACAGTTGTTTCTCTGTTTTCATATCCGGGAGTGGCTCCTTTCTTCATGATGACATTGCCGGCCTCGTCCAGATAAGCCTCCGCGCCATGCTGCTTGGCAAAGTCAATGAGGAACTGTGCCACTCGCTCCGTGTGTCCCGATGGACGCGGAATCTGTGTCAGTGCATAAAAGTTTCTCCAAACCCCTTGGGGCGTAAGTTCTTCAATTGGATTCATGATGATTATGTTGATTTTTAAGTGATTAGTAGTTGCTTCTCAGTTCTGTGCTTCGAAGAGCGGCTCTTTCCGCAGATTGAGCACCACCCACGAGTAGATGCCCAGCAGTGGCACCAGAGCGGTCTGGATGGTGTGTACAATCAGCACAAACGTGATGGCATCGGTGTCGGTCAGTCCATAGAGAATCAGGATGGTCTTCACCGCAAAGTGCCATGGGCCTGCACCGTTTGGTGTGGGCACGATGACCGAGATGCTGCCCACAATGAAACTGACGATGGCCACGGTGAAGTTGAGGCTCTCGGTGAAGTCGAAGCAGCAGAAGGTAATCCAGTAGTGCAGAAAGTAACTGCCCCAAATGGCCACCGTGTAGAAAGCGAAGAGCCACTTGTTCTTCACCCCCCTCAGCGAGAGGATGCCCTCTTTCACGTTGTTCATCATTTCGCGTATCTTAGTCATGAACGTGAAGCGCTTCAGTCCCACCCATAGAAACACCACCGTGATAATCAGGCAGATGCCTGTTACGATGTAGCCAGTGGTGGTGAATCCATGAAGTATGTCGCCGAGGTTGGTGCCTGTGCGGTCAAAGAATGAGTCGAACACAGTCACTTGCCACAAGATGACCGCTGCCGCAATCAGCAATATCAGCAGAGAGTCTATCACTCGCTCCGTCACCACCGTCCCCAGCGATTTCATGAAAGGGACACCATCATATCTGGACAGAACACCGCATCGGCTCAGTTCCCCGCTACGCGGAATGATGAGGCTTGAGGCGTAGGAGATGAACACCGCATGGATGCAGTCCATCACGCGCGGATGCTCATCCAGCGGTTCCAGTGTCTGTCTCCATCTGATGCCACGAAACATCTGAGCCGTCACTCCAAACACCAACGAAAAAAGCATCCACCCCCAATCCATCTCATGGAGCAGAGTTTCTTCCATCTTTTTGAAGTCTGTATCGCGGTACATCCACCACAAAATACCGCCTCCAAGCACGAATGGACAGACGATGTTGAGAGTCTTTTTCAGAGTTTTGTTGCTGTTCATCAAAAAAGTTGTATCTTTGCAACGGAAAATTTGATGCAAAGATAATGAAAACCGCCAACACCACAAAACGAAACCTCATTTTTGTGATGGAGAGGTGATTTATCTTCCGCACAGCCAAAGAATATGAACAGTGTAAAGCCAAAGAAATTCCTGGGGCAGCATTTTCTCACCGACCTCGGTGTGGCTCGCCGTATTGCCGACACCGTCGATGCCTGTCCCGACGTGCCCGTGCTCGAAGTGGGGCCAGGCATGGGAGTGTTGACGCAGTTTCTTCTTCCGAAGGGTAGGGAGTTCAAAGTGGTGGAAATCGACTTCGACTCAGTGCCCTATCTCCATGAGCATTTCCCCCAGTTGGGCGACAACATCATCGAGGGCGACTTCCTGCAAATGGACCTTCAGGCCGTCTTCCAAGGCCGCCCCTTTGTCCTCACGGGCAACTATCCCTACAACATTTCCAGCCAGATTTTCTTCAAGATGCTGGAAAACAAAGACCTCATTCCCTGCTGTACAGGCATGATTCAGAAAGAAGTGGCCGAACGCATGGCGGCAACGCCCGGCAGTAAAGCATACGGAGTGCTGAGTGTGCTCATGCAGGCATGGTACGATGTGGAATACCTCTTCACGGTCGATGAGCACGTGTTCAATCCTCCTCCAAAGGTAAAGAGTGCCGTCATTCGTCTCACACGCAACTCTAAGAACTCTTTAGGGTGTGACGAGGCACTTTTCCGCCGCATCGTCAAGACCGTCTTCACCATGCGCCGCAAGATGCTACGCAACGGTATGAAACAGATTCTTGGCAAGGATTCACCCATGCTGGCCGACCCGCTCTTCACTCAGCGGCCCGAGCAACTTTCCGTGCAGGACTATGTGGAACTGACCAACAAGGTGGCCGCCGAACCTACTTTTCACCCTTGACCTTGTTCTGTTTCAACAATTCTTCCTTGATTTTGAACAGCACATGAATCTGCCCGGAGAAAGCACGGTTGTCGTGTTTCATGCGGGCAATGTGCAGCATCGGCCTCAGCGTTTCGTCCAGATGGTTGATGTGGATGCCGTTGCCTAAATCAATTTCTTGTTCACACTCATGTGTGGCAAACCATTGTGCCAATTCGTCAATTTCTTCTTTCGTAAAACTCGTCTGGTATTCCATAATCGCTTCTTTTTTCAGTCGTTTAAGGCTGCATCTTGCTTCTTCAGGAGAGTGAACATTTCCCTCGCAGCCCTCTCGCTGGCATCCTCTTTGCCCAGCAGGCGGTCAATCATCTCATATTCGTCCAGCATCTTCTTCCTCACCTTGTTTTTCTGCAAGATGTCAGACAGGCATTGCCTGATGTTCCCCACCGTCATGCGGTCAGCCACCAGTTCCTGCACCACCTCTTTGTCGGCAATCAGGTTGACCAGCGAGATATACTTCACCTTCAGCACAATGCTCCTCAGTATGGAGATGCACTTGCCCACGGGAGTGGCATAGCACACCACCTGTGGCACACGTAGCATGGCCGTCTCCAGCGTGGCAGTGCCAGATGTGACCAGTGCGGCCTGAGCATTGTAGAGCAGTTGGTAAGTCCATCCGGCAGGAAGCACTTTGACCCGATGCCCCTTGGTGAAACGGGCATAATAATCGTGCTCAATGGACGGCGCGCCAGCCACAACAATCTGGTAATCATTGGCAAAGGGCGCGGTGGCCTCAAGCATCATCGGCAGGTTATCCTTGATTTCTTGGCGTCGGCTGCCACACAGCAGCGCAATGATAGGCACATGGGGCGAAAGCAGATTGTGGCGCAGAAAGTCATCATTGCCGATAGCCGCCTTCTCTCTGAATCGGCGCACCTCGCTGGCCGTAGGATTGCCCACATAGCGGACCGGGTAGTTCCGCTTGGCAAACCACGCCTCCTCAAAGGGCAGAATTGAGAACAACTCATCTACATCCTGCCGTATGTTCTTGATTCTGTACTCCTTCCAAGCCCAAATCTTCGGGCTGATGTAGTAATACACCTTGCAGATTCCACGCTCATGCACAAATTTAGCAATGTTGAGGTTAAATCCCGGATAATCGACCAGAATCACCACATCGGGCTTCCAGCCTTCTATGTCGGCCTTGCACAGTCGCATATTACGCAGAATCTGAGGCAGATGCGCCAACACAGGAATGAAGCCCATATAAGCCAACTCCCGATAGTGCTTCACCAGCGTTCCCCCCTCGGCGGTCATCTTGCCGCCACCATAGAAACGAAACTCCGCCTCGCCATCCAGCCGTTTCAGTTCCCGCATCAGGTTCGAGGCATGCAAGTCGCCCGAAGCCTCTCCTGCTATCAAATAATACTTCATACTGACGTGTCAAAAAAACAGTTTAAGTCCTTTCATCTCCTCATCTTCAGCGCAATACCTCTCTCAGATGGGCCATCGTCCCATACGCCGTCATGTCCAGTTGCAGCGGAGTCACCGCCACATACCCATGCTCAAACGCCCATGTGTCCGTCGCCTCGTCATGCTTGTCGAAGGGGGCATAATACCCCGCAATCCAATAATACTTCCCACCCCTCGGATGGTCTCTCTCCTGCCACTCCTCGTGCCAGTCGCCCATGCCCATCTTGCAGATTCTCACACCTTTCAGTGGCTCCACGTCGGGCACGTTCACGTTCAGACATACCTCCTTCGGCAACCCCTCAGCCAGCACCATCCGCACCACCTTCAGCACCCACTCCTTCATGTAGCCGAAGTCGGCAAAAGTGTCAGTACGTCCACTCGAAAAAGCGATGGACGGCACATGCTTGATGCACCCCTCCAAAGCCACCGACATCGTGCCAGAATAGTGCGCATTCACCGCACAGTTGTCGCCGTGGTTGATGCCGCTCAGCACCACATCGGGTCGCCGAGGCAGCAACTTCTCAAACGCCATCTTCGTGCAGTCGTTCGGTGTGCCCGAACAGGCCCACACCGTCAGACAGCCTCTGTCAGCAGTGCCCGCTTCATGCAGGATAAACGTGTTCTGCACTGGCGTGTGGCTGCTGATGCTCATGCTCGCACCGCTTCGTCCCCCATCGGGAGCCACCACAAACACATCGCCCAACTCCCTCACCATCTCCACCAACTGCTTCAACCCTTCGGCTTCGTAGCCATCATCATTACTTATAAAAATCAGTTTGTCCATTGTTTTCTTGCCTTATTTCATGCAAAGATACGGCATTTTCGCCATCTTTTCCCCTTCAAAATGCGGAAAAAGTACCATTTGCCGAAAAAAAATCGCAAAACCCTTGGTCGGTTTCCTAAAAAGCACTACCTTTGCATCGCAATTCCGAAAGAGGGGTACTCATTCGCGAATCGCTGAAACAAAATTGGGATATGGTGTAATTGGCAACACAACAGATTCTGGTCCTGTTATTCCTGGTTCGAGCCCGGGTATCCCAACCAACAGCGGGGCTTCAAGGTCAACCTTGAAGCCCCGCTGTTTTGTTTGTTGCGACAAATAAACGCACAGAAAAGGGCTCAGTAGAAATTTAGTGGGG
>DGSP01000076.1 GCA_002393555.1 Prevotellaceae bacterium UBA4359
TTCGGAAGTAGGGTGTCCAATTTGATGTACCCGTTATGCAACAAGTAAATTTCTTCTTTTACTTATAGGATTAGTCTTGAGGTGCTCAGTCTTCCATTGTTTTACCTCATTTACCGTTCTTCTTTCCATGATGGTCTTGATGTCTATTTTGGCAGCATCTTCAAGGTTGCACGCCTTTGGCCTGAGAGGGATGTAAAGTATGGACTCTGTAAACCCGTTAGTCTTGTTTGAAGGCATGGAGTCCTTGAAGATACCGAAGTCAGATTCGATGATGTCGGATGATACGTTGTGGTTTGAATGCTCTACCGTCAGAAGTGCACTCTCCGTGTCCAGATAGGATGTAATAAACCTGTGAATTTGTCTCATTCTCTTGTTCCCGTCAAGCAGCCTTTGGTTGAGGACAGCCTTGCATTTTGCAACGGTCTCGATTGAGAATCCTTCCTGTTTGCACATCTTCATGATGACAGTATATGTTGTCATCACTTCATCAAGTTCCTCCACAAGGCTGGCATTCCTTGGCACGAAAGAGAAATAGTACTTCTCGTCCTTGTTCATCCTCGGATAGTTCTGCAAAGTCTTCTTCGCCCAGTCTGTAATCGGATACATGTTCATGAAACGTGCCATGCTCCTCTGCTTTGGCGGCATAAGATATGCGAATTTGGTCAGTGCCAGGTGCTTGGTGTTGGCCACGAGGTTCTTGAAGGCGACGAACTCCTCGTCCTTCTCGTACACCTGTTTGAGGAATACTGCCAACGTGTGGCTTATATCCCGATGGTGCGGAAGATCCAGCAATTCAATGGCCTTCGAGAGGTTCTTCCCGTTGTCCGTAATGTAATACTCCGGCTTATGGCCTTGTTCCTGTGTGATCTCCTCGCAGAACTCCTTCACCTTGGCGGCAGGCCAGTTCTCAGAGACGGCCATGCCAACAACCTCCTCATCGGCATGTGTGAGTGCCTTCCCTGTGTGATCCGCAGGAACCTTGAGGGCCAGGAGCATCTGCTGATCACCCACCGAGATGCTCGCATCCATGATGATGGCGTATGCTTCGTCCAGCGTCCTGTCCTTATGCTTGATGGCATCCAGGCCCATCTTGGCAAGCCATGTCCTTATGGTCGTATGGCAGGGCGAATCGCCAAGAAGACCATGAAACATGAAGTTGAACACCTCCAAACTCTTTGCAGCCTTGCGGGGACTGCTGCCCACGTAGATGCAGAGAAGGAATGCCGTCATCATCATGAATCCGGAGTAAGTGTACCGTTTAACAGCTTCAAAAGTAATTGTTGCTGTTCTTTGCTCAGCGTTACGGTCCTGGCGTCTTTTTTTTTCGACGCTTTGCAGTTAGACCGTTTGGCCTTACGGACATCTGACTTCAACTCTTTAATCTCTTCCTGTGCCTTGGCAAGCTTCTGCTCTAACCGCTCAATCTTCTTGTCTCTATTCATATCTAACTATCTGATTTTTAGATACAAAGATACGAGAAATATCTGATATACGCAAGCTTTTTAGACGTTATTTTATGACCTAAAGTGTTAAAATCAATAAGTTACGGAGGTTCTTACTTGGGCATTTGGGAACATCAAATTGGACACCCTACTTCGGAAGTTGAAAGTTTTTCTGAAAAAAAAACGGGAAATCTTTTGTTAGTTCCGCAATTTGTTGTACCTTTGCACTCGCTAAAGGGGAACACGTGTTCGCCAATGGCTAAAAGAAACATAAAAACGGTGCGTTAGTTCAGTAGGTTAGAATATCTGCCTGTCACGCAGGGGGTCACGAGTTCGAGTCTCGTACGCACCGCAAAAGAAAGACCAGATGTTTTCGGAGGTCGGTAAAGAAAAAGGGAAACGTAACGGTGCGTTAGTTCAGTAGGTTAGAATATCTGCCTGTCACGCAGGGGGTCACGAGTTCGAGTCTCGTACGCACCGCTCAAAAAAAAGAACTGTGTCTTTCGGCACAGTTCTTTTTTTGTTTTCTATTGTTCTTAGTTGGCTTTGTAGTATTTCTTGTAGGGGGCAGCAAGGTTCATCTGCTGTGTGTTGTTGTAGAGGATGTAGAGGGCTTCACCCCACATCTCTGGGTCTGATGGGTTTTCCGATTCGAGTTGCTTGAAGAGGTTGATGGCTTCGTCCATGTCGGGCTTCTTAGAACCGTTGGTCTGAGCCTTCATCCATGCGGAGCGGGCTGCCATGAGGAGACACTTGGGTTCATCGGGGAATTTCTCTTTAGCAGCGAGGAAGATGGCCTTTGCACCATCGTAGTCTTTATCTTCGAAGGCCATCTGACCCTCCATCAAATAGGCATTGATGGCATTGTCATTGTCGGCAAATTCGTCCTTTATCAGTTGTGCGGTCTTCTTGAAGCCTTCCTTGTCGCCCTTCTGGAACTGGTTCTGCATGAGGATGATGGCAAAGTTGCCACGGAGGTCTTTTTGCTCTGGGTCGCCCTTCAAGGCGTCAATGCCTTCTTGCAGGTATTTCATTTGCTTGGCTTGGTCTTTCTCGCGATAGTAGTTTGCGAGCGACTGGTAGGCAATGCCTTTATACTTGGTGTCCATCAGGTCTTTGTAAACAGCCTCGATGGTTGCTTCTGGAGTTCCCTCGATGTTGTAGTAAGACTGGGCGCGGAAAGCCTTGGCATAGGCTATGTAGTCGTTGCGGTTGTCGTTCTTGAAGTCGGCGAGGAGCGATGAACTCATGGATTTGAGGAAGAGTTCAGAGTATTGTACACCTAACTTCAGTTCCTCCTGCTTGTCGCTGTTGGAGAGGTTCTGAGAAGCCTGCAGCACTTGCAACGCAGCGTTGACGGCCATGGTCTGATACTTCTGGTGCTCAGTCTTGAGTTCGTCGGGTTTGGTCTTGGGGTTCAAGCGCATGAGCGAGTCGTACATGACACAATAGTTGGTCAGTTTGGCACAGGTCTCCACGAATTGAGCCTTCAGCGACTCATTGTCGGGGTCTGCCTTGGTCTCATTCTCCTGCTTTTTGTAGTATTCGAACTGCACGTCAGAGGCGACCTTCCATGTCAGGGCATCGTCCTTGGTGTACTGATTCTCCATCGCTTCCTGCAGCATGGGAAGGGTTGTGCCCAACTTCTCAAAGTCGGTCTCCTTGCGCCCATACTGTGGATTGGGGATGGAGAGTTCATAAGTGCTTTTGGCCTTTTTGACCACTTTCTCGGCTTCTTTCTTAGCCTCTTTTTGTGCTTTCAAGGCTTCCTTATCCTGTGCGTAAGATGCGCTGAACAGGAAAAGGCCAACCATCATCAAAACTAATTTTTTCATGATTGATACGGTTTTTATGAGTTTATAAATAGGTTATTGGTTGTTCTCTTGTGTCTCGTCGGCAGCATGGTCGTTCACGTTGCTGTCAGCGTTGCCCTCTGCGAGTGCTTCCGTGTTCTCATCGTCCAGGTCTTCTGGCTCTTCAGAGTGTTCCACCACGCAGACGGAACTGATGACATCGTTGCGCTTCTGAATGTCGATGAGTTTGACACCTTGCGTGTTGCGTGAAGACTTCTTGATGTCGCTGACGGCCAGGCGAATCGTCACACCACTCTTGTTGATAATCATGATGTCTTCATCCTCCGTCACCTTCTTGATGGCAACCAGTTTGCCTGTCTTCTCGGTGATGTTGATGGTCTTGACACCCTTACCATTGCGGTTTGTGATGCGGTATTCGCCAATGGTGGAACGCTTGCCGACACCCTTCTCGGAGAGTACCAGAATGGTTGGCATGTTGGGATAGAGTTCCTCTTCCGTTCCGTTCTCCTCTGCATCCTCGTCGTAACCTTCTGGCTTCGTGAGGGCAATCATGCCTATCACTTCGTCATCTCCGTCTTCGTCCAGTCGCATGGCTTTCACACCTGTCGCGCTACGTCCCATGTTGCGGACGGTGCTTTCGTTGAAGCGGATGGCGCGACCATTATGGTTGGCAATGAGGATTTCGTCCTTGCCACTCGTCAGCAATACCTCCACCACTTCGTCGCCTTCGTTCAGGTTGATGGCGATGATGCCGTTGTTGCGTGGACGTGAGTAGTTGACGAAGGCTGTCTTCTTGATGATGCCTTGACGAGTGCAGAAGATAAGGTTGTGGGAGTTCACCCATTCCTCGTCGTTGATGTTCTCGATGCAGATGAAGGCCGTCACCTTGTCGTCGCTGTCGATGTTCAAGAGGTTCTGGATGGCGCGTCCCTTGTCGGTGCGTGAACCTTCGGGGATGTTATAGACTTTCATCCAGAAGCAGCGTCCCTTCTGAGTGAAGAACATCATGGTGTTGTGCGTGTTGGCGGGATAGATGAACTCGATGAAGTCCTTGTCGCGAGCCGTTCCACCCTTCACACCGATGCCGCCACGGGCCTGAGTGCGGAACTCGGTCAGGGTGGTGCGCTTGATGTAGCCCAAGTGACTCACCGTCAC
The DNA here is from genome assembly GCA_002393555.1 of Prevotellaceae bacterium UBA4359. Classification (GTDB taxonomy): domain Bacteria; phylum Bacteroidota; class Bacteroidia; order Bacteroidales; family Bacteroidaceae; genus Minthosoma. The sequence continues at coordinate 4,412 of DGSP01000076.1, forward strand.
CACCACCTCTTCTTTGGCATAGAACTGCTCTGGGTCGAAGTTCTCGCTGGCAGTCAGGTCTATCTCTGTCTTGCGTTCGTCACCCCATTTCTCCTTCACTTCGAGAAGTTCGTCCTTCATCACCTTGCGACAAAGTGAGTCGTCGGTGAGAATCTGCTCTAAGTAGGCGATGAGTTTCTGCAATTCGTCATATTCAGCATGCAGTTTGTCCTGTTCAAGACCTGTCAAAGCGCGCAGACGCATATTGACGATTTCACGTGCCTGAATCTCGTCCAAATCGAAACGTTTCATCAAGTTTTCCATGGCCTCCTGTGGATTCTTGGCGGCACGGATGATGTGTACCACTTCGTCGATGTTGTCGCAGGCGATGATGAGACCCTCCAGGATGTGGCTGCGTTCCTCTGCCTTGCGCTTGTCGAACTTTGTGCGACGAATCACCACGTCGTGGCGGTGGTTGACGAAGTAGCGGATGCAGTCCTTCAGCGAGAGTTGCTTCGGACGACGGTCGGCAATGGCGATGCAGTTCACGGCGAAGGTGCTCTGCAAGTCGGTGAGTTTGAAGAGTTTGTTGCGCACGACATTGGCATTAGCCTCACGCTTGATGTCGATGACAATACGCATGCCTTCACGGTCTGACTCATCGTTCACATTGCTGATTCCGTCAATCTTCTTCTCGTTCACCAGCGCAGCAATCTTCTTGATGAGTTCCGACTTGTTCACGTTGTAGGGAATTTCGCTCACGATGATTTTGTCGTGCTGTCCCTCTGTCTCAATCTCAGTCTTTGACCGAATGACGATGCGGCCACGGCCTGTCTCGTAGGCTTCGCGGATGCCGTCGATGCCACAGATGATGCCTCCTGTGGGGAAGTCGGGACCCTTGATGTACTGCATCAAGTCAGCACAAGTCAAATCAGGATTGTCGATGTAGGCCACACAGCCATCTATCACCTCCGAGAGGTTGTGGGTGGGTATGTTGGTGGCCATACCGACGGCGATGCCTGTGGCACCATTCACCAGCAGGTTGGGTATGCGGGTAGGCAACACGGTGGGTTCCTTCTCCGAGTTGTCGAAGTTATCGACCATATCGACGGTCTCTTTGTCGATGTCCTGCAGCATGGCCTCACCGAGTTTGCTCAGTCGAGCCTCAGTGTAACGCATGGCGGCTGCACCATCACCATCGACCGAACCGAAGTTGCCCTGACCATCCACCAGCGTGTAACGCATGGCCCAAGGTTGAGCCAGACGAACGAGTGCGCCATACACCGACGAGTCGCCGTGGGGATGCAAGTGGCCGAGCACATCACCCACGATGCGGGCACACTTCACGGTCGGTTTGTCCGACGTGTTGCCGTGCTTGTCCATCGAATAGAGGATGCGCCGGTGTACGGGCTTGAAACCGTCACGTACTTCAGGAAGGGCGCGAGCCACAATGACTGACATGGAGTAGTCAATGTAACTCTTTTTCATCGTCTCGTTAATCTCAACTTTAATAATTCTGTCTAAATCTTCCATTGATTATTTTCTTGATAGTGTTTTTTGTTGCTGTCTATTGTTCTTGTGAAACAGTTTGTTGTTTCTGGTTTTCTATATATATTAAATATGTGTACAAAGTTACCGCTTAAAGTTGGAAACAGCAAAAAAAGAACGCTTTTTTTAACCGTTCTTAAAACAAAAACCTCCCATTTGGCACGAAAGAGGCTCGTTTTGCGATTTTGAGTTGTTTTTCGACAGGGTGCCGATGGTGGCCATGCGATTGCTCAGAAAGCCTGTATGGCCCTCTTTATGTGAAACTCCAAAATCCAGTTTTGGTTTCAGGGTCAAACTTTCTGCCGATAAAACCGCCGACAGTGGGGCGCAATTCTATCTCGGTCGTATATAAAACCGTGGTGGATTTCAGGTGACCGCCTGCTATTCCATGCTGGCCATTCTTCTTGAATGTGAATAGAGCATGGGTGTGGTGGAACAACTGGCCGTTGTCATCAGAGACCACATTGCCATTGAGTGAAACCAATTCCAGCATCCCTTCAATCTTTTCTGTCTCAAACTCGCCTGTTTTAGGGATGAAAATCTGTAACTCAGCGTCCTTGCAGCCCCCAATGCCAGTGAAAGTGGCTGATGGGATAGATTCTTTGCGGCAGACTTCGAGGATGCTTGCTATTACCTCATCGTCGCAATCCACCCTGATATAGTATGCGTTGCCAATTTTCTTGTAATCCATATTATCCGAACTTGGTTGTTGATTGTTCAATTTCCCGACAAAATTACACAAATTTGAGGGGAAAAACATTCTCTTACAACATGAAAAAGCACTGTTTGGGGCATTTTCTGATGAAAATTGAGTAATTTTGTGCTGCATGGGGAGTGTCATGGCGTTTTTCCGAATCTGATGTTGGGGCATCGGTCAATAGGATAAGAAAGGGAAGAAAAAGCGTACCCCTCGGCTGCGGCATGCCGCAGCCGAGGGGTACGCTTTTTCGTAGCCGATGGGTACACTGTATTGTAGTCGAGGGGTACGCTGTCAATCAAGACCAAAATGTGGGTTCACCCTGTCAAGTCATTTTTGTGGGTGTGACAGCAGGAACTGTTCCGCACGTTGTAAGTCTTCCGGGGTGTCAATGCCAATCGTTTCGATGTCGCTGATGCCCACCTTGATTTTGTAGCCATTCTCCAACCAGCGGAGTTGTTCGAGCGATTCGGCCAGTTCGAGGCTGGATTGAGGCAGGTTGGTGATTTCTTTCAGCACGTTGGCGCGGTAGGCGTAGAGGCCGATGTGTTTATAGTAGGTGTGGCCGCTGAGCCATTCCTGCTTGTCCTTGCCGCGCGTGAAGGGGATGATGCTGCGCGAGAAGTAGAGGGCTTCCATGCGTCGGTTCACCACCACCTTGGGCGAGTTCGCGTTTTCGAGTGCCGCGAATCCGTCTTCGGGTTTGAAGGGCTTGACGAGGGTGGCTATATCGACGCTTTCATCGTCGAAGCATTGTCGGATGGCTTGGAGTTGTTGTGCCTGGATGAAAGGTTCGTCGCCCTGTATGTTGACGATGACGTCGAAGCCGTTGCCAATTTTTGTGTAGGCTTCATACACACGGTCGGTTCCGCTCTTGTGGTTGACACTGGTCATGATGGCTTTGCCTCCGAAGGCTTGGACAGCGTTCATGATGCGGTCGTCGTCGGTGGCAACGACCACATCGTCAAGCACACCTTCCACTTGGCGATAGACGCGTTCGATGACGGTCTTTCCGCCGAGGATGGCGAGGGGTTTGGCAGGGAAGCGGGTGGAGGCGTAGCGGGCGGGGATGATGCCGATGAATTGCATGGGGTTGATGGGGTTAATGGGGTTGATTGGGTTGATGGGGTTAGTGGGTTTAATGGGCATTGATGGGTCTGATGGGCGGGTTAGAAGAACTCTTCGTCATATTCTACGGGGTCTTCTTCTACAGGATGCAGGATGGCTTCGGCGCTGGGGAGATCCATCAGGTCGTTGTCGCAGGGCTTGTAGTCTTCGGGAATGGCGAACTTGTCTTTTTCGCTGATGCCGAGGAGTTTGCTGTTGTAGATTTTGCGCATCAGTTTTCCGAAGATAGGCAGGGCTGCTCGGGCACCTTGTCCAAAGGCCATGCTGCCGAAGTGGATGTCGCGGTCTTCGCCGCCCACCCAACTGGCCACGACGAGTTTGGGACAGAAACCGATGAACCAGCCGTCGGCGTTGCTGTTGGTCGTACCCGTCTTGCCGCCCAGGTCACCTGTGATGTGGTAGGCTCCTCCGCGAAGGGCGCGGCCTGTACCAGAGTTGATGACGGCCTTGAGCATGTCAATCATCTGCCATGCTTTCTCTTTCGAGAGCACCTCGTTCATGCGTGGGGAGAAGTTGGCGATGACATTGCCTTCAGAGTCTTCGATGCGGGTGACGAGCATGGGGGAGTAGTGTATGCCCATGCCTGGGAAGATGGTGTAGGCACTGGCCATTTCGCCCACGCTCACATCGCCCGAACCGAGCGCGATGGTGAGGTTGGGTTGCATGGTGTATGTGGAGATTTTCAGTTGCTTCTCGAGGAAGTTGATGAAGTTCTGTGGGCGGATGAGGTTGAGCAGATAGACGGAGGCATGGTTGTTGGAGTGGGCGAGTGCCGACTTGAGTGGCACCATGCCGAGTGCGCTTCCTTTGGGTGTCCATCCTCCATAGTTCTTGGGGCTGGCATCGACATAGTCGCAGGGGGTGAATCCTTGGCTGGAGAGGGCGAGCGAATAGAGCAGGGGCTTGATGGTCGAACCCACCTGACGGTGTCCGCCACCCAAGACGTTGTCAAACATGAAATGTTCGAAGTCCAAGCCCGGCACGTATGCCTTCACTTGTCCGTCTGCTGGGTCGATGGCGCACACGGAGGCGCGCAGGAACTTCTTATAGTAGATGATGGAGTCGCGTGGTGTCATGCGTCTCTCTATCATCTCTGGCTCGTCGTATGATTTGCCATATTTGAACAGGCGCATATCTACGGGCGTGTTGAATGCGCGCTGGATTTCGTCGTCGCTCATGCCGTCGGCCTTCATCACGCGGTAGCGTTCGCTTTGTCTCACGTAGCGGTCGATGATATGGTTCATCTTTTCGACGGTCATTTGCTTGTAGGGACCTGTCTTAGAGTATTGTATTTCGCGCTCGAAGGCGGGTTGCAGATACTGTGCCACATGTTCGAAAAGGGCTTCTTCGGCCATCTTCTGCATGCGGGTGTCGATGCTGGTGTAGATTTTTAGGCCGTCGGTGTAGATGTTGTAGTGTGAACCGTCCTTCTTGGTGTTCTTGTTGCACCAGCCATAGAGCGGGTCGTTTTCCCATGCCACGGAGTCGTCGTGGTATTGCTGGCCCTGCCAGGAGGCGTATTGGCTGCGCTCGGGGCGTTTGGCCATCATGATGCGGCGCAGATATTCGCGGAAGTAGGGTGCAGCACCTTCCTTGTGGCTGGTCACCTTGGGCCTGGGCAGCAGGGAGAGTGGCTGGCTGGCCACTTCGTCCATCTGTGCCTGTGTGATGTAGCCTTCCTTCACCATCTGCCCCAACACCACATTGCGGCGTTCACGGCAGTTCTCGTTTTGGTAGTATTTGCCGTTCTCGTCGCGTCGGTAGGGGTTGTAGAGTGAAGGGTTTTTGCACATGCCCACGATGGTGGCACACTCGTTCAGGTTGAGGTCGATGGGGTTCTTGCCGAAGTAGGTGTTGCTGGCATTCTTGATGCCCACGCCCATGTAGAGGAAGTCGAAGTAGTTGAGGTACATGGTGATGATTTCCTCTTTGGTGTAGTAGCGTTCGAGTTGCACGGCAATGAACCACTCGATGGGTTTCTGCATCATGCGCGCCCGGTCGCTGTGGGCCACATCGGAATAGAGTTGCTTGGCCAGTTGCTGGGTGATGGTGGAACCGCCTCCGGCACTTTTCTGTCCCATCATGAGACGTTTCACCACGGCACGTCCGAGGGCTTTCACGTCGATGCCCGAATGGTCGTAGAAACGGGCATCCTCAGTGGCCACGAGGGCATGGATGAGGTTGTCGGGCAGCGAGTCGTAGGGCACCATCACGCGGTTCTCGCTGGCATAACTCCATGTGCCAATCAGTTTGTTGTCGGAGGAATAGACGCGTGAGGCATACTTGTTGATGGGGTTCTGCAAGTCGCTGACAGGAGGCAGTTTGCCCAGCCATCCTTGCGAGATGGCAAACACGCTGAAAAACATCATGAAGATAATGGCAGCCGTGACTATCCACCATCCCTTGATGGCTTTGTTCACGCTTGATGTATCATCTGCTTTTTTAGTAATACCCATATCTTAATTAAAACTGAAAAATCCTTTTGCTTTTGTAGTGCAAAGTTACGAAGATTCACACATATATACAAAAGGAATACTCCCTTTTTTGCGGAAAACCTCGAAAAGCCCCTGCACGAAAAGTGCGATTTGCGAAAAAAGGGGAGTTTTCCTCTTGTTTTTCTCGGGAAAATGCGTGTGCCGAAACCTCGAAAAAAACTACGCCGTTAGCGTAATTACCTCTACGTCGTTGCCGTAATTACGTTTACGACGTTGCTGTAATTACGCTAACGACGTTGCCGAAAAAGAGGGTCTTCCATTCTCTGCAAAACAATTTCGGCGCATGAAAAAAGGGAGCCTATGTAGCCTAAAAAGAGAAGGAAAGGCTGATGAAACATAAAAAAAAGTGAAAAAAGAAGAAAAATATTCGTTCTGTTAGAAAAAAGTCTTATATTTGCAAACTCAATAGAACAATTGGAAGTGACGATAACCACTAATCGAATTTTTAATAACGAAAAGAACAATATAGCCATGAAAGAAATCTTGATTAGCGACTATGCGCGCCAGCAGATTCGCAAACTTTTCTCGCAGCGCAATTCCGTCAACACGCTCAAGCGTGACCCGGAGTTGACCCAGATTTTTGACAACTTCGCCTTCGATGAGGCTCTGAAACTCACCGAAGAGCCCGTGCTGGAAAAGACACGTTGCATGTGCATCCTTGCCAGCACCATCGGCTGTAACGCTATGCGCCAGTTTAAGGTCTATGTGGACGTCTGCCTCAATGTGGGCGTGAAGCCACGCGAAATCCGCGAAGTCATCTACCAAACCGTCCCATACGTGGGCTTCTCCAAGATGATAGATTTCTTGTTAGAAATGAACGAAGTGTTTGAAGACAACGACATCAAACTGCCGCTGAACAACCAGGGAACCACCACGCCTGAAGACCGCAGGGAAAAGGGACGTGCCTACATCGACGGCATTTTCGGAGCCGGCACCGCCGAGCAGATGGAGAAGAATGCGCCCAAGGGACAGGAACACATCATCGAGTTTCTTGAAAGTTACTGCTTCGGCGACTTCTACACCCGCAATGGCATCGACATGCAGCACCGCGAACTTGTCACCTTCTGTCTCCTGGCATCGATGGGTGTGGCTCAGCCGCAACTGGAGAGCCACGGCTTCGGTTGCAAGAACATGAAGATTAGCAAGAGGGAAATGGTGGCTGTGCTCACAGGCATGCTGCCCTACATCGGCTTCCCCAAAACGCTCAATGCCCTCACTGCCGTCAACAAGGCTTATACCGAGGACGAGGAATAATCGTGTTTTATAGGTCGAAGAATCGCTCCAAGGCAATCGCAATACCGTCGGCTTCGTTACTTTCTGTGACGAAGTCGGCGGCTTTTTTCACCACCTCCTGTGCATTGCCCATCGCGATGCCCATGCCGGCATACTGAATCATGCTGATGTCGTTGAATCCATCGCCAAAAGCCATCAACTGCTCGCGCTGCAAGCCGAGATGGGCGAGGAGCGCGGCCAAACCTTGCGCCTTCTCTATGCCCACCGGCACCACCTCCAGAAAGAACGGCTCGCTGCGGTAGGCATCGGCGCGTCCCTGCAGGTGCGGCACCATCTCCAGTTCCAACTGATGCAACGGCTCGGGGTCGCCCACAATCATGCACTTGGAGATGGGGTAGGTCACTTCGGCCAAGAAGTCAGGCACAACATGGACGGGCATTCGGTTACGCATCGACGTGAACTGCACATAGGGGTTCTCTGCCACATCCGACACGATGTGGTCGCCCACGTAGGTGAGAATGTGAAAGCCTCCTCTTCGGGTGCATTCGCAAAGATAGGGTAGCACGGCAGGGTCGAGCGTCTGCGCATAAATCTCTTCCTTCGTGGCCCAGTTGCAGATGCCTCCGCCATTGTAACTGACCACAAAGCCGCCGAAGTCGGCCAGCCGAAGCGTGTCGGCATGAGGAGCGATGCCGTAGGTGGGGCGTCCTGAACAGATGCACACCTTCGCGCCCTGCTCTTGCACACGGATGAGGGCCTTGAGTGTGTGCGGCGAGATGCTTTGGTCGCTTTTCACCAAAGTGCCGTCTATGTCAATGGCAATGAGTTGATACTTCATCATGAAAACCGTAAATTTGATTGCAAATTAACAAAAAAGAAGTGAAAGAGGCGTTATGTTTGTCGTTTTTGTTTTACTTTTGCAAAAAAATAGGAGGAATATACGATGAAGAAAACCTTTTTTATGCTCGTTTTTGCTTTTGCTGTCTCGCTGACCAGTTGGGCGCAGGAGCAGTTTGTCGGCACTTGGAACTGCGAGGCTCTGAAGGCTTCGATGGTGATGGACTTGCAGGAAAAGAGCATCCCGTTCAAGGGATTTGACAGCGACGAGGACACCTATGGCTATGTGAAAGGCCAACTGAACGGCACATGGGTCATCCTGAAAGTGAAGAAGTTGGAAGAGAAGAAGGCACTGGTGCGCATGGTGAGCGACATCGGCTACGATGCACAGGATGTGGAGTTCCGCCTGAAGGAGGACGGTACGATGGAGATGAGGCTGGTGGGCGACCAGGTGATGAAGACAATAGAGAAGGGTAAATATGTGAAGATGCCCAAGACGGTCATCTTTCAGAAAAATGAAAAGTAAAAAGAGCGAGTGGAAAACTATTTAGACACGTTCAACCCACCGCAGCGGGCGGCTGTGGAATATTGTGATGGCCCTTCGCTGGTCATTGCCGGTGCGGGTTCGGGCAAGACAAGGGTGCTGACCTACAAGATTGCCTATCTGATGGAGCATGGCTATCAGCCGTGGTCCATCTTGGCACTGACCTTCACGAACAAAGCGGCCGGTGAGATGAAGGACCGCATTGCCAGGATTGTAGGGCCTGATTATGCACGGATGTTGTGGATGGGCACCTTTCATAGTATCTTCTTGCGCATCCTTCGGCAAGAGCATGAACGCATCGGTTTTTCATCCAACTTCACCATCTACGATGCTGCCGACAGCAAGAGTCTGGTCAAGTCTATCATCAAAGAGATGGAACTGGACGAGAAGGCATACAAGCCCGGCACGGTGCTGGCCACCATCAGCAACAGCAAGAACCAGTTAGTGACGGCAGAGGAGTATGTGGGCAATCCTGCCAATAAGCAAGGAGACGCAAGGCGCAACATGGCGGCGTTAGGCCAGGTGTTTCTGCGCTATAGTAACCGATGCCGACAAAGCGATGCAATGGACTTTGATGACATCCTGCTCTATACCTATCTGCTGTTTGAAAAACATCCCGATGTGTTGGCAAAATGGGAACAGCGCTTCCGCTATGTGCTGGTGGATGAGTATCAGGACACCAACTTTGCGCAGCATCGCATCGTGTGGCAACTAACCTGCCACCATCAGCATGTATGTGTGGTGGGAGACGATGCTCAGAGCATTTATAGTTTCCGTGGAGCAAACATCGACAACATTCTGACTTTCCAGAAGATATATGAGGGGGCAAGATTGTTCAAACTGGAACGAAACTACCGCTCCACGCAGAACATAGTGGAGGCTGCCAACAGCCTTATCAAGAAGAATAGCCGACAGATACAGAAAGATATTTTTTCGGAGAATGCCCGAGGGGAGAAACTGCATGTGATGGACACCCACTCCGACATTGAGGAGGCAAAGATGGTGGTGAATGCCATCCGCAGCATCAAGCGAAAGGAAGGGGGAGATTACTCTGATTTTGCGGTGCTGTATAGGACGAATGCACAGAGCCGTGTGTTTGAAGACACGATGCGGAAGGAGGGTTTGCCCTACCGTATCTATGGCGGTCTTTCCTTCTATCAGCGCAAGGAGATCAAGGATGTCATCGCCTACTTTCGTTTGGCGGTCAACCCGAACGACGAGGAGGCATTCAAGCGAGTCATCAACTATCCCGCCCGGGGCATTGGACAAACAACCGTAGCGAAGATTTTGGCGGCAGCGACCGAGCATGAAATGAGCCTCTGGACGGTCATCAACAGTCCTGAGCAGTATGAGTTAGGCGTGAACAAAGGCACACTGACCAAGATAGGTTCCTTTCGCGAAATGATTGCCTCGTTCATCGAGAATGCACAAAAGATGCCTGCCAATCAGGTAGGCACGATGATAGTGAAGCAGAGCGGCATTATTGCCGACATCTATCAAGATACAACGCCAGAGAACTTGTCGCGGCAGGAGAATGTGGAGGAACTCGTCAACGGTATGCAGGACTTCTGCGACATGCGCATGGAGGAGGGCAACGAGAACATCTCGCTGAGCGACTACCTTTCGGAGGTGTCGCTGATGAGTGATGTCGATAGCGACAAGGGCGATGACGAACATAAGATTACCCTCATGACCATCCACTCTGCCAAGGGCTTGGAGTTCGGCACTGTCTTTGTGGTGGGGCTTGAGGAAGGGCTCTTCCCCAGCGACATGGTGTCAGGCAATCCGCGTGAGATGGAGGAAGAACGCCGCCTTTTCTACGTGGCTATCACCCGTGCCAAGACCCATTGCTACCTCTCCTACGCCCAGTGTCGTTTCCGCTATGGCCAGATGGAATTTTCGGCTCCCAGCCGTTTCCTGAAAGACATCGACCCCAAGTATCTCGACCGCCAGCAAAGCATGTTTTCCGCCAGAAAGAGCATGGACGATGATGTGCAATTGCCCTGGGCGCGGCGTGGCAGCCTGTTTGGAGGTGCTGAGACGGAAGAGTCTCCACGACCACGTCCATTTCGTCCCACGATGCCTTCTGTCAAGTCGATGCCATCTGCAAGACCTGTCCCGTCAGCACATCCTGCATTATCAGGAAAAACTATCGCATCTCCACATTCCACATCATCTGTAAGGGCTGCATCTTCAGTACATTCCACCTCGGTTGCCGCTTCTTCTCATTCCTCTCTCTCTGTAGGCAGTCGCATCGTCCACAACCGTTTCGGGCGAGGCGAAGTCCTCCGTATCGAAGGCACAGGTGACAGCACTAAGGCTACTGTACAGTTTGAAAACGTAGGCACCAAGCAGTTGTTGCTGAAGTTCGCGAAATTTGAAGTGATTTGAACCTCTTTTAGGCCGCATGGCATCTTTTTCATCTTTTCCATTTTTGTTCTAATGTGACTTCGTTGAGCCAAGTGTTCTCTCTGTAGCCAACTAAATATCAGTACTTTGTATACTTGCAGAAGTTGAGTTTAGGTACTGAAACAATTGAATCGGATTCACACTTCGTGCTTCGTACAGACTGAAAGATTGGTTCCGCACAGACTGAACAATTAGCGACGCGAAGATTTGCGTCGGTTCGGAACCAATCTTTCAGTCTGTACGGAACCAATCTTTTAGTCTGTGCGAAACAAACACTTGAATGAAAACTTTTTTCAAAAAAGTCGCACTTCTATTGACAAACGTGTGTCCAAGTCTTGCCGCATGATCGTTCGTGAAAATTCGTGTTATTGGCTTCGCTGAGTTCTTTTGTAGAGGTCGCTGCCGAGGTAGAAGCCTGGTTCGGGCGGTTGGTTGTAGCCAACGTTTTCAGAAGCCACACTGGTGCGGTAGGGGATGTCGGACATGAGAGAGGGGAAGCGGTAATTGGTGGGAATGGTGGTGGAATAGATGCGGAGTTGGGTGCTTTCGCGGTCACGCACGATGATTTCCTCGCGCCAGTCACCGAAGATGTCGGCAGAGAGGCAGGGATTCTGCTTGGTGCCGTTGTTGAACGTGCAGCCTTCAGCACGGAAGTCTTTGATGGTCTCGGCGGTCTCCTTGGTCCAGTTCCACTTGAGAATGGAGGTGTGGTCGAGTAGTTCGCGCAGCAAGTCGCCATCCCACCACACGGCACTGTTCTGCGGAATCCAGGAGTGGGTGGTATGATGCTGGCCGCGCACGTCGAAGTAGCCTTGCTGTGAGGATGACCACATTTCGAGTCCATAGTTGGTGGGGTCGATGTCGGCTGCCATGCCGCGTCCCACATCGTCGGTGCTGGGGATTTGGAAGATGATGCGCCCCGTGCGGGCATCGCGGAAGTCGGAGCCGTCTCGACGGTTCTCATGCACGTCCCAGATTTGGAGTTGGGTGCTGTCGGGATAGAAGGCGAACTGGTGGATTGCATCTCCGTGTCCCATGCGGGTGGTGTAGAGTCCGGTGCCGTCGTGGTCAACAGCCATAGAACCATAGGTGATTTCGTCGCATCCGTCACCATCGACATCGCCCACGCGGAGGTTGTGGTTGCCTTGGCCAGAGTAGCCATCTGTTTTCTGTGAATCGAAGAGCCATCGGAGGGTTAGGTCCTTGCCGTCCCAGTCGTAGGCTGCCAGATAGGTCTTGGTGTAGTAGCCCCGGCACATGACAGCCGATGGATGTTTTCCGTCGAGGTAGGCTACGGCAGCGAGAAAGCGGTCGCATCGGTTGCCGTAATTATCGCCCCAACTGGCCACATCGCCGCGTGGGGGCTGATAGTCCACCGTCTTGAGAGCACGTCCGGTCTGGCCGTCGAAGACGGTGAGGTATTCAGGGCCATCGAGGATTCTGCCCACGATGTTGTGCGGCTGGTTTTTCACCTTGCCGTCTATGTGGTTGGAGATGGTGCCTGTTGTGACCCAGTTGGCGCGAGGGTCGCCAATTACGTTGCCTTGGCCATCGGTGGTTCCGTCTGCTGTTTTGACGAGCATTTCGGCACGTCCGTCGCCATCGAAGTCATAAACGAGGAATTGGGCGTAGTGTGCACCAGCACGGATGTTCTTGCCAAGGTCTATGCGCCAGAGCCTGGTCGGGGATGGGAAAATCTTGTAGCAGTCGATGATGACATTGCCCGTATAGCCTTCATGGCTATTGTCATGGCTGTTGGATGGGTCCCACTTCAGGATGACTTCGTACTCTCCATCGCCATCAACGTCGGCTACACTGGCATCGTTGGCTGAATAAGTGTAGGTGCGACCATCGGGGGTGCTTCCTCCATCGGGCTTGGATAGGGGTATGGGAATGTAGTCTTTCTGGTCGGGAGAGTATGCCACTTCATAGAAGAACTGCCGGTTGTTGCGAATGGTTCTGATGGCAAATGTTGTGGGGGCTTGTGGTGCTAAAGTCTTGAAGAAGGTTGCATCCCATAACGGATTGCTGTTCAGTTGTTTGCCTTCGCAAAAAACATCAAAGGATGCTCGCTCCTCGCCTTCGAGGAGTCTCCACGAGAGGGCGATGCTGTCACCTTCTCGCAGGCATACGAGGCCACGCGAGAGTTTCTCTTTTTGAATGTCGGGTGCATAGGCAGGTTGTGCCGCCGAGAAAGTGGAGGCTGCAAGGCTTATGATGAGAAAAAAGTTTCGTGCTTGCATTTCTATGAATGGGTTAAAGGGGTGTTAGTTAGTCATGAGCGAACGGACTGTTCTTATTATAGGACAGACTGTTTTTGTTTTAGTCGGATTCTGTATTATTGTTTATGTGGCTGATGCCTCGCTTGATGACATCGGTGAAATGGGGGTCTTCACTGCTTTTTTCAGACTTTCCCTTGCGGAAGTCGAGGGGACTAAGTGAGGTGAGGTTCTTGAACCATTTGCCGAAATAACTTTGGTTGGGGAAGCACAGTGCGTCGGATATTTCCTTGATGGTCATGTTGGAGTTTTTCAGCAAGTTGCGGGCATCGACCATCAGGGCAGTGGCAATCCATTGGCTGGGCGACTTTCCCGAACGTTCCTTGACAATCGAACTGAAGTAACGTGTGGTGAGAAACTGTTGTTCGGCATAGTAGTTCACCTCGTGCTCTTGGCGGTATTTGCGATAGAGTGTCGAGACGAACTTCTGCAGCACTTCATCTTTGCGGGAGAAATTGGCATTGCTGGAGTGGACGCTGGCATAGCACTGGAGCACTTCGAGCATGAAGGCGTAACTGAGCAGTTCTGTCTGTTTGCGGGCAATTTCGGAGATGGGTCTTTCTTCCGAATCTTCCACGCTGTCTTCTTGCTGTTCCTTTTGCATCACTTTTTTCAGCAGGTCAATGTATTCGCACAGTACCTCGTATTGGCTGTCCGAAATCACTTGATGGGGAACTTGCTTGATGACAAACAAAGCGTTGAAATTGGTGACATTGTATAGCATGGGCTGAATCGTTTCGAGATTAGCGCCAATCAGTGTGCCACGCAAATTGGCGGTGTGGCTTACAATGTGTAAGGAACTGTATGAGAAATAGATAATAATGGAGTTTTTGTGGAGGTGGTACTCTTTTTCATCGATGTTCAGAATAACCTCTCCTTCTTTGCACAGGAACAACCCTGTTTTGGTCAGTTTGACACTTTCTTTTTCAGCATTGAGGATGTTCACCTCGCCGCCTTTCAGTTCCATGATGGTAACGTTTTTATCTCTCATGTCTTTTCGGATTTTGTTACAAAATAACTACAATTTGACCAAATTCCCAATCTTTTTGCATACTTTTTTAATAAAAAACTACAGAAGAAACAAAAAAAAGGCTGTATTTGCTACTTCTGTTAGCAAAGAATGCTCTAATTTTGCATTTGAAACAAAAAAAATGAGTGTATGAAACGTATTTCTTATGTGTTTTTGCTTTTCCTTGTAGCGGTGAGCATATTATCGTGTGGTTCCAAAGAATCCGGCCATGCCGAAAAGGCTATGGTGGATGTGGTGGAGGCGAAAGGTCTGAATGAAGTAGATGCTACCACTTTCACCGGCAAAACAAAGTCGGCCGAAGAAGTGAATCTGGCTTTCCGTGTGGCTGGACAAATCGAGCGAGTATTGGTGAAAGAAGGTGACTATGTGAGTAAAGGGCAGGTGGTGGCAGTGATGGACAGTCGCGACTATCAGGTGCAACTGTCAGCCACTCAGGCAGAATATGCGCAGGTGAAAGCAGATGCCGAACGTGTCATGGCTCTTTATGCCGAAGGAAACACGACGGCCAGCAATAATGACAAAGCGCGGTATGGCTTGCAGCAAATCACTCAGAAGTTGGCCAATCATAAGAACCAGTTGGATGACACACGGCTGAGGAGTACCATCAGCGGCTATGTGCAGACTAAATTTCATGAGTCGGGCGAAACCGTCGGTGCAGGAATGCCTGTGTTGAGCGTGTTTGGCAGTGGGGACACAGAGGTGGAGATAAAGATTAGTGCATCCGACTTTTCCAACATCAATAAGTTCACGCATTTCTTCTGCAAGTTTGATGTGACGGGTGATGAGTCTTTCCCGCTGAATGTGAATCGTGTCAGTCAAGAGGCAAATTCCTCTCAACTATACACGGTACGGCTCAAGTTCTCAGGAAACATTGACCACAAGAAAATCACGCCGGGCATGACCACGATGGTGTATGCCGAGGTTTCAAATACGGAGGCTACAGGCATGGTGAGAGTGCCTTCATCTGCTGTGATGGAGGAAGATGGGAAGACACAAGTGTTTGTGTATGATGGCAAGACGGGCAAGGTGAGCAAGCGTGGGGTGAGTGTCGGTCTGTTGAATCGTGATGGGACGATGGTGATAGAGAGCGGATTGAAGGCTGGCGAGAAAGTGGTGGCAACTGGTGTTCATCACATTGAGGACGGACAAGAGGTGAGCGTGTTGCAGAAACCGGCGGCATCCAATGTGGGAGGACTTTTGTGAGCAAGGAAAACTTGAGAGAGAAGGATTTTTTGAGGCTTGAAATAGTGGCTTTTTATAGACGGAAAACAGAAAACGATGAACTACAGTAAATGGGCTTTGGATAACAGCAAACTGGTGAATTTTTTGGTGGTTGTGCTGGTGATTGGTGGCATCTTGGCGTATGCCTCGATGTCGAAGTTGGAGGACCCTGCCATCAAAGTGAAACAGGCGATGGTGGTGACAACCTATCCAGGGGCATCGGCTCATCAGGTGGAACTGGAGGTGACCGACCCGCTGGAGAAAAGCATCGGCGAGATGACGACCATCAACAACATACAGTCGTCGAGTTATGCCGACTTGAGTCTCATCACAGTGGAGTTGCTCACCACCGTGCCTAATGATAAGGTGGAACAGGAGTGGGACATGCTTCGCCGCAAGGTGGCTAATGCTCAGAGCAAGTTGCCTTCGGGTGCTACGGCTTCACAGGTGCGTGATGATTTTGGCGATGTCTATGGCATGTTCTACGCATTGAAGGGGGATGGGCAAAGCGACAAGGAACTGAATGATTATGCCGAGTTAATCAAAAGGGCTGTCAGCGAGATTGATGGGGTGAGCCGTGTGGAGATTTATGGTAAGCGCAAAGAGTGTATCAACATAGAGTTGCGCGAAGACAAGATGGCCAATCTCGGTGTGATGCCGATGGAGGTGATTCAGACGCTCAACAACCAGAACAAGACAAGTTATGCGGGGTATTACGACAATGGCACTCGTCGCGTTCGTGTGACGGTGAATGATAAGTTTCACAGTGTGGAGGACATCGGCAACATGCTCATCCAAGGGCATGACGATGACCAGTTGCGCATCAAGGACATCGCAGTGGTGACGAAAACATACGAAGCCACCACGCGCAACCAGATGGAGCGCGATGGTGTGCATGCCTTGGGCATCAGTATCGCTTGTGCATCGGACTATGATATTCTGAAAGTGGGTGCAAAAGTGGAAGATACACTTGCACAGATAGAGAAACGCTTTCCTGCTGGCATTGAATGCGAAAAGGTTTTCTTCCAGCCAGAACGTGTGAGCAATGCGCTCAACACATTCCTTATCAATTTGGTCGAGTCTGTAGCCATTGTGGTGCTCCTGCTCATTTTTTTCATGGGATGGCGCAGTGGATACATCATCGGGTCGAGTCTTGTTGTGATAGTCTTCGGCTCCTTCCTCGTGCTGCAGGGTTTTGATGGCACATTGCAGCGTGTGTCATTGGCCAGTTTCATCCTGGCAATGGGTATGCTGGTCGATAACGCGATTGTGATAGTGGATGGCATTCTTGTTGATATCAAGCAAGGTAAGCCGCGCATGGAAGCATTGACCTCCATCGGTGAGAAGACCGCCATGCCGCTGCTGGGAGCCACGCTGATTGCCATTCTGGCTTTCTTGCCCATCTTCATGAGTCCAGACACGGCAGGTGTGTATGTGCGCGACCTCTTTATTGTCATAGCAGTCAGCCTCTTGCTCAGTTGGATTTTGGCTTTAGTGCATGTGCCCGTGATGAGCAAGCAGATGTTTAAGAAGGTGGATACATCTTCAGCCGCAGAGGAGGTGGCACTCTATCAGGGCAAGGCGTATGATGTTTTAGAGAGTGTGCTGAACTTCGGCTTGAAGCATCGCAAGACCACGGTAATCAGTGCTGTCGCGCTCTTGGGGTTGAGTGCCTTCTGCTATAAGTTTGTCAATCAGGCCTTTTTCCCCGATATGGAGTACGACCAATTGTACATGGAGTATAAGTTGCCCGAAGGCTATAATTCCACACAGACGGCTCAAGACCTGGAAGAAATCCGCAATTTGCTCATGAAGAAGGACTACATCACCCATGTCACGACATCGGTGGGTGGCACTCCTTCACGCTACAATCTGGTGCGCTCCATCGCCACTCCTTCGTTGGCTTACGGTGAGTTGATTATAGACTTCACTTCTCCCAATGAATTGGTGGAGCATATCTCCTCTTTGCAGGAAGAAATCAGTAACTTATACCCCGATGCTTATGTCAAGTTCAAGCGCTATAACTTGATGTTTAAGAAATATCCCATCGAGGCCTGCTTTAGTGGGCCAGATCCAGCCGTGTTGCATCAGTTGGTCGATTCTGCACGTGCCATTGTTGATGCTTCCGATAAGGTTTATTTGGCTACTTCCGATTGGGAACCTCGGGTGCCGGTGCTGAGCATTGACTATGACCAAGCCTCTGCACGCAACAGTGCCCTGTCTCGCAGCGATGTAGCACTTTCGATGATGGCCTATACGGGCGGTGTTCCTATCGGCACTTTCTACGATGGCATCAATCCAGAGAATATCTATGTGAAGTGTACGGATGAGAATGGCGACAACATTGAGAATCTGGAGAATGCCCGTGTGTTTGGTCTCATCCCTAATGTCGGTCAGTTCCTCACACGTTCCACTGTCCAGAAACTGATGACGGGTGCCGTGAAGCGCGAGGATGTGATTGAGAACCTGATTCAGACCACACCGCTCAAGCAGGTTTCTCATGGTGTGAACATCGAATGGGAAGAGCCTGTAGTTGTTCGCTATAATGGCCAACGCACTCAGCGTCTTCAGTGTTCTCCCTGTCCTGGTGTCGGCACAGAGGCTGCTCGCAAAGCGATTGCCGAGAAAATAGAACAGATGGAACTTCCCGAGGGCTATTCGCTTTCGTGGGAAGGGGAGAAAAAGGCATCAGACCAGTCGATGCGCTACCTCTTCAATGGTTTCCCCATCTGCATTGTCATGATGATTCTCATTCTTGTCATGCTTTTCAAGGACTACAAAAAGCCAGCCATCATCTTCTGCTGTATTCCGTTGGTCATCATTGGAGTCATTCCTGTGGTGATGCTGACAGGCAAGCCCTTCGGATTCGTGGCCATTGTGGGTGTGCTCGGACTGATTGGCATGATGATTAAAAACGGCATTGTGCTGATGGATGAAATCAATCTGGAAATAGAGCAGGGGATAGAGCCGCATCTGGCTCTCATTCAAAGTTCTAAGTCTCGCTTGCGCCCCGTGATGATGGCCAGTCTCACGACCATTCTCGGCATGATACCGCTTGTGCCCGATTCCATGTTTGGTTCGTTGGCAGTCACCATTATGGGAGGGCTCTTCATGGGTACACTCATCACGCTCATCTTCATCCCGGTGCTTTATGCGATGTTTTTCAAGGTGAAATAGTACTTTTCAGACTCAACAATGAAAACAATGAAAAAAAGTTTTTTCTATATTTCCTGTCTCGTGCTGTGCGGCGTGTGTGGAAAGGTGGGGGCGCAGACGCTCACGTTGGACGAATGTGTGAACAAGGCTCTTGAACACAACCGCTCACTATCTTCAGCCAAGTTGAAGTTGGAGCAGACACGCTTTGACTCAAAGGCTTACAAGGCTAACTTCTTTCCGCAGTTCAATCTCATGGCCATCGACTTTTACAGTACGGCCAAAGGGGATTTCACCATCAACGGTGGTCATCTTCCTATATATAATTATGTGGAATCGGCAGGAAAGTTCATGCCTAACGTGACGATGAATGCTGATGGCACTTACACGCTCAATCAGTATGCTGATTTCCCGTCTCAGTCCATGAAATGGAAACTCAAGAACATGCTGATTGGTGGCATCTCGATGACGGAACCCATCTATGTGGGTGGTAAAATCACGGCAGCCTATCAGATGTCGAAACTGGGAATCAACATGGCCAGCGAAAACATCCGTCTGACTGAGTCGGAAGTTGTGGTGAAGACCCATGAAGCCTATTTCTTGGCCATCAAGGCAAAGGATATGGGGAAAGTGGCTCGAAGTTACAAGACTTTGCTCAACGAACTGAAGAAGAATGTGGAAGGTGCCTTCCGTCATGGCATGAGTACCCGCAACGATATGATGAAAGTGCAGGTCAAACTGAACGAAGCGGAACTTTCCATCCAAAAAGCCGACAATGGCTACAAG
This sequence comes from Prevotellaceae bacterium UBA4359, assembly GCA_002393555.1. Classification (GTDB taxonomy): domain Bacteria; phylum Bacteroidota; class Bacteroidia; order Bacteroidales; family Bacteroidaceae; genus Minthosoma. The sequence continues at coordinate 23,751 of DGSP01000076.1, forward strand.
TTGGCTCTGATGAATCTGTGTCATATCATTGGCATACCACTCAACAGTGCGATAGATGTGGTGACTGATTCCAGCCTTCCAGTACAGTCCTCCGTCCCTGTCATGGGGGTGCGCCCGGAGCATGTCATCCTCGAAAATAAAACAGAATTGGCCCGTCAGAACATCAAACTGACCCGAAGCGACTATCTGCCCGATGTGGCATTGGGAGCCACCTACACCTATGCCAACGGGGGGGAGTTGGCTGGTAAACGTTTCATCGACAATGGCTCCATCACGGTGGGCGTAATGGTGAAAATGCCTATCGACCTTTTCGGTGGAGGCACCAACAAGGTACGCTCGGCCAAGGCTGCATACCAAATAGCGCAGTTGGAGCAACAAGACCTCGACGAGCAGATGCAACTTGACTATTCCCAATGCCTGAATCTCTACGAAGAAGCCCAGACGGAGCAGCATCTTTGCGAGGTGGCTCTCGAACAGGCGGCAGAGAATATGCGGCTGTCTAAACAGCAGTATGAAGTGGGATTCGAGACGCTGAGTGACTATCTGGAGACGCAGGCCGTATGGCAGCAATGCAACGCCAACCTCATCAATGCCCACTGTCAACTACGGTTGGCATATACGAAACTTTTGAAGTCTTCTGGAAAATTGCGGTAGTCGAAGAAAAAAAATAGGCGTTTTTTGTTGTTGTGTAAACTTTTTTCCCTACTTTTGCAACTACAAATATCTAAAATTCAACAAAAAGCATGGGAAAATATTTCTATTTGAATGCTCAGAACGAGCAAAATGGGCCTGTTGAAGCAGGCGAATTGAAGTCTTTGGGTGTGACTGAGAACACATTGGTGTGGTCGCAGGGTATGCCACAGTGGGCCCCGGCAGGCGAGGTTGAAGAACTGAAGGGATTGTTTGTACCTGTGCAGGAAGAGATACCAACTCCTCCTCCAACACCTGCCCCCAAGCCTCAACCTTCTCCATCTCCTGCGCCTGTCTCTCAACCCGTTGTATCTTCTCCCTCCGGCCAGCCTGCGGTTCCTTCAGCAGGAACAGCCTATAGCAAAGTGGAGCGTACTCCTGCTGCCCATCCTGGCACTCCGGCTCCATCGCTTAACGGTAAGCCAGAGAACAACATGATTTGGGCCGTGCTTTCCACCGTGCTGTGTTGTGTGCCGATTGGCATCTATGCCATCATCTGTGCCAACAAGGTGGACGGACTCTATGCAGCCGGTGAGATTGATGAAGCCAACAAGCAAGCAGCGGAGGCCAAGAAGTGGGCCATCATCGGTGCTGCAGCAGGTGCAGTAGGTGGTTTCCTCTATGCTATCATTATGATTATCGCCTCGTTGAACAGTTGAAAATAAAGACATCATCTCTCGGCATGGGAGCATGATGTCTTTTCTTTTTGTAGTCAACTCTAAGAAAGTAAAAGTATATGAGACAATATTATTTCCTGACTCCTCAAAATGAACAGAAAGGCCCAGTTGATGCCAGTCAGTTGCCGGCCTACGGCGTGACAGGCTCCACGATGGTGTGGACACAAGGCATGTCGCAGTGGGTGCAGGCCAGTCGGGTGGAAGAATTGCAAAGCATCATTCCCCCTGTCACCACCGCAGCCCCTCCTGTCGCCACCGCTGCTCCCAATGTGGCTCCTGCAGCACCAGTCATGGCAGCCGCGCCCCAAGCCCCTCAGTCCGTCACTTATATCCAGACTGCTCCAGGCTATGCACCACAGCAACCCATGATGCCAAAGCCCAGCAGCCACATGGTGCTGGCTGTGCTTTCCACCCTGTTCTGCTGTCTGCCCACAGGCATCTACGCCATCATCTGTGCCTCGCAGGTCGATGGTCTCTACAGTCGTGGCGACTACTACGGAGCGCAGTCGAAGGCTAACAGTGCCCGCACTTGGTCTATCGTCGGTGCAGTGGGTGCATTCATCATCGGAATCATTTACACTTTAATCTATGTAGGTGCTTTCGCTGCTGCAGGATTGAGTGGTCTTTCCGACTTGAACTTTTAGTTGTTTCATCTATTTGGAGGGTCGCCATCAAACGTAAGATACCATTTTATCTCATCCTCTTCGTCTTGCTGCTGGGTTGTGTCGCGGTCTATTTATTTCTTGACCCTGCCCAGTATGTGTGGATGCCCAAGTGTCCGTTCCGTCTGCTCACGGGGTGGAACTGTCCTGCCTGTGGGGTGCAGCGGGCTTTTCACGCTTTGCTGAACGGGCATCCTTCTGAAGCATTGGCATACAATTACCTGTTTGTCTTCAGCATTCCTTATGCCATAGCCCTTGTGGCGGCATACGTGCTGCGAAAGATGAATTGTGGTGAGTCGTTTGTGCGCATGGCCCATCACCCCGTCCTTGCCTGGGTCTATATTGTGCTTTTCTTTGTTTGGGGGGTGGTGCGGAATATTTTAGGAATTTAAGAGTATTCCGTCTCGTCGGGAAGTCATGTTTTTTAGGGTCTTTCTTCCGTTGTTTCGGAGGTGGTAGGTGTACTTCCGAACAGGATTTCTCTTTCTCTTTCAGTTGCTTGTGCCACCCAGTCTTCGGGCACAAACCGCCAATGGTTTTGGGGTTGTGGGTTGATGGTGCCCAGTTCCTTCACATACTCCATCAGATAGTGGCGGATGTCGTACTTGCTCACACTGAGGATGCGTGAGTCCATCTCTTCCTTCGACAGCCCGGCCCCCTTCGTCAGCAGTTCGCCTCCGCCATTGGCTCGATAGGCTGTCATGGCCACAGTGTAGGTTTCGTTCATGAGAAAAGGCTTGCCGTTCTCCATGCTCAAAATCCGCACCTTCTCGCCTTCGGGCTTTGTCACATCCACTTCATAGCGAATGCCTGCCGCCGAGTCGAAGTTGAAGATGAAGTTCTTGAAGCCCATGCGTTCGGGGTTGCTCTTCATAGGGCTGATGAGCAGCATGGGGTCGTCTGGCGAGTGCATCTGTTGTGTCCAACTGGCATAACTCATCTCCAGATAGTTCTTGATTTCCTGACCTGTAAGCAGCAGCGTGTATAGGTGGTCTTCAAAACGATACAGGTCGAAGAGATTGCTCACCCTGATGTCGCCAGCCTCGATGGAGGCGTTGAAGAAGAGTGGGGCGGTGAACGAGAGGTCAGCACCGCTCACCTTGAGTTGCAGCGACTGAATCAAGTCGATGTAGGCCGATGAGCCGAAATAGGCTTCTGACACATCGACACGGTTCAGGAACGTGCCAATCTTTTGCGAGGCAAAGCGCTTCACCTCATGGAAGGGGTAGGAGAAGTGGCGGCGGTAGGAGTTGGCATGCTGGTTGTGGAGTGTGCCGATATAGTTGAGGGTGCATTGAGTCTCGTGGCTGCTCACCTTGCCCTGCTCGTTGATGCGGAAGTCCACATCCACCACCGCCACACTGTAGGCATAGCAGCCGGGGTTGATGCAGGGCACGTTGCGGCCTCCTCGGGTCGTCACCTCTTCCATGTTGCTGGCGTGGTCGTGGCCATAGAGAATCAGGTCGAAGCCCTCTACGTTCTCCGCAGTCTCGCGTGTGGCATTTTCCTTGTATTCTGGTGTGACGATGCCTTCGTCCATGCCTGAATGCAGGAGTCCGATGACAAAATCGGGGTTCTCTTCCTCGCGCACATACTTCATCCATCGTTCTGCACTCTCTCTGATGTCTTCGAATCGGATGCCTTTCCAGACAGCCTTCGGAATCCAATGGGGAATGGCCGGAGTGATGAATCCAATGACCGCAATTTTCAGTCCCTGCCGATAGAACACTTCATAGGGTTGGAAATACGGCTCTCCCGTTTCCACATTGACGGCATTGGCACCCAAGATGGGAAAGTTGCACTCTTTCACATATTTGTCGAAGATGCTTTTGCCCATCTCGATGTCGTGATTGCCAATCACGGCCACATCGTAGCCGATGTAGTTGCAGATGTCGGCCACCTGATGCCGCGAGTTCTCGCAGTGGTTGTTGAAGTAGTAGGCTGTGGGTTCGCCTTGAAGCATGTCGCCGCCATCAATCAGCAGGGTGTTGCCGGGACTTTCCTGCACCGCCTTGGCCACAAAAGCATGCACCCGCTGGAGACTGCCCTTGCCCCAGTGGTCATGACGAAAATCATACGGAAAGTAGTTCCCATGCACATCCGTCGTGAAAATAATTTTCAGATGTTTGATTGACGAACTCATACGGTTTGCAAAGATACGGAATATTATTGACAAAAGTGGGGTGGAAAAATGGATTTTTTCCTTTCGCCCTCTTTTTCTTGGACAGAAGTCGGTCATTGGCATCTTTTTTGTTGGGTGAACTGGTAGAAATAAAAAACTGAAACTATGGCATTTATAGACTATTACAAAGTGATGGGCATCCCCAAAGATACCCCACAAAAGGACATTAGGACAGCCTACCGCAAGCGTTCCAAGCAGTTCCATCCCGACCTTCACCCCGACGACCCCAAGGCCAAGGCGAAGTTCCAGATGCTGAACGAGGCTTACGAAGTGCTCAATGACCCCGAGAAACGTGCCAAGTACGACCAGTATGGCGAAAACTGGAAACAGGCCGAACAGTTTGGCGGCTTCGGCACGGGAGGTGATGGTGGCAATCCCTTCGAAGGCTTCTCGTTCAACATGGGAGGCGAAGGGGGCATGAGCGACTTCTTCCAGCAGATATTCGGCAATATGGGCATGGGAGGTTCTCGGCGCACCCGCACCACACGTCGTTCTGCCGAACCTTCCGAAGTGGAGGCTCACGCACCGATTGATGTGTGGACGGCTCTGCTCGGCGGCGACCTCATCCTCAGCACTTCCTACGGTAAGTTCAAACTGAAAGTGGCTCCTGGCACTCAGCCCGGAAAGAAAGTTCGGCTGAAAGGAAAAGGCGGCACGAAGAGTGACGGCACACTCAAAGACCTGATTATCGTCTTTGATGTCACCATCCCTGCCAATCTGTCTGCTCAGCAGAAGGCACTCATCGAACAGGCACGTCGCAGTTGACGTTTTTTTCTCCTGCCCCTGAGGCTCGTGAGGGCTACGCTGTTTCCCTTCTTTGTGCAATGCCGATTTTCACCTACGTGCAACGCCGTTCCTAATGCAATTTGTACGCCGTTCCATTTATAAATGGTGTGGCGTACAAATTACAAATGGAACGGCGTTTTGTGTTGAAAGGAATTTCCGTTTCCATTTTTCCCCGAAAGGACAACCGCCGCTACCGTTGGTGATGTAGCCCGGAACAAACAAAAAGAAGCCCCCTGCACGATGAATCTCATGCAGGGGGCTTCTTTTCTTTTCTGGATGCGAGAGAGAAAGATAACTTTTCCTCTCAACGGGTTGTTGCGATTTAGCAGAGTTTGCGTGAGCCGTCGCCAATCACCACGTCAATGACGATAGGCTTCTTGCCATACTTCTCGTTGAACTTCTCTACTGCAGTCTTCACGAAGTTGTCGTAGAGTTCTTCTGCCACAAGGTTGATGGTGCAGCCGCCGAAGCCTCCGCCCATGATGCGCGAACCAGTCACAGAGCACTCCTTGGCGATGTCGTTGAGGAAGTCGAGTTCTTCGCAAGACACCTCATAGTCCTTAGAGAGGCCGTAGTGAGTCTCGTACATCTTCTGGCCAACAGTCTCGTAGTCACCCTTCTCCAGGGCGTCGCAGACAGCCAGCACACGGTCTTTCTCGCCCAGCACGAAGGTGGCGCGCTTGATGTCCTCGGCCGACACCTTGCCTTCGATTTCCTTCAGTTCTTCCCAAGTGGCCTCACGCAACGTGGTGATTTCCTTCTCGGGGTGCAACTCCTTGATGGCCTTCACGCAGTTCTCGCAAGAGCGGCGACGGTCATTGTAGGGAGAACCCACAAGTTCGTGCTTCACGCAAGAGTTGATGAGGACGAGTTTGTAGCCCTTTGGATTCCATGGGAAATACTGGAACTCGCCCGAGCGGCAGTCGAGACGCATGAGGTTGCCCTTCTTGCCGAAGACAGAGGCGAACTGGTCCATGATGCCGCAGTTCACACCGATATACTTGTGTTCAGTGGCCTGACCCACCTTGGCCAACGTCATCTTGTCAATCTTGTTGTCGCCGAAGAGGTCGTTGATGGCGAAAGCATAGCAACTCTCGAGAGCGGCAGACGATGACATGCCGGCACCGTTGGGCACATCGCCCGCAAAGGCTGTGTCGAAGCCCTGCACTGGCACTCCAAGAGCCATCATCTCGCGCACCACACCGAAAATGTAGCGGAAGTGGCTGGCCTTTGGACCCTTCTCGTCGTCGATGGAGAACTCATCATAGTCCTTCAGGTCGATAGAGTAAGCACGGATGGTGCGGGTGCCGTTAGGACGCACTTCGGCAATCATGCCCTGCTCCACAGCGCCTGGGAACACGAAGCCACCATTGTAGTCGGTGTGTTCGCCAATGAGGTTGATACGGCCAGGTGAAGCATAGACAGAACCTGGCTCACCGCCAAGATGCTTGATGAAACGACTACGAACGTCGTCAACTTTCAGTTTCATAATTCTTTAGGTTTTAAATGGTTAGAATTTATTGTTTTTACTTTGAAAGCCCAATCTTTGAGCCGAAATTGCAGAACCAGAATACATAGATGTAGTAAACGAACATCATCATAATGGCTACACCCACGCCAAGCGATGGGTTGTCAACCACAGTACCCATGAGGAGTGGGAGAGTGGCACCACCGAGCACACCCATGTTGATGATGCCCGATGCACTCTTGGTGTGAGGACCCAGTTCCTGAAGACCGAGGTTGAAGATGAGTGGCCACATGACAGAGTGGAAGAGGCCGGCTGCCAGCATCGCATAAACGGCATACATGCCTGGAAGAACGAACGAAACACCTACACAGATGGCACCGAGAATGAGGCATGCGGAAAGGAGGGTGCGAGCCTTGAACTTGGCCAAGATGGCAGAACCGGCAAAACGACCCACCATCATGCCACCCCAGTAGAATGGGAGGTAGTCAGTGGCAGAACCTGGCAGGGTGGGGTCTGCTTTCCAGTAGGCAGGAAGCATGGATGGGATGCCAATCTCCAAGCCCATGTACATGGCGATGGCGAGTGCACCGAGCCATACGTGTGGATACTTGAACACAGAACTTTTATACTTCTTCGTGTCGGCAGCAGCGTCGCCCTCTTCCTCGGCAGCCTTATCTTTGTCTGGGTCAGGCAGTTTGATGAAGAAGAGGATGGCAGCGATGACAAGCGTGAAGATACCCAATCCGAGGAATGGGCCAGGCACGTTCTCTGGCAGTTTGGGCTTGCCGGCAATGATGACGTAGGTGATGAACATAGGAGCAACGGTGGTTGCCACTGAGTTCAGTGCCTGTGAGAGGGTCATGCGGAATGCACCGCTTTCGGGGGCACCCAGCACCATCACGTAGGGGTTGGCCACCAACTGCAGCATCACCACGCCCAGAGCAACGAGGCTCATGCAGCACAAGAAGATGGTATAGACATTGGCTGTGCCGAGTGCGGCTGTCACGCCCAGATAGTTGGCGATGAAACCACAAGCCACCACTGTCAGACCCAGCACGAGGGTCGATTTGTAGCCAATCTTGTTCATCATCATGGCAAACGGGATGGAGAAGAAGTAGGCACCATAGAAGAAGGTGTTGACCAACTGCCCCTGTGTGTCTGTGAGTTTGAAGGCTTCCTTGCAGAACTCAATCATTGAATTGTTCATGGTCGTGACGAATCCGATGAGGAAGCACACGATGAACACTATAATCAATGGGAATAGATAATTAGGTTTTTTTTGTGACATAATGTTTATTTATAATAATATGTTAGTTAATTATCAAAAGCAACAAGCCCTCGCCCACACGCCTAACGGTGGACGAGGGAGTGTTTTTGTGTGTTTATTCTACGCTGAACTTGTAGATGGTCTTTTGAGTGTATTTCTCGCCTGGCTTCAGCACCGTCGAGGGGAAGTAGGGACGATTGGGCGAATCGGGGAAGTGCTGACACTCGAAGCAGATGGCTGAGCGGCGTGGGAACGTGGCTCCCTGCTGGCCGGGATAGCCTGTGGCCCAGTTGTCGGAATATACCTGCACACCTGGCTCTGTCGTGTAGGTTTCAAGCACTCGGCCTGACTTTGGCTCCGTGAGGCGAACGGCGAATGAAAGTTCTCCTACCTCCTTCTTGTTCAGCACGAAGCAGTGGTCATATCCAGCCCCGTTCTTGATTTGCTCATCATCAGCATCGATGTCTTTGCCGACAGCCTTGGGAGTGCGGAAGTCGAAGGGAGTGCCTTCCACCTTCAGAATCTCGCCAGTAGGAATGCTGGTGTCGTCGATGGGGATGAAGAAGTCCGCATTCATCTCCATGATTTGATCGTCGATGGCAGGTGTCGGGTTGGCAATGCCTTGCAACGAGAAGAACGCGTGGTGAGTCAGGTTGATGATGGTCTTCTTGTTGGTTGTGGCCAGATACTCGATGATGAGTTCGTTGTCATCTGTCCAAGTGAACTCTACGGCTATCTTCACCTCGCCTGTGAATCCTTCGTGGCCATAGGGCAACTTGATGTCGAGTGTCAAGTTCTGCTCACCTGTCTGGTAAGCGTCCCAAACCTGTGCGTGAAGTCCTGTGGGGCCGCCGTGAAGAGCGTTGGGGCCATTGTTTATGGCCAGTTGATACTCTTTGCCGTTCAAGGTGAACTTGCCTTTGGCTATGCGGTTGCCGAAACGACCAATCAGCGTGGAGAGGTAAGGCTCTGGAGAGTTGATGACATCGTCGATGTTGTCGTGTCCTTGAATGACGTTGGCCACTTTGCCGTTCTTGTCGGGAACCATAATGGCAACGATGGCACCTCCATAGTTTGTGATTGACACTTCGTAGCCGTCTTTGTTGACGAGGGTGTAAAGGTCAGTCTTCTTGCCCTTAACGACTTTCTGGAAGTCTTCGGCCTTGAGACCGCTTAATTTTGGCTGAATAGCACTCATAAGATTTTATTTTAGGTTGATATTTCTTGTAGGTTTTAGATTTCTCTTTGCAAATTAAACGAAAATATTTCAACTGAACGAACTTTCCAACAAATATTTTTCAGTTTTTAGTTTTTTTGACACAAAAGAGGGCTGGAAAGTAGGTCTGCCACCACAAAACTACTACCTCCTACATAAATGAAGTCTCTTTTTTTAGCATGGGCAAGTGCTGCCTGGTATGCCTCGCCTACGGTGGGGTAACTCTCACCCATCAGTCTCAATTCGGCGGCCATCTGCCTGATTTCATCGTGGGGTAGGGCGCGCTTCACGTTGGCTTGACAGAAATAGTAGGTGGCATTCTTCGGCAACATTGACAGCACTCCGTTGATGTCCTTGTCGTTCACCATTCCGAAGACGATGTGCATCTTCCCATCCACATTCTTCAATTGGGAAGCCTCTTGCGACAACTGCTGCACAATCCATTGGAACCCTCCCGTGTTGTGTCCAGTATCGCACACCACCTTCGGATGTTCCTGCAGGGTTTGCCATCGGCCCATCAGTCCCGTCATCTCGCACACCTCTGCAAACCCTCTCCTCACATGTTCTGTCGTGATGCTGAAGCCGCATTCCTTCAGCCTGTCCACCACGCAGAGAATCGTGTTCGTGTTCTTCTGCTGGTAAAGGCCGCCTAACTCTCCTTCTATCTCTCCGTAATTTTTTGTTAAATAATCTATTCCGCCTTTTTTGTTCAATCTAAACTCCACCACTTCATTCTCTTCCTCTGCCCAAAAGATGGGAGCCTTCATCTTTGCAGCCTTGGCCATAAAGACTGGGCGTGTCTCATCTGTAGCCTCGCCAATCACCACGGGCACATTCTGCTTGATGATGCCAGCCTTCTCGCTGGCTATCTTCTCAAGTGTGTCGCCCAGAAAAGCCACGTGGTCAAAACTGATGTTGGTGATGGCACACACTTCGGGGGTGATGATGTTGGTGCAGTCAAGGCGTCCGCCAAGACCTACTTCCACCACGGCCACATCTACGTTCTGCTCGGCAAAATACTTGAACGCCATCGCTGTGGTCAGTTCGAAAAATGAGGGATGCAATGGTTCGAAGAACGCGCGGTGCTCCTCCACAAAGCGCACCACATATTCCTCGCTCACCATCTGTCCGTTCACGCGGATGCGTTCTCGGAAATCGACCAGATGTGGTGAGGTGAACAACCCTACCTTCAGTCCCGATGCTTGCAGGATGGCAGCCAAGGTGTGAGAACAGGAACCTTTCCCGTTCGTACCAGCCACATGCACCGTCTTGAACTTTCTGTGCGGATGTCCGAAATGTTCATCCAATAAATAGGTGTTGTCAAGCCCTTCTTTGTAGGCATCGCCTCCTACATGCTGAAACAGTGGTGCTGACGTGAACAGATATTCTGTAGTTTCTTTGTAAGTCATAAATTTTTTTCCTTGAAATTTTCTACAAATCTACATAAAATCCATGACTTATCCGCATTCCTCAGAAAGAAAAAGGTAAAAGAACAAAAAAACAACGGATTTCACAAATCAAACGATTCTGTTTTGAGCCGTAGAAATGGCTCATTCGTTCCATTTGTCAAATCCGTTGTTGATGTGTGCATCTAAAAGGGTGGCCAATCTTTGTGGCTATCCTTTTGGGTAAAAGTGTAGTGGTATCGTGCTTTTAGTCAATGATGTCGAAACCCGTGTAGGGAACAAGTGCCTGTGGAATGCGGATGCCTTCGGGTGTCTGGTTGTCTTCGAGGATGGAAGCAACGATGCGAGGCAGGGCGAGGGCGGAACCGTTGAGGGTGTGGCAGAGTTGCACTTTCTTTTCTGCGTTGCGGTAGCGGCACTTGAGGCGGTTGGCTTGGTAAGTGTCGAAGTTGCTGACAGAGGAAACTTCGAGCCAGCGGCCTTGAGCCTCGGAATAGACTTCAAAGTCGTAGCAGATGGCTGAAGTGAAACTCTGGTCTCCGCCACAGAGTCGAAGGATGCGGTAGGGGAGTTCAAGTTTCTTCAGAAGACCTTCCACGTGGTCGAGCATTTCCTTGTGGCTCTCCTTGGAGTGCTCGGGCTTGTCGATGCGGACAATCTCGATTTTGGAAAATTCGTGCAGACGGTTCAAACCACGCACATCCTTACCGTATGAGCCGGCTTCGCGACGGAAGCATTGGGTGTAGGCGCAGTTCTTGATGGGAAGGTCTTTCTCGTCGAGGATAACATCACGATAGATGTTGGTGACGGGCACTTCTGCTGTTGGTATGAGATAGAGGTCATCCACTTCGCAATGGTACATCTGCCCTTCCTTGTCGGGCAACTGGCCTGTACCGTATCCCGATGCTGCATTCACCACTGTGGGAGGCATGATTTCGGTATATCCAGCCTTGTTGGCTTCGGCGAGGAAGAAATTGATGAGAGCGCGCTGAAGTTGTGCGCCCTTGCCGATATAGACGGGAAAACCTGCACCTGTAATCTTCACACCGAGGTCGAAGTCGATGAGGTTGTATTTCTTGGCAAGTTCCCAGTGGGGCAGTTTGGCATTGCCATTGGAAGGAACGGTGTCCCAGTTGCCCACGGTGTCGCCGGGTTTGCACTCGCGCAAGGAAGACTTCACCACCACATTGTCTTCGGCGCAAGAACCTTCGGGAACTTCGTCGTAGGGAATGTTTGGGATGGTGCAGAGATGAGCGGTGAGTTGCTGTTCGGCTTCTTGCTTGGAGGTTTCAAGATTTGAGGCTTCTGCTTTGAGTTTGGCCACTTCTTGTTTGGCTGCTTCGGCTTCTTCCTTCTTGCCTGCCTTCATGAGTTGGCCGATTTGTGCGGCATATTTCTTGCTTTCGGCGAGGATGGCGTCGAGTTTGGTCTGTGCCTCACGACGCTGCTTGTCGATGGCAATGGCTTTTTCCACGGCTTCTTTTGCGCCTTGGAAGTGTTTCTTTTCGAGACCTTTAATGACTCGCTCGGTCTCTTCGGTGATTAACTTGAGTGTAAGCATATCTCTTTTTTCTTTGAAACTATCTGTTTTATGGCTTTTCGAGTGCCGTACCCCTCGGGTATGGCTTGGCGTACCCCTCGGCTACGATGTGGTGTACCCCTCGGGTACGGCTCTGATGGCTGATAAGAAAATAGGGCGGGTCACAAAAATTGGCTGCAAGCATTTGTTTTGCTTCAACTTTTCTGACTCACCCTACATGTTCTGTAGTTGCTTTGTCCCTATTTCAGCAGTCCGAGTTCCTTGAACACATCGACGAGGATGGCTACGCAGCGGTCAACCTGTTCCTTGGTGTGGGTGGCCATGAGTGCCACACGGATGAGGGTGTCTTGTGGTGCGCATGCAGGCGGCACGACAGAGTTGACGAACACGCCTTTGTCGAAGGCCATCTTCGTGACTTGGAAAGTCTTGAAAGCATCACGCACATAGAGCGGGATGATGGGGCTTTCGGTGTCGCCAATCTCAAATCCTGCCTCTTTGAACTGGTTGAGGGCGTAGTTGGTAATCTTCCAGAGATTTTCCTGACGCTCAGGCTCTTGCTGCAGGATGTGGAGTGCCTCAAGTGCGGCAGCAGTGGCAGCAGGAGTGTTGGAGGCTGAGAAGATGTAAGTGCGGCTGTTGTGACGAAGCCAGTTGATGGTGTCGCTGTCGGAAGCGATGAATCCGCCGATGGATGCAAGCGACTTGGAGAAGGTACCCATGATGAGGTCCACATCTTCTGTCACTCCGAAGTGGTTGCACACACCGCGTCCCTGCTTGCCGAAGACTCCGAGTCCGTGTGCTTCATCTACCATCACGGTTGCGTTGTACTTCTTTTTCAGTTCGATGATTTCGGGAAGTTTGGCAAGGTCACCCTCCATCGAGAAAAGACCGTCGATGACGATAAGTTTGAGGGAGTCGGCATTGCAGCGCATCAACTGATGCTCAAGGTCTTCCATGTCGTTGTGCTTGTAGTGGAAGAACTGTGAGAAAGAGAGTCTGCGTCCATCTACGATGGAGGCATGGTCTCGGTCATCGCCGATGATGTAGTCATTGCGTCCTGTCAAGCAGGAAACGACACCGGAATTAACGGTGAAACCTGTAGAATAGACGAGTGCTTCGTCCTTGCCTACAAATTCCGCCAGTTCCTTTTCCAACTGGATGTGGAGGTCGAGTGTGCCGTTCAGGAAACGAGAACCAGCACATCCAGTGCCGTATTTCTCAATGGCCTTGATGGCTGCCTGGCAGATTCGCTTGTCATAGGTGAGTCCCATGTACGAGTTAGAACCAAACATGAGCACTCTCTTTCCGCTCATCATCACCTCTGTGTCCTGATGGCTGTCAATCTCTCTGAAGTAAGGATAGACACCCGCATTGATGTATTTCTGCGGCTCTCTATACTTACGCATTCTTTCTTGTAATAAACCCATAGTTACATTGTGTGTTCCAGCCCTAATCCGGCCATCCTCCTATCGGTAGTTGTCAACGGTAAATCACTTGGCCAGGACTGGAATAGACACGCTATTTGTGAATATATTTTTCTTTTTTCTCTGTGATTTTATACAAAAACGATGCAAAGGTAGTAAAAAAAGAACTTTTGACCACTAACTTTTCAGAAAAAAAACAAATATTCGTAAAAAACACAAGGACAATGTGGATTTTTGTAATAAAAAATCGTACTTTTGCATTGCTTTTTGCAGGAAGCCACATGCAGTGAGCCGTGGAGAATTTACACATTATTTATATTATGATGTGACCATGAGGAAACGGAGTGGGCAGATTCATGTGAGTAGATGCACCATTTTAGGACGGAAACTTTATGGCGAAAAAGAAAAATATACTTTTCATTATCAATCCTATTTCGGGCACGTCAGGCAAGAATTTTGTCGTGAAGTTGGTCGAGGACTATCTCGACAAGACACTTTATGACTATGATGTGGCCAAGACGGAATATGTAGGGCATGCAACAGAATTGGCACAAAAAGCCACAAAGGGTGGGGCAGACGTGGTGTGTGCCATCGGTGGTGATGGTACTGTCAATGAGGTGGCTTGTGGATTGGTTCACACGCAGACAGCCTTGGCCATTATCCCTTCGGGGTCGGGCAATGGATTGGCCCGTCACTTGCGCATTCCGACCGACCCTCTGAGTGCTATCAAAATCATCAACAGGGGGCGTACACAGTGCATGGACTATGGCATAGTGAACGACCGCCCCTTCTTCTGCACTTGCGGCGTAGGCTTCGATGCCTTCATCTCGCAGCGATTCGCTCAGTCGGGTAAACGAGGCCCTGTTTCCTATTTGGAAAATGTGCTGAACAGCAGCCTGAACTATCATCCCGAAACATACGAGATAGACATCATCAACAATAAGGAAGGGCAGGAGGTGCACGAGGTGCATAAAGCCTTCCTCATCTCATGTGCCAATGCCTCACAGTATGGAAACAACGCCTACATAGCCCCCTCGGCGTCGGTCAGGGACGGCATCATGGACGTCACTCTTATCGAGCCTTTCACGGCACTTGAGGCTCCGCAAATTGCCATTCAACTGTTTAACGGGACCATAGACCAGAACTCGCGCATCAAGACGTTTCAATGCAAGCGGGCCATCATTCGTCGTTCCAAACCAGGTGTGGTCCACTTTGACGGCGACCCTATGCAGACTGGCGAAACGGTCAACGTTGAGTTGGTGCACAATGGCCTCATGTGTGTGTCACCTTCCGAGGAAGGGGTTCCGGCTGTGGAGGTGAGAGTTCAGAATTTTATCACTGAACATTTCCGAAATATGTACTTCAAAACAGAGGAACTTATCCAGCAGAACATACGTAAGGGACAGCGCATTACGCAACTAAATAAAGACCTCATTCGGAAACTTTCAGGCAAATAAATCGGTTTTTCTTCAAAAAAAATAAAAAATTTTTGTTGATTAGCCAAAAACATCATATATTTGCAAAAAGAGCAAAAGAACACCTTGCCGGGCAGTAGGCATTTGTTCTTCGTTCATGTAAGCATTCATACTTAATTAATAACCTTAAATAATTAACAAAACAAAAGAAAAGTTATGGCTCAAAAAAGAGTTTACACCTTCGGAAATGGACAAGCAGAAGGTAATGCGCAGATGCGCGAGGCTCTCGGTGGCAAGGGCGCAAACCTTGCTGAGATGAACCTCATTGGTGTACCAGTGCCTCCAGGTTTCACTATCACTACAGATTGCTGTAATGAGTATTATGAAGTGGGAGAGGAGAAAATCAAAGAACTGCTTCAGGATGAAGTAAATGCTGCTGTAGCACACATTGAAAAGTTGATGAACAGCAAGTTCGGCGATGTGCAGAACCCGCTGCTCGTGTCTGTGCGTTCTGGTGCCCGTGCTTCTATGCCTGGCATGATGGACACCATCCTCAACCTCGGTCTCAATGACGAAGTGGCTGAAGGCATGGTGAAGAAGACTAACAATCCTCACTTTGTTTATGATTCTTACCGCCGTTTTGTGCAGATGTATGGTGATGTGGTGCTCGGCCTTAAGCCCGTGAACAAGGAAGACATCGATCCGTTTGAAGAAATCATTGAGAAAGTGAAGGAAGAGCAAGGCGTGACACTCGACAAGGACCTTTCTGTAGAGTCTTTGAAGAAACTCGTCGAACTCTTCAAGAAGGCCATCAAGGAGCGTACAGGTCAGGACTTCCCAACCGACCCAATCGTGCAACTTTGGGGCGCAATCTGTGCCGTGTTCCGCAGTTGGATGAACGAGCGCGCCATTCTCTATCGCAAGATGGAAGGCATTCCAGACGAGTGGGGTACTGCTGTGTCAGTGATGGCAATGGTGTTCGGCAACATGGGTGACACCTCTGCTACGGGTGTTTGCTTCTCTCGCGACGCTGGTAACGGTGAAAACCTCTTCAATGGTGAGTACCTCATCAATGCACAGGGTGAGGACGTGGTGGCTGGTATCCGCACACCACAGCAAATCACCAAGATTGGTTCACAGCGTTGGGCTGAACGTGCTGGCATCTCTGAAGAAGAGCGTGTGGCCAAGTATCCTTCAATGGAAGAAGCAATGCCTGCTCTCTATGCTGAACTGAACTCGATTCAGGACAAGTTGGAGAAGCACTACAAGGACATGCAAGACATGGAGTTCACCGTGCAGGAAGGCAAACTCTGGTTCCTCCAGACTCGTAACGGTAAGCGTACAGGTACAGCCATGGTGAAAATTGCCATGGACCTCGTTCGCGAAGGCCTCATCGACGAAAAGACTGCTATCCTCCGTTGCGAACCTCAGAAACTCGATGAACTCTTGCACCCTGTATTTGACAAGGATGCTCTGAAGAAGGCAAAAGTCATCACTCAGGGTCTTCCTGCATCTCCAGGTGCTGCTTGTGGTCAGATTGTGTTCCACGCTGACGATGCTCAGGAGTGGCATGCCAATGGTCATAAAGTCATCATGGTACGTATCGAGACTTCACCTGAAGACCTCGCTGGTATGGCATCAGCAGAAGGCATCCTCACGGCTCGTGGCGGTATGACTTCTCACGCTGCCGTGGTGGCTCGTGGTATGGGTAAGTGCTGCGTTTCTGGTGCAGGTGCCATCAATGTTGACTACAAGACCAAGACTGTTGAAATCGAAGGCGTTACCTACAAGGAAGGCGACTTCATCTCTTTGAATGGCTCTACAGGTCAGGTTTATGCAGGCGAAATCAAGACAAAGGCTGCTGAACTCAGTGGCGACTTCAAGGCACTTATGGATCTCTGCGACAAATACACCAAGTTGCAGGTTCGTACCAATGCCGACACGCCACACGATGCCGAGGTGGCTCGTGCATTCGGTGCCAAGGGTATTGGTTTGACTCGTACAGAGCACATGTTTTTCGATGACCAGAAGATTATCGCCATGCGCGAGATGATTCTTTCCGACACTGTTGAAGGTCGTGAAAAAGCCCTTGCCAAGTTGCTCCCATATCAGAAGGCTGACTTCTACGGAATCCTCAAGGCTATGGACGGTCTCCACGTGAACATCCGTCTGCTTGACCCACCATTGCACGAGTTCGTACCACACGACCTGAAGGGTCAGGAAGTGATGGCTAAGGAAATGGGCGTAGATGTGAAGGTTATCCAGCAGCGTGTGGCTTCTCTCGCCGAGAACAACCCAATGCTTGGTCACCGTGGTTGCCGTCTCGGTATCACATTCCCCGAAATCACAGCCATGCAGACACGTGCCATCCTCGGTGCTGCTTGCCAACTGAAGAAGGAAGGCTTTGACCCACATCCCGAAATCATGGTTCCGCTCATTGGTATCCTCTATGAGTTGAAGCAGCAGAAGGAAGTGATTCTGGCTACAGCAAAGGAAGTCTTTGCTGAAGAGGGCATCGAAATCCCATTCGAAATCGGAACAATGATTGAGATTCCACGTGCTGCCCTCACGGCAGACCGCATCGCAACCGAGGCTGAATACTTCTCATTCGGTACGAACGACCTCACTCAGATGACCTTCGGTTATTCTCGTGACGACATCGCTTCCTTCCTCCCAGTTTACTTGGAGAAGAAGATTCTGAAAGTTGACCCATTCCAGGTGCTTGACCAGAAAGGTGTTGGTCAACTCATCAAGATGGCTGTCGAGAAGGGACGTGCCGTTCGTCCAGGCATGCGCACTGGTATCTGCGGTGAACATGGTGGTGAACCATCATCCGTGAAGTTCTGCGCCAAGATTGGCATGAACTACGCATCTTGTTCTCCATTCCGTGTGCCAATCGCCCGCCTTGCCGCCGCCCAGGCTGCTGTTGAGGAGTAATCCCTTCAATCGCAATAAACAAACCCCCGTCAAGTCATCACTTGGCGGGGATTTTCTTTTCAATACTCATTTTCTTTTCTTCTCTTTACGCCATACAGCTCGTCACGCCGAGTGTAGTGGCCAGTGCGGTGAGTATGCTGATGAGCATCTGCACCAGCGTCTTCCATGTTTCTTTCTTCATAGCTTTTTTAGGTTTTGGTTTTTGTTTTGGTCTAAGGAATCTGGGAATTCAGGATTGTTTCCTTGATTCCTTGGTTCCTTAGAAAGAAAATAGCGCATTGAGTAAAATGTTTTTTTCTTCATCAGAGATGACTCACGGGGACAGACCCCGTGAGCCAAGGATTT
>DGSP01000001.1 GCA_002393555.1 Prevotellaceae bacterium UBA4359
AGCATAATTAGAATAATTTTATCCACAAATTTTAATGATACGTGAGTTCGATATAACAAAGACATGTCTTTGGGTTTGCCTCTTTGAGGCAGAAATTATACAAAAATCCATTCAAAATCTTTCAAAATTCCATTTTTATTGGGAAGATTTGGGAAGATTTGCAGAATTTCTCGCGAAGCGACTCCTTACACCGAACTCACGTCCTTTTTTATGATTCAACGGCACAAAGATGTAACTTTCTTTCCCAATAAACCAAACAAATCAGTCTTTTTTTCAAAAAAAATAAAGAAATACTTGTACAATTAGTTAAAACTCTCTAATTTTGCCACCGATTCCGAAGTCCCATGACGAAAAAGGGCGGAGGGATCAACGGCGCTGCTTTCGTGCTGATGCCGTCTTATTGGTAAAACAGAACGTATCGACGTTGTATCTTCTATCTATCAAACCCTGGAAAAGTTTGACATACACACAAGAAGATGGGGCGAGGAGAATCGTTCATGTTGGATGTATTATATCCATAGGTTCATATTCACGTATGGCAGGGATTATATCCTTGCAGATGTGGCATATACACCTATATTCTATAATACAGACAGCGTGGGGGCTTCGGAATTGCTTATCCTTGTGTAATAGGCGTTTTCCAGGGGCCTGATAGGTGGGATAGGCGAAGACCAGCATTCCCACGTTCTTCATTTCAAACATAATCACTTTTTTATTAACAGCCGAATCAGGGGAAGGCTATAGGCTCTAAAAACATTTAGAGTTATGAGAACAAGACTTTTTTCTTTGATTCTTGCCCTCTTCGCCGTGCTGTTGCCGAGTGCGGTGTGGGCAGACGACCAAGGTTATGTAGAACTAAGGGTCACTAATGGTAAGACTTTTGATGCATCCGACGTTGAATACAAATTGACGTTCTTATGGGGCAACAAGCCCACAACCGATGAACTGGACGAGAACGGAAATGTTATCGCAAGATTTTGGGGTATAACAGATTATCAAAATGCTATGCCATGTTGGGTCGGTTTTGATGGATATAGGCACCCTACATACCACTATGTAATGAAGTGGGATGCAAGCCACTACAACTATGCACCACATATCATAACGGCAGAACTCACAGATGGTTTCACACAAAATTGTCACCCCTACACAATGTTAGGCTGGTTTTCCAACTGCACTAATCTCACCACCATAACAGGACTTGAGAATTTAGACACTTCTGAAGTGACTAGCATGGAGTGGCTCTTTGGAAATTGTGGAAAGTTGGAGAGTTTTGATATATCTAATTTCCGAACTCCTAAACTTACTGATTTATCAGACACATTCCGTGGCTTGAAGAGTATCACATATCTCGATCTTCGAAATTTTGATGTTTCCAATGTTATTAATGCTAGTGAATTATTCTATGGTAGTAGTTACTTAAAAGGTTTGAATCTTTCAACTTGGAACATGCCAAACGTTCATATTTATAGCAGCATGTTTCAAGGTCTTCTGTCCCTTGAAATACTTGATATTTCAAATTTAGACACGAGAAATGTAAGTTATATAGAGGGTATGTTTACTAATTGCCCCCATCTTAAGTCTATATATGTTGGTGAGAACTGGAATTTAGAAAACATAAATCGAGATAATATTAACTTTATAAATGATGTGTGGAGATCACCATATACACACGTTTTCCTAGGTTGTTCTTCTCTAGTTGGTGGTGCTGGAACATCCTATTCAGATTTACAAAATGCCATAAAAATAGAAGCCGATACAGAAGGCACTAATGCCAGCACTTACGGCCAAAGGGTTGCAATCGCTTGGCTTAACTTCGCCCGCCCCGATGGCGGTCCATCTGCCCCCGGCCTTCTCACCTCCACCAAGGCATTTGCCGTGGTTCATACTGATGGAAATGGTGTCAAGACTCTCTACCTCTGCAACCGTGGAGCCTCTGAGGTGAGCATGGAGAAAGGCTTCAAGCCCGCCAGTTTCGACGATGAAGATGCAGCCCTCACCTCCGGCCTCACCGTCATCGACAACCTCTCCACGATGGGCGACAACAAGTGGAACCTCCATGCCCTGCTCACGGAGGCTGGCGTGAACGTGGCCGATATTGACCATGTGGTTATCGAAAAGACATTCGCCACCCAACGCCCCACCACCTGCGAGTCTTGGTTCAGCGGCATGAGCAACGCCACGTTTGAGGGGCTGGAGAACCTCAACACCACCGAATGTACCAGCATGAAGGACATGTTCAAAGGCTGTGCCAATGTGGAAAATCTCGACTTCTCCACCGCTGACCTCAAACTCACCTTCAAGACCAGCAAGGTGACCGACATGAGCGGCATGTTCGCCGACTGCACCTCGCTGACCACCCTCGACCTGAGTAGTTCCAACTTCTCCACGGCCAACGTGACCACCATGAAGGATATGTTCTCCGGCTGCTCCAACCTGAAGTACACCACCTACACGGACGCCAACGACAACACGCCCTTCAATATCGACATGTTCAACACCCTCAAGGTGACGGACATGAGCGGCATGTTCCGTGGGTGCGCCGCACTGGCCGGTCTGCTCAACCTCAACCGACTCGCCACCGAGAACGTGACCGACATGAGCGAGATGTTCCAGAACTGCACGGGCCTGACCACCCTGCAACTCGGCGGTGCCAACACCAAGAGCGTCACCGCTGCCGACCGCATGTTCCAGGGCTGCACCAACCTCGAAGCCATCAAGGTGAACCTCATCTGGGACATGCAGAAGGGACAAAGCACCGCTGGCATGTTTGACGGATGCAACAAACTCACCGGGCAGAACGGCTCCAAGTACATCACTTACCTCTCTTCCGACCCGTCCAACGCTGCCACGGGCAAATATGCCGTCATCGACGACGATGCCACACCGGGCTACCTCACCGAGATGGTGCCTGTGGTGCTCGACCTCTATGCCGACGGCGACAACGAGGCCCAGATCCAGAGTTACGGAGCCACCGGACAGAAAATCAACTCGGTGCGCGTACACCGCACCTTCACCGCCGGACAGTGGACCACCCTCTGCCTGCCCTTCGACATGACCGCCGCACAGGTGACCAACATCTTCGGCATCTCTTCGGGCGACCTGCTCACCCTCTCGCGCTACAACCGCACCTCGCATGCCGTCACCTACACCGCTGCCACCGAAATCAAGGCTGGCGTGCCATATCTCATCAAGCCCAGCCGTGTGCCCACATTCAAGGATGATGACGGCAACACCCAGTACGGATTCGCCGTGCCCAACCGCACCATCAGCGCACAGACGAGCAACGTCAACTCCAACGGCCTCATCCTCAAGGCCAACTACTCTTCGGCCACCATCACGCCCGGCACCAGCGAGGAACTCTACACCCTCAAGGCCGGACAATCCACGCTCGGCACCGACCTCAGCAGCACCGCTGCCTACATCACCCCCGAAGAGAACCACGTGGGCGGACTCAGCGCATACTTCATGCTCTACACGGCTGACTATGTGACCGTGACGATGCGCAACAGCACCTTGGACATTTTCAGTTGCAACTACGACCTCGACTTCACCGACTCGCATCTGAAGGCATGGATTGCATCAGCCTTCACTCCTGAAGGGAATGGAGGAAAGGTTGTCTTGACCCGAATCACGGATGTTCCTGCTGGCACAGGTGTGGTCATCACTACTACTGATGCCAACAGCCTGACCGACAACGTGCCCATCGGCACCAGCAACATCATCGTGCGCAACCTGCTGGTCGGCACACCTGACGGAGCAAACTTCACACCACAGATGAATGGCAACACCATCTATGTGGTCTCTAAGTCAACTGGCTCTATTGGAAATCCAACCAGAGGCGGAACAATGGGGGCCGGACTTGGCTGGCTGGCCATTCCCACCGATGAAGTGGAGAAACTGAAGGCCGCAAACGGCGGACAAGCCAACATCCGTTTCGTCTTCGAGGGTGAGGATAGCGAAGCCACTGGCATTGAAATCGTTGAAGAGGACGCTGCCAAGGCCGACGGCATCTACTACAACCTCAACGGACAGCGTGTGACCGCTCCCACCAAGGGCATCTACATCAAGGACGGGAAGAAGGTGTATGTGAAATAAAAAATTCATGAACATTCGTGGTCATTCATGATAATTACATGTTAAAAGAAAAAACACGAATGACCGTGAATGCCCACGAATGTTCATGAATAAAAATAGAAAAGATTGTTTAACAAAAAAGAAAGGAAAAAGAAAATGAAAAAAGTATATATGGCTCCACTGATGGGTGTGGAGAAAGTAGAACTGCATTGTTTCATGGAGCAGATATCTGTGCCTGTTGAGGGCCCTGTTGACGACTGGGCCAATGAGCGAAAAAGCATCTTTTCCAATGGGGAATCGGCTTCCGACGAGGGCGGCTACAAGCGTTCCCTCTGGTAAGCCTGAACAGGTGAAGACTTTTTAGTAGGAATCATCATAAACAGGCAAGCCTATGTTCAAGCAAATCATGAACATCATCCTGACAGGAGGACACCCCTACAAGCGTTCGACACGGCGCAGGGTCTATGAGGAGATTGCGAGGGAACTGGACGAGTCGCCCGACAGGGTCTATCGAATCGCCCACGAGCCAAGTTTCGCCACCATCTTCGACGGAGCCATCGTGTCGGAACTCATGGAGAGGAACATCCTCGTGAGGAAATAGGCCGC
>DGSP01000002.1:0-4786 GCA_002393555.1 Prevotellaceae bacterium UBA4359
TTTCTCCACCATCTACGACGGAGCCATCGTGTCGGAACTCCTGGAGAGGGACTTCCTCGTGAGGAAATAGGCCGCTCCCAGGCGTGGGAGGACCTCAATGCCGCCGAGGCATCACCGGCTAAAATGTTCCTTATGTAAAAACGGCCTCGGCGGAAGAAGAGGGAGGCTGGAGAAGGCCGTCTGGCACTTATCTGTGGCGGCCCGCTTCACACTCCCGACTCATTTCTTATCATTAGTAATTTTAGTTAATAAGTGGCCCGGCGGTGCGCGTGAGCGTATCGTCGGGTAGTTTTTTGTGTGAGAAAAAATGTTTATCCCAAATGGGTCATTAAGAAACAAATTACCATAATTAAAATAATTTTATCCACAAATTATCATAATTATAGAAATTAGTGGGTGAAATTATGATAATTATTCAAATTTGTTTTACGACAGAGCCACGAAGTGGCCTAATGACCGAACTCGCGTTAATATCGGAACAAAAATCGAGATGAGGGAATGTTGGGAAGGAAAATGTAGCCGAGGGGTACGGCAAGGTGTAGCCGAGGGGTACGGCGAGGGGCGTGGGAAGAAAAAAGCCCTGCGGCGAGACCGCAGGGCAATGTGGGAAGAGGATAGAAAGGAGGGAAAGAGTCAGTCGGCGTCTTTGAGGACGGGGAATTTGCGGCGGAAGTCGCGGAGACGCTGAAGGTCGAGGGTGACAGTGATGGCAGAGGACTCGTCGAGAGGACAGGCGGCGAGGGTGTTGCCATAGGGGTCAACGATGAGGGTGCCGCCACTGTATTGACAGGCGGGGTCGGTGCCGATGCGGTTGATGCCAGCCACATAGCACTGGTTCTCGATGGCACGGGCATGGAGCAGGGTGTCCCACACGGCCAGACGAGTGGTGGGCCATGAGGCTACGTAGAGGGCGCAGTCGTAGGGGATTTTTCCATTGTTGCGCGAGAAGATGGGGAAACGCAGGTCGTAGCACACCTGCAAGAGGAAGCGACAACCACGGAACTCCACCTCCACGCGGTCAGCACCACGGGTGTAGCGGCGGTGCTCGTCGGCGTAGGTGAAGAGGTGGTGCTTGTCGTAGTGGATGATTTCGCCATTAGGCTTGACAAAGTAGAAGCGGTTGTAGTAGGTTTTTGCCGCTTCTCCGCCTGCCACAGGGGTGGTTTCTTCGACGGCCACACTGCCACAGATGGCACCCTTCAGTTCTTTGGCCATGCGCTGCATCCATGCGAGTGAAGAGCCATCGGTCTCGGCCACACCCTGAGGTTCTGCCGCAAAGCCTGTGGAGAACATTTCGGGCAGGACATAGACATCACTTGGCTCCAGTCCCCACAGGATTTCCTCTATTTTCTCGTGGTTGGCAGCGGGATTGGCCCACACGATGTCGTTCTGCAAGAGAGAGAGTTTCATGCTTTTTTCTTCTTAAAAGTGAATACTACCGCCAGCACCACCAGCAGCAAGAGTGCGGCCAATGCCACGTAGGCAATGGTCTCGGTGGTCTGTACGCTCTGGGGATTGAAGGTGAACACCACCTCGTGCTTGCCTGCCGGCACATTGATGGCACGGAGAACGTAGTTGGCACGGCCCACGTCGGTTGGCTGTCCGTCGATGGTGGCGAGCCAGCCCGGATAATAGACTTCGGAGAAGACGACGAGTCCGCCCTGCTTGGAGTCGATGTCGTAGCGAGCCTCATTGGATTCGTAGGATGTCAGTTGCACGGTGCCTTCTCCACCAGCCTTGAGGAAACCGAAGTCGGCCTTGGCCACCACGGCTGTCTTGCGCAGGTTCACCTGAGTGAGTGCATCGAGTTCCTCGTTGGCGTTGGCAGCCCAATGGATGTCGGTGACAAACCAGGCATTGCCCATGGCCGTAGCATTTTCCACGGGGAGTTTCACTTCGCCTTTCTCGCCTGCCCCAAGGATGAACCAGCGGGTGTTGAGCATGTTGATGACGGGGAAGAGAGAGTCGGTGTTGACCACAGAGAGGTCGTAGATGGGATAAGGTGCGCCCTCGTGCAGCATGGCCAGCGTGTCCATCGGTGCAGAGCGCAGGGCCTCATACACCTTGGGCATTTCGGGGGCGATGTGCGCCTCGATGAGTTCCTGATAGCGACGGAGTTTGGCTGCATGATAGCCGCCCACCGAACTGTAGAAGGCAGAGGTGCTGTTGTCGTTGAAGGTGGAGACGGTGAAGTTCAGCACACGGTAGTCGCGGCCCGTTCCGCTTTTCTCCAAGATGTACTTGTCAGCATCGGTCTTCTGGATGCGCGCCACACCTTGCGGCTCCACAAACATGGAGTCGTGGAGATAGCGTTTGTTCACCTGCCACATGTCGATGAGGCAGACAGCCAGCAGTGCCACACTCAGCCAAGTTGCCGCATGGCCTCCCTCCCCATGATGGGGGAGGGCTGGGGAGAGGGTCTTCTCTTTCTTCTTGCCATACCACCACAGGGCTGCTGCACCCAGCAGAATGAACAGGATGCTGCGCCAAGCGTCGGCCGACACCATTGCAGCGCGCATGTCGGAAATGCTGCGCAGGATGTTCTTGCCAAAAGCCTCATCGAAATAGCCTGCCTCCACATATTGCTGGACGGCGGCACGGTCGTTGGAACTCAAGAGGTCGCTCCCCATTCCCGGAGCCATCGCATAGAGCAGGCAGATGACCACCGTGAACACTGTGGCGATGTAGAGAGGTTTCTTCGAGGGTTTCTCCACCCAGAGTTTCAGTCCCCACAGGGCCATGAACGGCACCACGAACTCGACCACCACAAGGATGCTGGCCACGGTGCGGAACTTCGAGTACATGGGCACATGGTCGATGAACCAGTCGGTGAAGGGCATGAAGTTCTTGCCCCAACCGAGCATGAGCGTGAGCAGACCTGCTGCGAGGAGCGTCCACTTCAGAGGGTGCCTGTTGGGGATGACAAAGAGGCTCATGACGAAGAGCATGCACACCAGCGCACCCAGATAGACAGGGCCGCTCGTGCCCGGCTGTTCGCCCCAATACTGCGTGAAGGCTCCATAGATGCCCATCTGCTCCAGTTGCGGGTCGGCCTTTTTCATGGCCGTCTTGTTCATGGAGAGCGGCACACTCGCCCCACCCTTCACATCGGGAATGAGGAAGGTCATCGACTCGCCGATGCCATAACTCCAAGCGGTGATGTAACTACGTTCCAAACCGCTATCCGTCTGGTCTTCAGCCTTTCCCTTCTTGACGAGTTCGCTCTTGCCACGCATGGTGTCCTTGGCATACTCGTAGGTGTGGTAGAGGTTGCTGGCATTCAGGCAGATGGCCAGCACAGCAGCCAAAGCCACTCCTGCCGTCGCCTTGCCGAAGGCTGCCAGTTCTTTCTGTCGGATGGCCTGTATGAGGAAAGCAATCACCACCGCCAGTTCGACGGTGAGGAAATAGTAGGACATTTGCACGTGGTTGGCCTGAATCTGCAGGGTGGCAAAAAGGGCTGTAACGATGGTGCCTAAGAGGTATTTCTTCCTGTAGCACAGCACAATGCCCGCAATGGTGGGAGGGATATAGGCCAAAGTCATCACCTTCCAGATGTGGCCGGCAGCAATGATGATGAAGAAATAACTGCTGAAAGCCCACACCACCGCACCGAGTGCCGCCATCCACTGACGGAAATCGAAGGCACGGAGCAGAATGTAGAAGCCCAGCATGGAGGCAAAGATGTACCACACATAGTCGGGGAACCAAAGGTGGTAGGCTTTTTCCACGAAGGTCATGGCCTTCTGTGAATCATAGGAAGGTGCGAACTGATAGGTGGGCATGCCGCCAAAGAGGCTTGTAATCCAACGAGGGGTCTCCCCACCATGTGCATCGCGAAATGCGTCAATCTCCACTTTCACGCCATCGCCGGCACCGTTGTCGTGCTGCTCCAGCCTGTAGCCCTTGCTCACGGGAGCCATAAAATAGGCCCAGGCAATCACTGCCAACAAGGCAATGCAACACATGTCGGGCAAAGCCCGTTTCATGTCAAGTTTCATATAAATATAAAGATGTATTGTTTTCGAGGGTGCAAAGTTACATGAAAATCTTGATTTTTAAGCCCGTCTTGATGAAAAACATCTATTCCCGGAACAAATTATCGACAATTAACGATCATTTGTTACGCTCATGAAACCTTTCCCGACACCGACTTCACGTGAAAACAACAGCACAAAACATGATGACAGACCAGACGTTCGCCCACATCCTGCCGTGAGGATATTCTTATGCCTCGTCGCACCCTCTTCCACTGCCTCCGAACCGACGTCCCCGATGTCGGTCAGCCGATGTCCCCGACGTCGGTCAACCGATGTCCCCGACGTCGATTTTGAGGCTGTAGAAGGACATCGTGAGAGGCTCCGACATGGGAGCAATGGAGGATGTGCCGTCCGGGGGTGAACGGTTCTTCCTCCGCTTGTCAAGACACAGCGAAAAAATTCGTGGTTAATTCATGGAAATTCGTGTTTTATTTTAGACATAAATGATCATGAACCTTTAGTTCGGCGTAGCCAATTAACCAGGAATTTTTCATGAATTGAATAGTTGTAATTTTCGCCTAATTCACGTTAGTTTATATCATGCGGCAAGCCGCATTTTTCTCCTTGGACAATAATTTCCGATAATTCCCAATAATTGGTTCCGATAATAATTATCGGATAAAATGAGCGTCAATTATTGGGACCCTTTAGCCGGGCGAAGCCAATTATCGTCCAAAGAAAAACAAGCCGCTTGCGGCAACACCTAAAAGAGAATCGCCCTCGGCGATGGATTATAAGAAACAAAT
>DGSP01000002.1:4861-8234 GCA_002393555.1 Prevotellaceae bacterium UBA4359
AATAATTTTATCCACAAATTTTAATTATAGAAATTAGTGAACTGAATTATTCCAATTATTCTAATTAGTTTCAAGAAAAAAACAAGCCGCTTGCGGCGAAAAGAAGAAACATCATTGTATAAGATAATATTGTGTAGTTACTTACAGATTCTTATCTATCAGTTTTCAAGAAAGAAGCAGCCGAGACATCAAGCAAGATGCACTCTGCTGTTTTTTTTTACTTTTTTTTGCAAAAAACTTGAAAAAAAGTTGCAAAACCCATAGTTTGTTCATAATTTTGCCGCCGATTCGGAAGAGCAGTGGCTCGGAAGAGTTGTGACCAAGGCCCCGGCCGAGGTTGCCTTATTGGTAAAAAAGAACGTTACGACGTTTATCTTCTGCATGTTAAATCCGGAAAATTTGACTTTGAATAATGAAGATGCGGCGAGAAAGAACGTTCATGTCGGATGTATTATTATACATAAGGTAAAGTCATTATGCGTACAGCAAGGAGTGTGTACTTTTGTAGTGTACCCTCTCTAGTGTTTGTATATACACCTTATTATATATAATACTGACTACGTGGGCTGTCTGGATTGCTTATCCATTATTCAAGGCAATTCCGGAGCCTAACATGCGGGATAAGCAAGTACAGCTTTCCCACGTTTCTTCATTTATAAATCAATCATTTTTATTCACGCCGACTCAGGGGATGGCTATAGGCTCTAAAACTTTAGAGTTATGAGAACAAGACTTTTTTCTTTGATTCTTGCCCTCTTCGCCGTGCTGTTGCCGAGTGCGGCATGGGCTGACGACCAAGGCTATGTGGAGTTGAAGGTCAACAACGGCGCAGCCTCCATCGGTGCAGACGATGCTACGCTCTCCCTCACTTTCCTCTATGGCGAGAAACCTACCAATGTGGATGGAGAAATAGATGATGCCACCGTCTGGTACTTCGACTTGAACCCAGAGAATGCTGAACCTGGCTGGATTGGAGACTTGCATCCAGAAGAAGGACATTTCACTTGGCGATTACCATCAAGATACGCTTATGCTCCCAAGATTACAACAGCCACTTTTACATCAGATTTCACCAACAATGTTCATCCTACCAGTTGTCATAGTTGGTTTCGTTTATGCAAGCGTCTAAGCAGTATTGAGGGGCTTTCTACCTTGGATGTCTCAAAAGTTACAACTATGGCATACATGTTCGCATGCTGTGAATCATTACAATCTATTGACATGACAGGCTGGGCAACATCAAGCCTTGAAAGTATTCCAGCAATGTTTTATCTTTGCAGTTCACTCGCACATCTTGATGTAAAACATTTTGATGTTTCCAAAGTGACAGATATGAATAGTACTTTTACATTTTGTAATAAACTTAAAACATTGGACCTTAGCACTTGGGAAACGACTTCTTTAAAGTATCTTTCTGATACTTTTGTTACCTTAACTTCGATAAAATCAATTGATATTTCCAATTTTGACATCAGCAACGTAACAACCATCAAGTGGCTTTTCCGAGGTAACCCCGAACTAACAACCATATATGTGGGTAATGGTTGGAACACTTCCCGAATAAGTTCTAAATCAGAATTGGTTTTTGAAGGAGATATATCTCTTGTTGGTGGGGCAGGAACGAAATGGTCAAGTGACCATCTAGCAGTGGATTATGCTTGTATAGACGACCCTGATAGTGGGCATCCCGGTTATCTGACAGGTACCAAGGCATTTGCCGTGGTTTATGATGATGGTGCTGGCAACAAGACTCTCTACCTCTGCAACCGTGGAGCGAGTGAAGTGAAGACGACTTCCTTCAAGCCTGCCGTGGCTGAAGGCGAGGCTGAAGTGGAATACACCTCCGGCCTCACCGTCATCGACAACCTCTCCACGATGGGCGACAACAAGTGGAACCTCCATGCCCTGCTCACGGAGGCTGGCGTGGATGTGGCCGATATTGACCATGTGGTTATCGAAAAGACATTCGCCTACATGCGCCCCACCACCTGCGAGTCTTGGTTCAGCGGCATGAGCAACGCCACGTTTGAGGGGCTGGAGAACCTCAACACCACCGAATGTACCAGTATGAAGGACATGTTCCGTGGCACCTCCATCTCTTCCCTCGACTTCTCCACAGCCGACCTCAAACTCACCTTCAAGACCAGCAAGGTGACCGACATGAGCGGCATGTTCGCCGACATGGCCAACCTCACTTCCGTGACCTTCGCCTCCAACTTCTCCACGGCCAACGTGACCACCATGAAGGATATGTTCTCGGGATGCTCCTCGCTGACCGACATCGGCACCCTGGCCGAATATTTCAACACGGTGAAGGTGACCGACATGAGCGGCATGTTCCAGGGATGCTCAAGCCTGACGGGAAACACCACCGAGGACAGCGGCGCGCCTGTGCTCGACCTCTCCACTTTCTACACGGGCGGTGTGACCGACATGGCCGACATGTTCAGCGGATGCTCTGCCGTCAAACTGCTCAACATCTCTTCTTTCAACACCAGTGCGGTGACTTCGATGGCCGGCATGTTCAAGAACTGCTCGCAACTGAAGACCATCACCGTGGACCTCTCCTTCACGGCTGACGCGGTGACTGACAACGGAACGGACATGTTCCTCGGCGATGACAACCTCGTGGGTGGAGACATGACGGTCTATGATGCCGGTGCGGTGGACAAGAACTATGCCCACATCGACGAGGCGGGTGACCCGGGCTACCTGACAGAGATTGCCCCCGTGGAGTGCACGCTCTGGGGCGACACCGAGCATGACAACGGCGGTGTGCTGGCCGGCTATGCAGGGAAGACGGGCATCGTCAACGTGCGCCGCACTTTCGTGGCAGAACAGTGGACCACGCTCTGCCTGCCTTTTGACATGACGGCCAAGCAAATCACCACCGTCTTTGGAGAGGGAACGGCCATCAAGGCCCTCAGCGCGGCCACCCGAAGCGGAGAGAAGGTCAGCGCGGCCACGTTTGCCGACGCTGCCACAATCGAGGCGGGGAAGCCTTATCTCATCATGCCTGCCAAGGTGCCCACGTTCTCCTACAAGGGCCAGACCGTGGACGGATTCCGACTCTCGCACAAGACGTTCGTGGGCCAGCCTGCCAACATGAGCAGGAACGGGTTTGCCGCGCGCGGCACCTTCAGCCCCCTCACGCTCGCTGTCAGTGCCGACACCTACACGCTCAAGGCCAACCAGACCACTGCCTCGCCAAGCCTCTCCACCCTCGCAACGGTGGCGCAGGAGACCACCCTCGGAGGTCTCCAGGCATACTTCGTGGACATGAAGGTGAGCGACTACACAATCACGGTGGGTTCTGAAGGTCTGGCAACTCTCTATCTGGACTACGCTGTGGAGATTCCCGACGTGCCTTACT
>DGSP01000030.1 GCA_002393555.1 Prevotellaceae bacterium UBA4359
TTTTCTTATTTTTTGGGGGCCGCCGAAGGCGTAAAGCAAACATCCGAAACTTGAATAATAATTATTGGATAAAATGAGCGTCAATTACTGGTAATTATTGTCCGAAAAAACAGGCCGCTTGCGGCATAAAAGAAAACAGTATTACATAAAACAAATTGCACCCCCTCTTTTTTCCATCAGCACACAACATTTTTCATTCATTGCCCCATCGTGGCAAACCGCACGGCATCTTTCCCTTCTTTTCCATCTTTGTCTCCCTCCAAAGCCCGTCTCCACAAGAGCCGGGCTTCTTTGTAACACAAAATCTCCCCTCCAGTGTTACACTTGTAACACAAACGGTGTTACATTTGTAACAGCGAGTGTGTTACAAGTGTAACAGTGGGTGTGTTACATTTGTAACGCTGGGCAACCCATCCTCGCTTTCACACTTTTCCGTCCCAAATGCTTTTTCCTTTCAGAAAAATTCACTACCTTTGCCGCCAATCAGGGTCAACAGGCTCCGAGCGCGGAGCGACCCTGTGACATTTTGGTTAAACAATAACAGCATTAGCAGTTATTCGGTATATCATGAAACCTGAGAAATTTCATTGAAGTATCACTAATGGATAAATGTTAATGTCTGCGTCTTTAGGCGTGGGCATTACTTATCTGGTGATACGGGCGATTCTCAGGGCCTCATGATATGGATAAGCGTTCACGCTTTTTCTGTATCTTGAGGTCTCTCGTTTTGCCCGTTTGCTACCGATAAGTGCGAGTGCCATAAACAGAAAACTGCGCCTATGGCAAAGAAACTGCAACTGGGCTATAGGGAGATAGAGGAACGCCTACAGGTGTTCCATAATAAGCGTGTGCCTGCCAGCGAGGTGGGCGAGCGGCTGCTATTCTCCTTTGGCAAGAGTGAGCGTGACATTACACGTTATCGTGAGGGCAAGGGCATCCTGAAAACATTCACGGATGGCTTGCTCATCAAAGGTTTGTTGTGTTTTCAACCCACCACCAGCACCCGACTCTCCCCCACCCTCGAACAACTGAAACGCGACCCTCAAGTGCTGAAAGCCGCCCCCAAGATTGTGGCGGTGAGCGACGGAGAGGTGCTGCTCGCCTACGACCTGCGCGAGCACGACACCTACGAGAACCGCCTCGACCGCCTCTATTGCGACTTCGCTTTCTTCTATCCGCTGATGGACGTGGAGCGTGTACACATTGTGGAGGAAAACCCTGCCGATGTGAAGGCGGCAGAGAAGTTGGCGAAACTGCACGACGAACTCCGTGCCTACAACGAGTTCCGTAGCGACGACGACCTCCACGACCTCAACATCTTCATCACCCGTCTGCTCTTCTGCTTCTTTGCCGAAGACACGGGCATCTTTGAGGAAGGTCTTTTCACCTCGTCCATCATTCGCTACACGAAGGAGGACGGCAGCGACCTCTCCCAGTATCTCGACGAGACTTTCAACGTGATGGACCTCTCGGTGCGCCGCATGGAGACGCCCAGCATCGTGAAGCAGTTCCCCTATGTGAACGGCGGCCTCTTCAGCAAGCACATCCAGATTCCTCGCATGGGACAGAAGGCGCGCCGCCTCATCATCGAGTGTGGCGAACTGAACTGGAAGGACATCAACCCCGACATCTTCGGTTCCATGATTCAGGCGGTGGTCAACCCCGAAGAACGTGCCAACCAGGGCATGCACTACACAAGTGTGCCCAACATCATGAAGGTCATCAACCCGCTCTTCCTCGATGAACTGCGGGAGGAATATAGCAAACTGAACGCACGATACGAGTATTTAACCCACATGTTAGACATTGGGACTCTTTCCACATCCCAATATCATGAAGACTGCCGACCCATTATTAAAAAGAGCAATGCCTTACTTCGCCGTATGAGTTATATGAAGTTCTTCGACCCAGCGTGCGGTAGCGGCAACTTCCTCATCATCATCTACAAAAGCCTGCGCTTTCTCGAAATGGACATCCTCACCTTGCAGCGCAAATGTCAGGGCGAAGGAGGCGTGATGTTTGTGGATAACAGCGTCATCACGCTCAACCAATTCTATGGTATCGAACTTCTCGACTTCCCTCACGAAGTCGCCATGCTTTCCCTTTGGTTGGCAGAACACCAAATGAACACCAAACTGAAGGAGAACTTTGGCATAAACACCAAAGCCCTTCCCCTCAAAAACATCACTCAAATTGTTTGCGGCAATGCCTGCCGTATCGACTGGAACAGAGTGTGTCCGCATACACCAGAGGAAGAGGTGTTTGTGTTTGGAAATCCGCCGTACTTGGGAAGCAGTATGCAGGATGAAAGCCAAAAGGCAGACTTGGAGCATGTGTGTGGAGGGTTCTCTAATTATAAGAATTTAGATTACATTGCTAATTGGTTCTATCTTGGAACATTATACATTCAAAAGAGCAAGGCTAAATGCGCCTTTGTTAGTACCAATTCTATTTGTCAAGGAGATTCTGTAGCTCTACTTTGGCCCAACATATTTAATAAAGGTGTTGAGATTTCTTTTGCGTATCAATCTTTCAAATGGACGAATAATGCCAAGAATAATGCTACAGTAACCGTTATCATCATCGGGCTGTCATCCCAAACGTCAGAAAAGAAGAAACTCTATGATAATAGTGGAACATACAAACAATGCACAACCATTAATGCCTATTTATTAGATGCCCCGAATACTATCATTTCTCGATGTCCCAAATCTATATCAGGATTTCCAGAAATGGTCTTTGGCAACAAACCTACAGACGGCGGATTCTTGATACTTGACAAAATAGAAAAGGACTGCATGATTGAACAGTATCCTCAAGCTCAATTGCTCATCAAACGATATCAAGGAGCCGATAGCTACATCAATGGTGAAGAGCGGTTTTGTTTGTGGATTCAAGACTCTCAATTAGAACTGGCACAATCCATTCCCCCTATCCAAGAACGGTTACAAAAAGTGCGTGAATTCAGACTCAAGAGTAAAGCCGATAGCACAGTATTGTATGCCGATAGACCTCACTTGTTTAAACAAAGAGCTCATAAAGAAACTGATGCTATTATTGTGCCCAGCACTTCGTCAGAAAGAAGAACATACATCCCTGTTGGAATTCTTTCCAAAGACTACATTATTTCAAATTCCGCACAAGCTGTTTATGGTGCAGACATTTTAACTTTTGGAATACTGTGTACCAGAATGCATGTTATATGGACAGGAGCAATTGGAGGAAAGTTGGAAACTCGATATAGATATTCTTCCTTGGTTTACAATTCATTTCCCTTCCCCACCATCTCCCCACAAAAGAAGGCGGAGATAGAGGAAGCGGCAGAGAATGTGCTGGTGACTCGTGAGTTTTATCCCGACAAGACCTTGGCGGACTTGTACGACCCCGACAAGATGCCGCAGGACTTGCGCAAGGCACACGAAAAGTTGGACGCCATTGTGGAGAGTTGCTATCCCGGCTACCCCTTCGCCAACGACGAAGCCCGCCTCGAATGCCTCTTCAAGATGTATGAGAAAATGACAAAGAAGTAACGATTTTACTTGGAATAATGATAGCGCAAGGAAATCACGTAAACATAAACCATTCCATTGCTAATGGAATAAACGAGACGGTGTTCGTCGGTGATGCGGCGGCTCCATTTCCCTTTTTCACCTCGCAATGGTTCAGGCTTCCCTATTCCCGAAAAAGGATGCTCCAAGATATCAGAGAGCAAAAGTCTGATACGCCTCAAAATTCGTGTATTTCCTTTGTGTCTCCAATACTCCAAGTCTTCTGCTGCCTGTGGAAGAAATGCTATTTCCATATCTCATCCAGCGTCATAACCTTGAAATTCCCGTTTTTGATGTCCTCATCCCCCTGCCGCAAAATCTCCACCATAGCAGGAGAAGACATAATGTATTCTGTTTCGTCCATGGCCTGTTTCTTGGCCGTCAACTTTTTCAGGTACTTCACGGCTTTCTGCATCAGACCTTCATCTTCTGCAATAATGCTCAATTCGCGAAACAACTCCGCATTTAACTGTAATGCTGTCATAATTCCTCAAGTTTTTGATTTTGACGGCAAAGTTACAACTTAAGAATGAAACAACAAACAAAAACCTCAAAAATATGACAGAACAAGCAAGCAACAACCGACAGAGCAGTGAGAGCCATCAAGCTGACTTGAATGGCCGAGTTGCATTGGAGAAAGGCGTAGCCAACATCGTGGATATTCGCTACGAACAGACAGGGGCGGCAACATCCACCAACGAACTGGGCATGCGCGAGATGCAGGCAAAGGCATACGAGGCAAGGGACAAACGATTCTTGCTCATCAAGGCACCACCGGCATCGGGCAAGAGCCGTGCGCTGATGTTCATCGCGCTGGACAAACTGGCGCATCAGGGACTGAAGAAAGTGGTGGTGGCAGTGCCGGAGAAGAGCATTGGCCGCTCGTTCAAGAACACGAACCTGCGGGAGCATGGCTTTTTTGCCGACTGGCGAGTGACTCCCTACTA
Organism: Prevotellaceae bacterium UBA4359; assembly: GCA_002393555.1. Taxonomy (GTDB): domain Bacteria; phylum Bacteroidota; class Bacteroidia; order Bacteroidales; family Bacteroidaceae; genus Minthosoma. The sequence goes on from DGSP01000030.1 coordinate 4,496, forward strand.
CGACCTGTGCGACGTGAAGAACGAGAAGGACAAGAAGGGGCGTTTCCTGGAGTTCTTTCAACAAGAAGCCTCGAAGGTGCTGGTGTGTGCCCACGCCACGCTGCGCAATGGCATGAAGGAGTTGTCGGACGACTGCTTCGACGATGTGCTGTTGGCTATCGATGAGTTTCACCATACGAGTGCCGATGCCTCATCGAACTTGGGCGATGTGGTGAGACGAGTGATGAACAACTCGACGGGCCACATCGTCGCCATGACGGGCTCTTACTTCCGTGGCGATGGCATCCCCGTGTTGCGGCAGGAAGACGAGGCACGTTTCTATCCCGTCACCTACAATTACTATCAGCAACTGAACGGCTACAAGTATCTGAAGAACTTGGTGTTGGGCTATCACTTCTACAGAGGCAATTATCTTGACCACATCGACGAGGTGCTGGACACGACGAAGAAAACCATCATCCACATTCCGAGTGTGAACGCCCGAGCCTCGACGGGTAAGGGAAAGTATGCCGAGACGGACGACATCATGCGCGCTATCGGCTGCATCGAGCGCAAGGATTACGACACCTGCATCTATCATGTGCGCACCAAAGATGGACGACTGCTAAAGGTGGCGGACTTGGTGGAGGATGACCCGAAGGAGAGGAACATGGTGCAGGGTTATCTGCAACGCATGAAGCGGGCGGAGGACATGGACATCATCATTGCCTTGGGCACGGCGAAGGAGGGCTTTGACTGGCAATGGTGTGAGATGTGCCTGACGGTAGGCGTAAGAGGTTCGCTGACGGAGGTGATTCAGATTATTGGCCGTTGCACCCGCGACTGTGAGGGCAAGGAGACGGCACGGTTTGTGAACATGATAGCCATGCCCGAGGCGGCACAGGCAGATGTGAAGGTGGCTGTGAACGATTTTCTGAAGGCCATCACCGCCTCGCTGCTGATGGAGCAAGTGATGGCTCCGAGTTGGAACTTCAAGACGGAGAAGGATGACAGCGAGCCTTCGCCACGCACCTTGATTGTGGAGGGGCTGAAGCCGCTATCGAGCGAGAAGACCTGTCTCATCGTGCAGGAACAACTGGACGACCTGAAGGCATCCATTCTGCAAGACGAGCAGATGGTGAAGGCTATCAGCGGCTCAACCACTGCGGAGACCATCACGCAACACTTGATTCCCAAGGTCATCAGGGAACGCTATCCCGACCTGACGGACGATGAGGTGGAGGAAGTGCGCCAAAGGGTGCTGCTCGACACGATGGTGAAGGGCAACGACATTGTGGATGACAAGGGGAATCCTATCTCTGTGAGTGACAATCAGGAGAGTGAGGGGAACCGTCTCATCAAGATTGCCAACCGATTCATCAACATCGACAAACTGAGCATCAACCTCATTGACACCATCAACCCGTTCCAACGGGCATACGAGGTGATGTCGAAGTCGGTGGATGCCCCCACCCTCAAGATTATACAGGACACGATTGCCGAACAGAAGTTCAACCTGACGCTGGAACAAGCCATCAGCATCTTCAAGGGACCCTTGCAGGAGTATGTGAAGGAGCACAACGGGCAGGTGCCAAGCACTGAGAGCCCGAACCTGAAGGAACGGGAGATGGCTGCGGCCTTGCAGATGCTGAAGAACCTGAAAGCAAGGAAGTTGGCAGGTCTGGAATATGAAGGAGAATGAAGCGTATGGAATGGCCCAAAGAATTATTAGCGATATTTGACGACCCGTTGCTGGATGGTGTACGCCCCAAAGTGGCGGCTCCAACTGCCGATGACCGCATGACTGCGAAACTGGCGGAAGTGAAGAACTGGATGGCACGGAATGGCAGAGAGCCACAGCGGACTGGTGGCTTGAAGGAAAAGATGATGTGGGCTGCCATGACTGCCTTGAGAAACAAAAACATGATGTAAGCGTATGGATATCAAGAAAGAACTGGATGCCATCTGGGATGACCCGCTGCTGAGCATCACCGAGAAAGAGGCGGAACTGTTTGACATTCCTGCCGACATGAAAAATGTGATGGAGGTGAGGAACAAGGCTGAGTATGTGGCTCAACGGAAACTGTGCGAGGACTTTGACTTGTACAAGGACCTGTTTGTGCAAGTGCATCGAGACTTGAAGAATGGGATGCGCAACTTGGTGAGAATATCGAAAACTGTCAATCTGCAAGCAGGGCATTTCTATTTCATAGACGGACAGATGTTACTGCTGGAATATATCGGAGAGAAAAGAAAAAGCAGCAATTTTCTGCCTGACGCACGTACACGATGCATCTATGAGAACGGAACGGAATCGGACATTCTGCTTCAGACTCTGCGAAAGAATGTGGTGGGTAATGGCTATGCCGTGACAGAATTGCAGAAGGAGATGGAGAGCAAGTTCTTCAAACAACAGGATGTAGTTGATGGGGACATGGTGACAGGATATGTCTATGTTTTGAAGTCGCTTTCGGAAGAGCCGAATATCCGTGGACAGAAGGACTTGTACAAAATCGGCTTCACAAGAAACACCGTGAAGGAACGGATTGTGAATGCTGAACATGAACCAACTTATCTAATGGCACCTGTCGAAATCGTGGCTACCTACCAAATGGTGAACCTGCATTCACAGAAGTTTGAAGATTTGGTGCATCAGGTCTTAAAGAATGTGCAGTTTCATGTGACAGTCATAGATGACAATGGCATCAGCCATGAACCGAAAGAATGGTTTGTAGTGCCTTTAACTATCGTTGATGCCATCATCCAAAGAATGATGGACGGAACAATCATTGATTATGTGTATAATCCGCAACTAAAATGTTTGGAGAGGATGAACCGCCCCTCTTTCTCAGTTCAATAGGATAACTCACCACAAATTCGGCAAAATCGGCTTTGGTGAGATGGGCTTTCACCTCGATGCCGGCGGTGAGGTTGTGGAGTTGCGGAATGGTGTAGTGAACACCTATCCGATTGAAATAGAAGGAATCATGCCGTCTGGAAAAATCGCCCATTTCATGATACAGGTACACGCCTGCCCCTAATGCAAGCGACACATTGCCATAGAAGAAGGTGTGTTTGAGGTCGATGGCCACCGTCCAAGGACTATGCCGACAGTCTATGGCTTTCTCGATGTCTATGTCGCGAAGATGGGAGTAACTGGAGCAGTATTGCAGGTCGAGACCTGCCCCGAAGGCACCGATTCTGGCATAGCGATACATGATGTCGGCTTGCAGGGAGGCGACGGAATAGAGCGTGAAGTCTTCTTTATGCCAGTCGGGATGGTCTTTGGAAATCTGGAACTGGGTACGCTCCCAGTCTTCTATGCGTGTCTGCGCCCCTACACCTCCCTTGAAGTTCAAGTACCAGTAGGGCTTGAACTTGGGGGGGATGTAGGTGTGCTTCTGCCGAAGTAGCATGTCGTAGTAGGGATAATAGACCACACCAAGTGTGGGGCCGAGAATGTTGGCACTGCGGTTGGGTTGACGAGTGCTGCCGTTGCTGATGTGCCAATAGTCAAGACCGCCCTTGATGCCCCACGACGGGGCGATGCGGTAGGTGGCACTCAGACTTCCTCCTGCATAGAAGAGGATGTTGGAGCCTATCATGTCGTTATCGACGCTGGTCTGCTTGTCGTATTTGCTGGCCGAATAGCCCAGTCCTAAATTGACGCTAGCATCAAACTCCCATCGGGAACCCCGATAGAGAGGATAGGAAAATGAACCATAAATGGCGAATGAGTTGCCTAATCGCGTGTTGTATGGAGCAATCTCATAAAAGTCGTCCCAAAGACCATCCCAACGCGGATAGTCTTCGTCGCGGTGCATGGTGACACCATTGTTCTTGCTGAATTTGCCTACAATGGAGAAGGTGGGATAGTGGTAGCCGTAAGCGTAGGCATCGCTGTCTGACGGCAGGCTCACATGGTTGAACTTGAAGGCCCAAGAATAGTCCGACTTTCCTTTGATGTAGGCTTTCTGAAACTTGTCCAGTTTGAGAATCTGTCCTACCTGCATCTCTGCTTCGTAGCCCCAATGTCTGGGACGGGGCGTATACACACACGCCAAGGTGTCTGTCATGGCAGACTGAGCATGTGCCTTCCAACTCAACAGTATGCAGCATAGAACAACAAAAAACCTCGTCATCTATCCTATCATTCTGGATTATATCCAAACAAGTTCAGTTCTTTGGTAGAGTTGCGCCAATCCTTGTCAACCTTGACGAAGGTCTCCAGATAGATGCTTTTGCCAAAGAATTTTTCGAGGCTCTTGCGGGCTTCGGTGGCGACTTTCTTGAGTGCCTTGCCTTGATGGCCAATGATGATACCCTTCTGCGAGTCGCGCTCCACATAGATGACCGCGTTGATGTGGATGTGGGTTTTGTCTTCCTTGAAACTCTCCACACCCACCTCGACAGAATAAGGGATTTCCTTGTCGTAGTAGAGAAGAATCTTTTCACGGATGATTTCTGCAACAAAGAACTTGGCTGGCTTGTCGGTCAACTGGTCTTTGTCAAAATAGGGAGGACACTCGGGCAAGAGTTCCTTGATGCGGTTCAGAACAGGCTGGATGTTGAACTTGTGCAGAGCCGATATGGGCAGGATTTCGGCTTTCGGAAGAAGTTCGTGCCACCGCTCGACAAGGGCCGTCAGGTCTTTCTCGTTGGACAGGTCTATCTTGTTGATGAGCACAAGCACAGGCACTTCCATCCGAGCCACTTTTGCCAAGAAATCGGCGTTTTTGTCAGCAGTCTCCTGTGGGTCGGTCACGTAGAGCAACACGTCGGCATCGACCAAGGCACTCTCGGAGAAGGCCAGCATGGACTCTTGCAACTTGTAGTTGGGCTTCAGCACACCTGGCGTGTCGGAAAAGACAATCTGTGCATCATCGTCGTTGATGATGCCCATGATGCGATGACGAGTTGTCTGGGCCTTGAAGGTGGCGATGGAGATGCGCTCGCCTACCAGGAGGTTCATAAGTGTAGATTTGCCCACATTGGGATTGCCCACGATATTTACAAAACCTGATTTGTGCATGTAATTCTCTGAACGTGAATGGATAAAAACAAAAAAATGGAAAAGAAATGAAAGATAAAGAAAAAAGTGAAGAGTGAAAAGTGAGAAATCTGTGTTACATCCCTTCCAAGCAGGTGTAACTTGGATTTTTCACTTTTCACTCTTCACTTTTCACTCAAAATATTACTTCCTACCTCTCTTGGCATACCACTCTTCGCGACTGATTACACCTTCCTTGTAGAATTCGGCTGGTGTATCGGCAAACTTGCTGCCATCGTAGCCCCAAATCATGTAACTTGCGCCCCATGTGAAACCGGCACCGAAGGCCGTGAAGATGAGTTTATCGCCTTTCTTGAGTTGGGGTTCATACTCCCAGAGGCAAAGCGGAAGGGTACCACCAGAGGTGTTGGCCATGTGGTCGATGTTAATCATCACGTGTTCTTCCTCCACACCGATGCGGCGGGCCACAGCACTTTCGATGCGCACATTGGCCTGATGAGGAACAATCCATGCAATGTCATCTTTGGTGAGATTGTTGCGCTTGGCCACCAGTTCAACGGCATCGGACATGTCTGTCACGGCATGCTTGAACACCGCACGGCCTTCCTGATAGACGAAGTGGAGCCGTTGGTCAACAGTCTCGTGACTGGGCATGTTGGCGGAACCACCTGCTGCCATGTGAAGGTTTTCGTATCCCTTACCATCGACACGTAAGTAACTGTCCATCAGTCCATAGTCTTCTTCCGTAGCCTCCATCATCACACAGGCTGCACCGTCTCCAAAGATGGGACAAGTGTTACGGTCCTGATAGTTAGTCATGGACGACATGTGGTCGCCTCCGCACACGATGATGCGCTTGTAGCGTCCGCTGCGGATGAAGTTTGCACCCGTCTCCATGGCATAGAGGAAACCTGCACAGGCAGCCTCCATGTCGAAACCAAAGGCATGCTTCAGGTCGAGATTGCCAATGATGAGCGAAGCGGTGGAAGGGAAATGATAGTCGGGGGTTGTCGTTGCAACAATCACAGCCTCAATGGAATCGGGGTCGGCTCCAGTCTTGTCGAGCAACTGCTTGACAGCCTTGGTCATCATGAACGAGGTGCCAACACCTTCTTCAGGCTTCAAGATATGACGGGTTTTCACACCAATACGTTCCATAATCCACTCGTCGCTGGTCTCAACGATAGTGGACATCTCCTCGTTGTCGAGGATGTATGTAGGAACCCATCCACCTACACCTGTTATAACGGCATTGATTTTTCCCATAAGAAAGGATGATTTTAGATTGCAGCCTCTTTTTCAATAGCCACTTTCCCACGATAGTAACCGCAAGCAGGACATACCGTGTGATATACGTAGAATTCACCACAGTTTGGACAAACTGCCAATGTTGGAGCAACTGCTACGTCATGAGTTCTTCTTTTTCTTGTACGAGTCTTTGACTGTCTTCTTTTAGGATGTGCCATTTTCTTTTATAAATTTTATAGTTTGTTTTTTAGTTGTTTCAGTGCTGCCCAACGACTATCGACGGGTTCGTCGGAATCCGAACCAGTCAACACGTCTCGCGCATCACCCAAAGGTGAATCTTCCTGCTCATCATCGTATGCTCCACTTCGGGTGGATTGATGCCTGCTGAGTTCAAGCATCATCGCTTCGTCACATTTCCCAGGTTCGTGACTGCACGTCATCGGCATGCTGAGCACTATAAATTCGTAGATGAACTGTGCAAGATCAAGATAACCTTCGGCCTCAGACACCACCACACAGTCACCCTCGTCGGCATACTCTTGTCCCAGTTTCACGTTCAGAACATCGTCAGCCTCAATCCGCAATTCGAGGTCTGACAAACAACGGTCGCACGGAACAATAACGGTGCCAACGCTATGGATTTGGAACTTAAAGACCGCACCAGCACTCAAGCAAGCCACCGTTGTGTGAATTTTACCGCGCTGAATGAGTCCGTCGATTTTAGCGAAGAAAGAATCACCAATCTCATACTCGAAGGTTTTTCCTCCCAGCCCAGAACTCAATAAATCAATCTTATAAGTATCCATTATACCCATTTTGGAATGCAAAGGTACAAATTTATTTGATAACTATGATGAAAAAGCGGCAACTTTTTCAGTTCTGAACCGAAATTCAGCCGCACAAAGGGCTTTTTAGAGGTCTGAAGTGCCTTTTGGTATCTCAATTCGGAAAGTAGTACCCACACCCAACTCAGAGTCTTTCACATAGATTTTACCTTTGTGATACTCCTCTACTATGCGCTTGGCCAGCGACAAGCCAAGCCCCCAACCCCGTTCTTTTGTGGTGAAGCCGGGCTTAAAAACCGAGTTGAAATTAGACTTAGGAATACCCTTGCCTGTATCTTGCACTTCTACATACACAAACTTTTCATCTTCATACACATATAAATCAATCCTACCTGCCCCCCCCATTGCATCGACTGCATTCTTGCAAAGATTTTCGGCTACCCACTCAAACAGACTGGGAATGAGACTTGCAATGACAGGTTCAGAAGGAAAATGAGTAGTAATTATCACCTTGCTGGAAGTGCGCTTGTCCATATAGGCCACCACACGTTGAAGCATCTCCAACACATCCTCTGGCTTGGGTTCAGGGATAGACCCAATCTTAGAAAACCGTTCGGCTATACGTTCCAAACGCTTCACATCTTTCTCCATTTCTGGCAGGAGGACATCATCAGGATAGTTCTCTTTCAGCACTTCAAGCCATGCAGTCATGCTAGAAATAGGCGTACCCAACTGATGAGCCGTTTCCTTGGAAAGCCCCACCCACACTCGGTTCTGCTCGGCACGCATGGCCGAAAACATAGCAAAGATGGCTATAAGCACAAACAAGACAACCACACCAATCTGGATGTAAGGATAAATAGCCAACCGCTTTAACATCAGCGACTCATCATAACAAATGCTTATATAGTCATTATGAGCATACTCTTGAGGAGTGTCTATCCTGATAGAACGTCCTTTACGGATATACTCCTTAGCCAATGCCGTCAGGTAAGCGACCGAATCATTCGTCGAAGAATAAGATTTCTGGATATTCCGAGAGGACAACACTTTTCCCTCCTTATTCACCAAAATCACAGGAATAGTATGATTGCCATTTATTACTTTCAGCACCAAATTCATGTCCGTATTCTCATCAGCCGCATTCAACGACCGCATCGCCTCAGCCCACACTTCCATCCGCAACCGTTCTTCTTCCTCCAAATCTGAAATCAAATAATTGGAAATAACCAACGAACCGATAGCGATCACCACAGCCGCCATCACCAACACATATCTTATATTACGTATTCTATCAAACACTTGCATACCTCTATAACGAAAAAAATCCCCACTTATTGTATTCACTCTCAGTCCGATTCACCCACATCCCCTCCATACCACTCCACACGTCCCCCCTCAAAACCTCATTCATCCGCCACAGTCTCCCCGTCATGTCTGTTGCGGCACCGCCGCAACAAAATCCCACACAAATACACCCCCAAAAAATCCCCCAAACCACCATGCCGTGACAGCAAAGATGCTGCAGGCAAAGAAAAA
>DGSP01000004.1 GCA_002393555.1 Prevotellaceae bacterium UBA4359
GGCGTAATTCTTATACCGAACTCACGTTGTTTCTGCAAAACTGTAGCCGAGGGGTACGGCTATGAATAGAGGTAACGGCGGATGCTTCGCTTGGGGGTCTTTTCAAACTCTTGCTCCAGCACTTCGATGGCACTGATGTTGGCAAAGGCGGGCAGGTAGGAGTTGATGTGGCGTTTGTAGGTGTCGAGTTCTTGCAGGAGGGTGTCGCGGGTCAGTCCGTGATGCTCCAAGGCCGGCTCGCTGATATAGACGAGGGCGACGAGTTTTTCGCCTCGCTGCACCACCACGCTCTCCTCGAAGATGGTGTGGGTGGCTATCACGTCCTCAATCTCTTCGGGATAGACGTTCTGTCCGTTGGCACCGAGGAGCATGGTCTTCTTGCGTCCACGAATGAAGATGTTGCCCTCGCGGTCGATGGTGCCGAGGTCGCCCGTGTGGAGCCATCCTTCCTCGTCGATGGCTTCGAGGGTCTCCTTCTCGTTTTTGTAGTAGCCCAGCATGACGTTGGCGCCTCTGGTGAGGATTTCGCCGGGGGTGTTCTGCGGGTCGGCAGAGTCAATCTTCACTTCCATGCGTGGGGCAGGCTTGCCGCAGGAACCCTTGACAAAGAGGCGCTTGTCCTCGTAGCCGATGATGGGGCCGCACTCCGTCATGCCGTAGCCGACGGTGTAGGGGAAATGAATCTGGTGCAGGAAGTCCTCCACCTCCTTGTTGAAGGCTGCTCCGCCAATGATGCACTCGTAGAAGTTGCCGCCCAGGGCGGAGAAGAGTTTGTTGCGGATTTGGCGATAGACCACCTGTCGCAGCATGGGGATGGCGGTGAGGGCACGGATGTGGCGGGTGCGGAGGATGGGGAAAATCTGTTTCTGCACGATTTTCTCCAAGATGAGGGGCACCACGATGACCACCACGGGACGAATCTCGCCAAAAGCCTTGATGACCACGTGGGGCGAGGGTGTCTTGGTGAGGAAGTGGATGTGGCAGCCGATGGTGAAGGCGAAGAAGAAATCGTAGGCGAAGCCGTAGAGGTGGGCCAGCGGCAGGATGGAGAGGGTGTTGTCGCCCGGTCCGAAGTCGAGCACCTCGTCGGCAAAGTGGCAGTTGGACCAGATGGAGCGGTAGGGCAGCATCACCCCCTTGCTGCGGCCTGTGGAACCGCTGGTGTAACTGAGCAGGGCGAGGTCGTCGGGCCGTTCGCGGAAGTAGTGTACGTCGTCGGGCTGCAGGTCGGTGAAAGCCTGCATGTCAATGCCCAGCGGCTCGTCCTTCATGGTGAAGTCGGCCATGTGGAGGATGCGGGCATGGAGTCCTTTGGCGTACTTCTCTCCGCAGATGATGAGCGAGGCATCGGAGTGTTCGTAGATGTTCTGAATCTGCTCGATGCTGAACTCGGAGAGGATGGGCACCACGACGGCACCATAACTGAAAGCGGCAAAGAAGGAGATGGCCCAATGGGCGTTGTTCTTGTCGCACAGGGCAATCTTGCATCCGGGTTCGATGCCCGCCTGGCGGAAGAGCCGGTGCAGCCGCGCTATCATCTTGGCCACATCGCCATAGGTGTAACTCTCGTCGGTGCCATAGTTGGTCACGCACGGACGTGTCCAGTTCTGCTTGAGCGTGTTCTCCATCATGCCGATGATGGAGGTGTCCTCAGGCTTGAATAGTCTTGTCTTTGCTTTAGCCATTGTGCGGTTTATGCGGTTTTTTGTGAGAAGTGAAAAGGGGTGAGATTTAAGTGAAAAGTGAAGAGTGAAGAACGAAAAATCTAAGTTACCTGCCATTTGGCCTGTTGGTATTTCATTGGTGAAAGTAACTTAGATTTTTCACTTTTCACTTTTCACTCCGAAGGTGAAAAAAGACCGTAAAACCGTCTTTAGTCCATGTGGAACATTTCAGGAAGGGGAATGGAAACGGGGCTATTGTCGGGGTTCGTCTCCATGATGTCGGCCATGTAGGCCCACCACTTCTGGCAAATCTCAGTGCCGCCCAGGTCTTGGCTGCCGCCTTCGCCCTCCAGTTCCTGATAGGCAAAGAGCGTGTTGGTGTCTTCGTCCAGATAGATGCTGTAGTTGCGCACACCGCTCTCCGTGAGCAGTGCCTTCAGTTCGGGGAAAAGGTTGGCGTGGCGACGTTTGTACTCCTCCTTGCACCCAGGTTTCAGGAACATCTTGAATGCTTCTCTTTTCATAAGGTTAGTCTTTGTTTTTAGGGTTAGTATCTCTTAGAGTATATTCAGTTCTCCAATGTTGGCAGGCGGCTGTGGCTTCTTCTGCTGCTTGGCCTGACGTGCCATCAGTTTCTCGTTCTTCCGCAGGTTGTTCTCCGCTTCGAGCCGTGCGATGCGCGCTTCCTGCTGCTGAAGGGCAGTCTCGACTCTCAGAAGAGCGGCTTCCACTTTCTGCAAGGCCATCTCCAGCCTGACCATCCGTGCCTCCAACTGCTCGTCGAGTCCATCCTCGTCAGAATCGCTCGGCTGCACGGTCTTCGACTTGAGGTAATCCCTGCCGTTGAGGCTCTGCACCTCGGACTTTTCACTTGCCCTGTTTCCGCTCTTTCCTTCTTGCGACGGCTCTTTCAGCGGTGTTGTGCCATACTCCACCTTGGGCGCAGCCTTCCTCTTCTCCGCCTTCGGAGCCTCCTCCTCAATCACCACCACCTCGCTTTGCGGCATGGGGATGTCGAACCCGTCGGCATCCTCCACCAGCACAATGCCGCCCTGACGGAATCCCGTGACCGTGCCTCCGCCCACATCGTTCAGAAATCTTACTTTATCTCCTATCTTCATATTCCCTTCTGCTTTTTATTTTTGCAAATCTACACAAAAAAGTCCAAACTGTATGCCTCCCTTCCTTAAAAAATGGATTTATCGTCCATTTTATGCTTTTTTTCATGACAAATACCCCATTCGGCGGATGCAATCTTATGTTTTACAGTTAAACCGATGTTTAGGAGGTGGCACACCTGTTTCTGCTGTTCGCTGAACTTGCCTACGTGGCGTACCTGACGCTCTATCATGTTGGGCTACAACTCGTCCACGACATGATAGAACCGCTGCCAGTCCAGCGGGCTACATTCATAGTGGAGGATATGTTTCTCTTTCCGCGACATATTTTTGAAAACAGAAACTATATGTCAGTAGAAACATCAAACATTTTACTGACATGAGAAAGAACATAAAACTGGCGATTGTAGCCTTGCTGGCAGCAATGTCTTCGGCAACTTGGGCACAGATGACAGACACACTAAAAACACAAACCGATTCGGTGGCTTGGAATAAATCACTGAAAGAAGTGAGCGTAGTAGCATCAAATGTTCGCACTGAGGGTGACAGGACTACGGCATTTATCACGAAAGAGATGAGGCGAGGGGCACGGAACACGGCGCAAATGCTGGGAAACATACGCGGTCTGACGTGGAACGCGGTGGACAACAGCGTGGACTATAACGGAAAACGAAATATTGTTGTGTTGGTGGACAGTTTGGAGAAAAGTTACAACTATGTGATGAACTTGCACCATGTGAGGTTTGAGAAAGTGGAGATTATCGACCAACCCAAAGGAAAATATGAGGGATATGATGCACTCATCAATCTGGTGACAAAGAAAAACTATGAAGGCTACGAGGGCTATCTGCGTGCCAGTACAAGACTAATGCCTGCCGGGCCGAATGCAGGCAAGTTCCTTTGGTTTGTCAATAGTGGTGCTATCACTTACACGAGAAACAAATGGAATTTTGTTGGCAACGTGACGAGAATGTCTGACAACAAGAATGTGTTGCAGGAGTGGTACGAACGCACTTATCCCATGCAAGGACTGACGGAACGTGTACTGCACGATGACGAGACGAACGAGAAACTGTTAGACAATGTGGACTATCAGGTGAATCTTTCAGTAGATTATCAGTTTAACAAGAACCACTCCTTGTCGTGGGCTTATGTGTATGACTACAACCGAGACGAGAACCAACTGAACTATCTGTTGGAACAGCGACACATGAATATTGGTACTATTGATACACTGGACGTTCATAGCCTCAACGACACCTATAACCACAACCATAGCACGGCCCTGTTCTATCGTGGACGGTCTGGAGCGTGGAGTTATGACGCCGACATCAATTATGTCTATAACCGCAACACGCCCGACAACACCTTTCTGCGTGGTCCAGCCTTCATTCTGCGCAACCACTACAACGACCACATGCACTTCACCCGCTTCCGCTCCGAGGCACGGCGGAACTGGTATGAGAACCGTCTGCAACTACAATTCGGCTATCACAACACATGGAAGGATTATGAACGTAAAGACTTCGACAGTCAGCAGCGACTGAACACCAATGGATTCCTTCGCAACAATGGATGGTTCAACCTTTGGGGACGGCTCGACAGTATTGGCCACAACACGGCATCTGTTGGCGGCAGGGTAGAACAGGTACATGTATGGAGTAACGGCATCGGAGATAACCAGTTGGTGTGGTCAATCAGCGCGATGTACTGGCACAAATTGACTGAGAAAAACTGGATACGCTTCAACTACGACTACGGCATCAATCACCCCAACCAAAACCAGACATCGGCATACGGCTACTTCACCGACTCGCTCACATGGAGCGGTGGCAATCCGTTCTTGCGCCCCAGCGTCAGCCATCAGTGGAAGGTATGGTTCGATGCCTGGTGGTGCTTCAATGCTCAGGCAGGTGTGACCTACGCGCCCAACACCATTACTGCCATCAGCGAACTGCGGCACGGAAGTCTGCCCAGTGGTGTGGATGGTGACTACGTTGCCAGCACATACGTCAACTCGCGTTACCTCTCGTCGTGGGCCAGTGTTTCGTTCACCAAGCGTTTCGCCAAGGACTTTGTCTATAAAGCCGATGCACTCTTTGCCCTGCCCAGTGCCAGGTATGGGGACTTCCGCCAGCACGGCCATGAACTGCACTTCAAGACCTCATTGCAATACTACAGCCGCAAGTACCACCTCGCAGCCTATCTGGCCTACGAACTGAACCACAATAAGATGGTTACTCCACAGACTTATTCAATCAGCGACAAAGACGATTTGCTCTATATCTCCATCGACAAGACTTTTTTCCACGACCGTCTCGGTCTCAGTTTCGTGGCGATTTCTCCTCTTAAGTGGGGCGATGGCATCAGCAAGACTACCGTCGTGTCGCCAGCCATCGAGAGTGCCAACTATTTCAATTCGTGGGAGAGCAACAACCGTGGTGCCCTTCAGTTCACCCTCGTCTATCGCTTCATGGGCGGCAAGTCGGTGAGAGAATATAAGCGCGAAATGTCGGAGGAAAGATAAAAAAGAGAATAAAAAAGCAACATTGAGCGACATATTTCTTACCTTTGTGTCTATATGTAGGTAGAATGCCTTGGCGATGAAGAATGACGACACAACAAAAATAGCGCAAATACTGGCTGGCGAGACCGAAGAGTTCCGCCACCTGATGCGACGGTATGGAGGCACATTGCTTGCTTTCATCGAGAATGTCGTATGCTGCCATGAAGAGGCTGAAGATGTGGTTCAAGAAACCTTTCTCATTGCTTATCGTTCTCTCTATCAGTATGATGATAGCAAGGCATCGTTTGCAACCTGGCTCCACCGCATAGCATACCATGAGGCTCTTCGACGAATGAAGCGACGACGACTTCCCACGCTCTCATGGGATGAAGACGAAAGGCTGTTGAGATGTGCCGAAGAGGCTGATACAGACGATTGGCTGACTGACATGACCGAAGAGCAGATGCAGAGACTTGACGAAGCCATCGACCTGCTGCCAGAATACGACCAGATGCTCCTACGGTTCTACTACGAAGACGATATGCCTCTGAAGGAGATAGCCTACATACTCGACAGCGAGGCCAGTATACTGGCAAGCCGACTACGACGAATCAGAAACAGACTGAGAAAAGAATTACAAAAGAACAGATGAAAACATCAAATGACATAAAGCCCAAAGACGATGCAATCCGACAGGTAATGCATCGGAGGAAGGAACGTCGCCCTATGATTGAACTCCCCAAGGAGGTTGAGGACAGGGTGATGGAGCGGATTTCTACAATAGAGAAGGCATCTGCTCCAAGAGTCAAAGTGATGCAGTTATGGATTCTTCGTGCTGTGAGTGCCGCTGCCGTTATAGCAAGTGTATTCTTTCTTGTGGAAACGGTGATTCCAGAAGAAAAGGAAGAACCATCAAATGTTGTAGCAAAAGTGGAAGTCCGCAAGCCTATAGAGACAGAATCGGAACAGAAAAAAGAACAGCCTCAAGTGGTAGAAGAGAAACCACGTCTTGTTCAACGGAAGAAACTTACGCCCAAGGCCAAGCCAAATGCCGTTACAAGCGTAGAGGATATTCCCCTTGCTGAGGCCGAAACCGATGTATGTATCGACTGTGAAATGGACGCAATGGACTGTGAATTAACAGCCATGATTAACGAATTTGAAAACCTATAAGACGCTATATGAAACACTTCATTTTATCTTTCTTGTTGCTCTGCCCGATAGGCTTACAGGCACAATCGACCACCGAACAGGCCGTTGACAGCATGATGAACTATCTGGCCTTGAACTGTCTCGACGGCCTCCTCGTCATCGAGAGCAACGGGCGCAACCACGCCACACGTGGCGAAATCACTATCGACAACGGGCCGATGGCGGCTACAAGGCGGCTCATCAACGGCATCCAGCCTTATATAGATATGTTGCCCCACCTGCGGAAGATGACCGACGAAAGGACGGGCGAAGTGTTTGAAGGTCGCTTAGCCATGCGGCTACAGCCCGAGCCTGGCGACACATCGGCCTATTTCCTCATGACCTATAACCGCTCTAAACTGACGTTCAAGTACGGCGTGAACAGTCCTGGCAGCATCAGTCTGGCCAAGAGTTCTGCAAAAGGGCCAGGTGTAGGTTTCAGCCCCAAAGGACTGTCGGCAGAGGAGGCCGCTCCAGTCATTCAGTTCTACAATGAGTTAGTCCGTCGCAGTGATGCCCGTGTGGTTGATACCGTGTTCGTGTACGATGGCGACAAAGACTATGAGTGGTGGTTGGGGGCAACCGGTGAGCGCAGCCGCACTAAAGCCCAAATTGTCTTGGCGCCATCGCCAACAGACAAGGACATGCGAGAATGGTTGAACGTAGTGAACCGATACGACAAGCATCCCGATGTGACCCTGTTCCAGAGTAACCGTGTGATTCGGGGCGAAGTCTATCTGGCAAGCAGCATCTGCACGTTTATCGTAGGCGGAGCCTTCCACCTTTACTTGGCAGGTCTTTATCATGGGCAGTTCTGCCTTATTCGTGTGGTGGCACACTCAGACGAACCGGGCGAGGTTGTGCCAGGATTCTCTCGGCTTATCGACCATCTGACGGGGGCAGAAAAGACCGTTCACTACGCAACAGGCCATCCCGCCAAACTCGTTCAACTGATGGAAAAAGAAATCCAGAATCTGCAAGCACATCTTGGTGCAGAAGTTCTTGACACGCTTTTCTTTAGCAACGACCACGAGGGGCATGTTTGGTGGACGGGCATAGACAGTCGCTGTCCCACCCGAGCCAGTCTTGTTCGCGCGCCATCATCAGAGAAAGATTTTGCCTCCCTTCACCAACGCATTCGCAAATCCGTTGACAACATAGTGAATTATCAGGCATGGACAGACGATGACACCGATGAAGACCGACGAATCTTCCTCGGTTGGACAGATGACCGAGGGCAACTTCACGCCTATATCATCTACTATATGATAGCCACTCGCCAACTCATCATCGAACAGGCTGACGGTGAGGAGCCAGGTTGCATCTGCATCCCCCACTACCAGCAGAAATGGTTTGAGTAGCCTTCCCCTGACTTTGAAAAAAGTGGCATCGGCGTGGCCAAGATGAGCATTTGGTGGTACTAAACTATTTTTGTTCATCTATTTGTTTCATCTTGTTTCTTCCGAGGCACGAAGTGTCAATCTCGAGGATGTGGAAATTGGTCAATTTGTACGCGCTCGTAGCCTCTCAATCGGAGTGAGTCACACCTGTGGTAGGGGTGTGACTCACTCCTATGGGATAGGTGTGAGTCACACCTATATTGGGGGTAGTTGGGGTTGGTCTTTTTGTACGATTCTGCTTTGTCGTGATTTCGTGTCCCTGATGCGGAATTTGGGAAGTTAGAAAGGGTAATTTGTTCCGATTATTCTTTTTGTGGACATTCTTTGTTGGTGTATTGCCAAAAAAGTCGTACCTTTGTGGCCGAACTGTTCGGAAGCCTTCTCGCCCCCCCACCTCAGGGGCTTATATATATAATAATGTGTAATGAAGCGGAGTTACTATAGCATAGCCATTGAGCGGTATTTCAGCACACCTGTCCCCTATCTGCTGGTGGGCACGGTGCCGCTGATGCTGTATGGCTACTATGAGAGCGACCTGTGGTTTTGGGTGGGGCTGGTGCTGACGGTGGCCGTGTTTGCGGTCAACCATTTTCTGATGCACTCGCTCACCACCACGTTTGGCCCTTATGCCACCCGAAAGCAGGTGGACTATGTGAGCCATTTTGTGGCGGGGAAGAATGAGGTGTTCTCGGAGCAGGAGAGCGGGCAGTTGCTGGAGATGATTGCCGACCAGTCGGGCAATGCCCACATCGGCATTGAGGACTATATCAACTACATCAACCACAGGCTGAAGGAGAAGTCGGACAATGGGAGCGCGGAAGCGACCTATTGGCTGGGCATCTACCACCGTGTGCTGGGCGAGGGCAGCAACCACAATTCCATAGCCCGCGAACTGATTGAGAAATCGGCAAATATGGGATTTGAACGTGCCAAAAAACTGCAAAAACGGGCACGGAAGTGGGGATAAAGTGCTGTTTTTGTGAAAAAAGTGGCGTAAAGTTTTGTGCTTTGACAAATTTGCCGTAATTTTGCCGACCGTTGGGATTTTCCCAGCGCTTTTTTATCTATAATTTATAAACATTTTCTAAAAAGAATTGTAATGATTATCGTACCTGTAAAAGAAGGTGAGAACATTGAGAGGGCTCTCAAGAAGTTCAAGAGAAAGGCCGAGAAGACTGGCATCATCAAGGAAGTGCGCAACCGCAAGCAGTTCAACAAGCCCTCTGTGGTGAAGCGTGAGAAGATGCAGCACGCCATCTATGTGAACAAACTTCACCAGGCCGAGGATTGAATCCTCGCTGAAGGCGTAAAAAACTCTCTGTTGGGAGAGAAAAAGAGACCGAAAAACAAAGTTTTCAGTTGAAAATTTGGTCGTTTGACAAAAATGTCCTAAATTAGTCGCAGAAAACGACGAGACATGGAATCGTGGACTGCTCCTTTTCTGGAATATCTGAAGTCTGAACGTAACTATTCGCCGGCAACGGGGGTGTCTTACGGCAAGGACTTGGCAGAGTTTCAGGAGTTCCTTGAGGCGGATGATGCCGCTGCTTCGTGGAAGACCGTGAGTGCGGCAGACGTGAGGGAATGGATGATATTCCTGCTGGACGGACAGCACCTGACGGCTGCATCGGTCAACCGCAAGTTGAGTGCCCTCCGCACCTTCTACAAATATCTGCGTAGGATGGGGTGGGCGGATGTCAATCCGATGGAGAAAGTGGTCGCTCCGAAAAAGAAACGCCCTTTGCCCTACTTCGTGAGGGAGGCGGAGATGGACCGGCTACTGGAACTGACCCGTGAGGACCGAAGTTTCAAGGGCATCAGGAATCGGCTGATTCTGATGATGTTCTACGAGACGGGAGTGAGACGCGCGGAACTGCTGGGCATGACAGATGCAAGTGTGGATCTGGTGGCACGGCAGGTGAAAGTGACCGGAAAGCGCAACACACAGCGCATCGTGCCGTTTGGCGACGAACTGGAGGCGGAGATTCGAGCCTATCTGGATGCCCGCAAAGAGGCACTCGGCTCGGTCGATTTCCCAACCTTCTTCGTCGGCGAGAAAGGCGAGGCGATGAGCAAAGGCCGGGTGGCAAAAATAGTGAAGGATAACCTGTCGATGGTGACCACCATCAAGAAACGGAGCCCTCATGTGCTGCGCCACTCTTTTGCTACTGCCATGCTGAACAACAGCGCGGACCTGACCTCCATCCAGAAACTGCTGGGCCACGAAAGCGTGGCAACCACTGAGGTCTATACCCATGTGTCGTTTGAGGAACTGAAGAATGAGTACAAAAATGCGCACCCGCGCAAGTAAATATTGTTCAACCTAATAAAAATACCGTGACTATGGACGTTAACATTAAGACGATTAAGTTCGACGCAACAGACAAGTTGCAAGAGTTCATTCAGAAGAAAGTTGGAAAACTGGATAAGTATTGCAACGATATAAGGAAAGTAGAGGTGTCACTCAAAGTCGTGAAGCCCGAGACGGCCCTGAACAAGCAAGCAAGCCTGACAGTGGTACTCCCCGGGAGCGAATTATTCGCCGAAAAGATTTGCGACACATTTGAAGAAGCAATCATGGAATCTCTGGCTGCAATTGAAAAACAGTTGGGGAAATATAAGGAAAAACAGACCAATATCTAAAAAAAGTCTGTAAAAAGTTTGGTGTTTGAAAAATAATGCCTAAATTTGCACCCGTTTCGCACGGATTGCTCTGTGCGGACGGTTTTATAAGCCTCTTTAGCTCAGTTGGCCAGAGCACGTGATTTGTAATCTCGGGGTCGTTGGTTCGAATCCGACAAGAGGCTCAAAGAAGAGAATATTGTCGGTTCGGCGTAAGCCACTCCGACAAGAAGTTCAAGAGGGGAGATACACATTATTTATATATATGTAAAATGCTGTTATAGCTCAGTGGTAGAGCACTTCCTTGGTAAGGAAGAGGTCACGAGTTCAAATCTCGTTAACAGCTCTCTCGCCGAGAATAATTAAATGGTAAATCAATTTAATAACTCTAAAGAATAATTTTTAGCTATGGCAAAAGAAACATTCGTGCGTACCAAACCACACGTAAACATCGGTACAATCGGTCACGTTGACCACGGTAAGACTACTCTTACTGCTGCGATTTCTAAGGTTCTTCATGAGAAGGGCTTCGGTTCTGAGGAAGTTAAGTCTTTCGACCAGATTGACAATGCTCCCGAAGAGAAGGAGCGTGGTATCACTATCAACACTGCTCACATCGAGTATGAGACAGCAAAGCGTCACTATGCTCACGTGGACTGCCCTGGACACGCCGACTATGTGAAGAACATGGTAACTGGTGCTGCTCAGATGGACGGTGCTATCATCGTGGTTGCTGCAACTGACGGTCCTATGCCTCAGACTCGTGAGCACATCCTGCTCGCTCGTCAGGTGAACGTGCCTCGTCTGGTTGTGTTCATGAACAAGTGCGACATGGTTGACGATGAGGAAATGCTCGAACTCGTTGAGATGGATATGCAGGACCTCCTCGCTCAGTATGACTTCGAGCCCGAGACTCCTATCATTCGCGGTTCTGCCCTCGGTGCCTTGAACGGTGTGCCAGAGTGGGAAGATAAGGTGATGGAGTTGATGGACGCTTGCGACAACTGGATTCAGGAGCCTGTTCGCGACATCGATAAGCCTTTCTTGATGCCTGTTGAGGACGTGTTCTCAATCACTGGTCGTGGTACAGTGGCTACTGGCCGTATCGAGACTGGTGTTGTGAAGGTAGGTGACGAGGTTCAACTCCTCGGTCTTGGTGAAGATGCTAAGTCTGTCGTTACTGGTGTTGAGATGTTCCGTAAGATTCTTCCTGAAGGTATGGCTGGTGACAACGTAGGTCTGCTCCTCCGTGGTATCGACAAGAAGGATGTGAAGCGTGGTATGGTGATTACTCACCCTGGAGTTATCACTCCTCACAAGGGCTTCAAGGCATCTATCTACGTGCTGAAGAAGGAAGAGGGTGGCCGTCACACTCCATTCAAGAACCACTATCGTCCTCAGTTCTACCTCCGCACCATGGACTGCACAGGTGAGATTTCTCTCCCAGACGGAGTTGAAATGGTAATGCCTGGTGACAACGTGGAGATCAAGGTTGAACTTATCTACCCAGTTGCTATCAACGTAGGTCTTCGTTTCGCTATTCGCGAAGGTGGTCGTACAGTTGGTTCTGGTCAGATTACAGAGGTTTTTGATTAATCATTTGATTAAGGACAATCAAGAATATGGTGTCAGGTGATGCTCTTGTCGCCTGACACCTCATCTACGGGAATAGCTCAGTTGGCAGAGCACTGGTCTCCAAAACCAGGTGTCGGGAGTTCGAGCCTCTCTTCCCGTGCTATAAGTGTAAGAATATGAATAGCATAATCACATATTGCAAAGAATCCTACGATGAACTTGTTCATAAGGTGACTTGGCCAACATACAAGGAGTTGACCTCGCAGGCGGTACTTGTTTTATCGGCTTCCATCATTATCGCACTGCTGGTCTGGGTCATCGACACTGCCTTCGCGGAGTTAATGAAACTCGTTTATTCACTCTTTAACTAAAAAGACGGAGCAGAGTAATATGGCAGAATCGGACGTTAGAATTGATGAGAAAACAGGCCTGAAGGTTTGGGCGAAGAAATCTAAGGACGCACCTGTTTTGAGATGGTATGTGCTCAAAGCCATTAGTGGTAAAGAGGCTTCAGTCAAGGAGTATATCGAACTTGACATGAAGAACCACGGCTACGAGGACCGCGTGTCTCAGGTTCTCATTCCTCAAGAGAACTTCATTAAGGTGGGTGCCAACAATCGGCGCATCCCCGCCAAGAGGAATCTTCTTCCTGGCTATGTTCTCGTGGAGGCTGCCCTCGATGGCGAGATAACCCACATGCTTCGCAACACCCCCAACGTTCTCGGATTCCTGGGCGGCACAGACAAGCCTTCGCCTGTTCGGCAGGCAGAGGTGAACAGAATGCTTGGTCTGGGACAAGAGGATGAAACGGAAGTTGCGGACACTGTTGTCAATGTTGACTATCTGGTAGGTGAGTCTGTCAAAGTGAACGACGGCCCATTTACGGGTTTCGATGGCATCATCGAAGAAGTCAACGGCGAAAAGCAGAAACTCAAGGTGTCGGTCAAGATATTCGGAAGGGTCACACCTCTCGAATTGTCCTTTACACAAGTTTCAAAGGAACTTGCCTGATGTTACGCTGGCATGTTCTTTCTATCGTTAAATTATTAAATAAAGATTAAAAAAATGGCTAAAGAAGTTGCTGGATTAATCAAATTGCAGATTAAGGGCGGTGCCGCTAATCCATCTCCTCCAGTAGGACCTGCACTGGGTTCTAAGGGAATCAACATCATGGATTTCTGTAAAGCATTCAACGCCAGAACTCAGGATAAGGCAGGAAAGGTTCTTCCTGTTGTTATCACCTACTACGCAGATAAGTCTTATGATTTCGTGGTGAAAACTCCACCTGCTGCTATTCAGTTGATGGAGGCTGCCAAGGTTAAAAAAGGTTCTGCTGAACCTAACCGCAAGAAGGTGGCTGAAGTTACATGGGATCAGATTCGTACTATCGCGGAGGATAAGATGCCTGATTTGAACTGCTTTACAATCGAGTCTGCAATGTCTATGATTGCAGGTACAGCAAGAAGTATGGGTATTAAAGTTAAAGGAGAATTCCCTGGTAAATAATTAAAATTTCAATCAAATGAGTAAACTTACAAAAAATCAGAAGGCAGTTGCTGACAAGGTTGAAGCAGGGAAGGAATACACTCTGGCCGAGGCATCGCAGTTGGTGAAGGATATCACTTTCACTAAGTTTGATGCGTCTCTCGACATTGACATTCGTCTCGGTGTTGACCCACGCAAGGCAAACCAGATGGTGCGCGGCGTGGTTTCTCTCCCTAACGGAACGGGCAAGGAAGTACGTGTTCTTGCTCTCGTTACCTCTGATCAAGTTGCTGCTGCAACAGAAGCCGGTGCCGACTATGTAGGTCTTGAAGAGTACATCGACAAGATTAAGGGTGGCTGGACTGATATCGATGTCATCATCACCATGCCTTCTTGCATGGGTAAGATTGGTGCACTCGGTCGTGTGCTGGGTCCTCGTGGCCTGATGCCTAACCCCAAGAGCGGTACTGTGACTATGGACGTGGCAAAGGCTATCCGTGAAGTGAAGCAGGGTAAGATTGACTTCAAAGTGGATAAGACTGGTATCGTTCACGCTTCTATCGGCAAAGTTTCTTTCTCTGCCGAGAAGATTGCACAGAACGCCCAGGAGTTCATCAACACCATCATCAAACTGAAGCCTGCTACAGCGAAGGGCACTTACATAAAGAGCATTTATCTTTCAAGTACTATGAGCAAAGGTGTCAAGATTGACCCGAAGTCTGTTGAATAATTAATTAAGATCAGAATCATGAAGAAAGAAGATAAAGCCTTACTTATCGATAGTCTTGTTGAGAAACTCGACAACTATCCCCATTTCTACGTTGTAGATGTAACTGCTCTTGACTCTCAGACTACAAGCGACCTGCGTCGTGCTTGCTTCAAGA
Source organism: Prevotellaceae bacterium UBA4359 (assembly GCA_002393555.1). GTDB lineage: Bacteria > Bacteroidota > Bacteroidia > Bacteroidales > Bacteroidaceae > Minthosoma. The sequence continues at coordinate 14,446 of DGSP01000004.1, forward strand.
ATGGCATCAAACTTCAGGTGGTGAAGAACACTCTCTTCATCAAGGCTCTTGAGAAAAAGGGCAATCCTGAGTTCGAGGCTCTCAAGCCCATCTTGAAGAATACGACTGGCATCATGTTCTGCGAGGTTGCCAATCAGCCTGCAAAACTGATCAAGTCTTTTGCAAAAGATCATGGCGACATGCCAGCCTTGAAGGGTGCTTTTGCTGAAGAAAGTGTTTACATTGGTGCTGACCAGTTGGATGCACTTGCTGCTATCAAGAGCAAGAACGAACTCATTGCCGAGGTTGTTTCTATGCTCGAAGGTCCTGTCAACAGTGTACTTTCTGCACTCGACGGCGGTGCTACCATCCACGGTCTGCTTGATGCAATCGAGAAAAAGGGTAACTAAACCCAACTATCCTGCAGAAGGCTGATGCTGAAAAAGAAGAATGGCTTCAGTTTTCTCCAGAATAAAAACAAAATTAAAAAATAATAATCACACATAAAAAACATTTAAGAAAATGGCAGATGTTAAAGCTATCGCTGAAGAGTTGGTAAACTTGACAGTGAAAGAAGTAAGTGAACTTAAGACTATCCTCAAGGATGAGTACGGAATTGAGCCTGCTGCTGCAGCCGTTGCTGTTGCTGCTGGTCCTGCTGCAGGCGGTGAGGCTGCTGCTGAAGAGAAGACTTCATTCGACGTTGTTCTCAAGAGCGCAGGTGCTGCTAAACTTCAGGTCGTAAAGGCTGCTAAGGAGGCTCTTGGTCTTGGTCTTAAGGAGGCAAAGGATCTTGTTGACGGTGCTCCTTGCAATGTTAAGGAAGGCGTTGATAAGGCAACAGCCGAAGCAGTTAAGGCCGCTCTCGAGGCTGCTGGTGCTGAGGTAGAAATTAAGTAATTGATTACCTTAGATAATAGTGGTTAAGAATCCTCAGGTTGAGGGTTCTTAACCTTTTTGTGTCTTTAGGGCAATGCCTTAACCCTCTCCATTCTGGGTGTTCCGCTTGTTTAGGTGCATCTGGACTTTTCAGTCTTAAATAGATTTTCCAATCGGTTGAATTTCTGTATTATAATTCAATTGGATATTCTGAATCATCATTCAAACAACAATAAAAGATGTCTCAAATCATCAACAATCGAGTAAACTTTGCCACCGTAAAGAACCCGATGCCATATCCAGACTTCTTGGACGTGCAACTTAAGTCGTTCAGAGATTTCCTTCAGTTGGACACTCCACCTGAGAAGCGCAAGAACGACGGTCTTTACAAGGTGTTTGCAGAGAATTTCCCCATTGCAGATACGCGCAATAACTTTGTGCTTGAATTTTTGGACTATTATATTGATGCTCCACGTTATTCCATCGAGGAGTGTCTGGAACGCGGTCTGACCTACAGCGTTCCTTTGAAGGCCAAACTCAAACTTTATTGCTCTGACCCAGATCACGAAGACTTTGACACCGTCATCCAGGACGTGTTCTTGGGTTCCATCCCATACATGACAGACAATGGTACATTCGTCATCAATGGTGCCGAACGTGTCGTTGTTTCTCAGTTGCACCGTTCTCCAGGCGTGTTCTTCGGTTCGAGTGTGCATGCTAACGGAACTCCGCTTTTCTCTGCTCGTATCATCCCCTTCAAGGGTTCTTGGATAGAGTTTGCTACTGACATCAACAATGTGATGTATGCCTACATCGACCGTAAGAAGAAATTGCCAGTGACAACTCTTCTTCGTGCCATTGGTTTCGAGAACGATAAAGACATCTTGGACATCTTTAATCTGTCTGATGAAATTAAGGTGACCGATGCCAACCTCAAAAAGGCAAAGGGCCGCAAACTCGCAGCGCGTATTCTTCAGTCGTGGAATGAGGACTTTGTGGACGAAGATACAGGCGAGGTGGTTTCCATCGAACGCAATGAGATTGTGGTTGACCGTGACAATGTGATAGATGATGATGTCATTGAGAAGATCATTGATTCAGGTGTGGAGACCATTCTGGTGCAGCGTGAAGATGCCAACACGGCAGACTTCTCCATCATTTTCAATACACTGCAGAAAGACCCCAGCAACTCGGAGAAGGAGGCCATCACATACGTGTATCGCCAACTGCGCAATGCAGACCCTGCTGATGATGCTTCTGCTCGCGAAGTCATCAACGGACTTTTCTTCTCCGATAAGCGTTATGACCTTGGCGATGTGGGCCGTTACCGTATCAACAGAAAGTTGAATCTTTCCATTGATCCGGAGATTCGTGTCTTGACCAAGGAGGACATTATAGAGATTATCAAGTATCTGGTCGAGTTGGCTAACTCGAAGGCTGTTGTCGATGATATCGACCACCTTTCCAATCGTCGTGTGCGTACTGTAGGCGAACAACTTTCCAATCAGTTCGCGAGTGGTCTTTCTCGTATGAGCCGCACGATTCGTGAACGTATGAATGTGCGTGACAATGAGGTGTTCTCGCCTACCGACTTGATTAACGCAAAGACTATTTCCAGCGTCATCAACTCTTTCTTCGGAACGAACCCTCTGTCGCAGTTCATGGATCAGACGAACCCATTGGCCGAGGTGACTCACAAGCGTCGTCTTTCCGCTCTTGGTCCTGGTGGTCTTTCGCGTGAGCGTGCAGGTTTCGAGGTGCGTGACGTACACTATACTCACTATGGTCGTCTGTGTCCTATCGAGTCGCCTGAAGGTCCTAACATCGGTCTGATTTCTTCTCTTTGTGTCTATGCAAAGATTAACAACCTCGGCTTCATCGAGACTCCTTACCGCAAGGTGATTGATGGTGTGGCCGACATCAACAATGACCATATTGTATATCTCTCTGCAGAAGAGGAGGAGAACAAGATAATCGGTCAAGGCAATGCACCCTTGAAAGATGATGGCCATTTCATCCGCAAGGTGGTGAAGTGCCGTCAGGATGCCGACTATCCCGTAGTGCCTCCCACAGAGGTCGATTATATGGATGTGGCTCCCCAGCAGATTGCCTCTATCGCAGCAGCGCTCATCCCATTCCTTGAGCATGACGATGCCCACCGTGCACTCATGGGTTCGAACATGATGCGCCAGGCCGTTCCGTTGATTCGTACAGAAGCCCCAATCGTCGGTACAGGCATCGAGAAACAGGTGTGTGAGGATTCTCGCACGATGATTGTTGCCGAAGGTGATGGCGTGGTTGAGTATGTAGATGCAACAACCATCCGTATTCTCTATAATCGTACAGAAGACGAAGAGTTTGTAAGTTTCGAACCTGCTCTCAAGGAATATAAGATTCCCAAATTCCGCCGCACTAACCAGAACATGACCATCGACCTTCGTCCTATCTGCGACCGTGGTCAGCATGTGAAGAAGGGTGACATCCTTACCGAAGGTTATGCTACAGAAGCAGGTGAGTTGGCTCTTGGCCGCAACCTTCTTGTGGCCTACATGCCTTGGAAAGGTTATAACTACGAGGATGCCATTGTGCTCAACGAGCGTGTGGTGCGTGAGGACTTGCTCACCTCTGTGCATGTAGATGAATACTCACTCGAAGTGCGCGAGACCAAGCGTGGTGTGGAGGAACTCACTGCCGACATTCCAAACGTAAGTGAGGATGCTACCAAAGACCTCGACGAGAATGGTATCGTTCGTGTGGGTGCCCGCATCGAACCTGGCGATATCCTCATTGGTAAGATTACGCCGAAGGGAGAGTCTGATCCAACGCCGGAAGAGAAACTGCTTCGTGCCATCTTCGGCGATAAGGCTGGCGATGTGAAGGATGCCTCTCTCAAAGCAACACCCTCGCTTTCAGGAGTCGTGATTGATAAGAAACTTTTCTCGAAGGCCATCAAGACCCGTGCGTCGAAGGCTGAAGACAAGAAGATTCTTCCCAAGTATGACCAAGAGTATCAAGACAAGATGGACGGCCTTAAGGAAATCCTCATCGACAAGATTCTTGAACTCACGGCTGGCAAGAAGTCGAAAGGTGTTAAAGACTATATGGGTGCCGACATCATTCCTACAGGTGCCAAGTTCATCGCAGGTGCTCTCCACAACATCGATTATACAGCCGTTCAACTCTCTGGATGGACTGCCGATGAACACACCAATGAACTGATTCGACAGTTGGTCATCAACTACCTCAAGCAGTACAAGATACTGGCCGCAGAACTCCATCGCAAGAAGTTTGCGCTGACCATAGGTGACGAACTTCCATCAGGCATCATTCAGATGGCTAAGGTCTATATAGCCAAGAAGCGTAAGATTGGTGTTGGCGATAAGATGGCAGGCCGTCACGGTAACAAAGGTATTGTTTCCAAGGTGGTTCGTCAGGAAGACATGCCATTCCTCGAAGATGGAACACCAGTTGATATCGTGCTCAACCCGCTGGGTGTGCCTTCACGTATGAACATCGGTCAGATCTTCGAGACAGTGCTTGGTGCTGCCGGAAAGAAACTCGGTGTGAAGTTCTCCACTCCTATCTTCGATGGTGCTCGCCTCGAAGACCTCTGCGAATGGACCGATAAGGCCGGTCTCCCACGCTACGGACGTACTTACCTCTACAACGGTGAAACAGGACTCCGTTTCGACCAGCCGGCAACAGTCGGTGTGACCTACATGCTGAAACTCGGTCACATGGTCGAGGACAAGATGCACGCACGTTCCATCGGTCCTTACTCTCTTATCACTCAACAGCCACTTGGTGGTAAAGCCCAGTTTGGTGGTCAGCGTTTCGGAGAAATGGAGGTTTGGGCACTCGAGGCATTCGGTGCGGCACATGTTCTTCAAGAGATCCTTACGATTAAGTCAGATGATGTCAACGGCCGTAGCAAGGCCTATGAAGCCATCGTGAAGGGCGACCCAATGCCAACTCCTGGCATCCCCGAGTCACTCAACGTGCTTCTCCACGAACTTCGTGGCCTCGGTCTTAGCATCTCATTGGATTAATAAATATCATCGGTCATACGGTCGCGCGGTCGTGCGGTCATACGGCTCCTCAAACCGTAGAACCTCAAACCGTAGAACCTCAAACCGTAAAAACAGATATATATAACATGGCTTTTAAGAAAGAATCAAAAATCAAGAATAACTTCACAAAAATCACCATCAGCCTTGCATCTCCAGAGGAAATCCTCGAGAACAGTTGTGGTGAGGTGCTGAAGCCAGAAACCATCAACTACCGCACCTATAAGCCTGAGCGCGACGGCCTTTTCTGCGAGCGCATCTTTGGTCCCACCAAGGACTATGAGTGCCATTGTGGCAAGTATAAGCGCATACGCTATAAAGGCATCGTCTGCGACCGATGCGGTGTGGAGGTGACAGAAAAGAAAGTGCGCCGTGAACGTACAGGCCACATCGCACTCGTTGTGCCAGTTGCTCACATCTGGTACTTCCGCTCATTGCCCAACAAGATAGGCTATCTTCTTGGTCTTCCCACCAAGAAACTTGATGCCGTCATCTACTACGAGCGCTACATCATCATCCAGCCTGGTATAGCAGAGGATGAAGAGAAGAACATCCTCAAAGGCGAACTCCTCTCCGAGGAAGAATATTATGACATCGTCGATAATCTCGACCCTGCAAATGAGCAACTTCCCGATGATGACCCCGACAAGTTCATTGCCATGATGGGTGCAGAAGCCATCGAGTATATGCTCAAGCGCATAGACCTCGACCACTTGGCCAACGAACTTCGTGCTGCTGCCGACAAGGATGGTTCTGTTCAGCGCAAGACCGAAGCCCTCAAGCGTTTGCAGGTGGTAGAGTCTTTCCGTGCCAGCAAGGGCAAGAGCCGTCCAGAGTGGATGATTATGCACAACATCCCGGTGACTCCTCCCGACCTTCGTCCTTTGGTGCCACTGGATGGTGGACGTTTTGCCACATCTGACCTCAACGACCTTTATCGTCGTGTCATCATCCGCAACAACCGTCTCAAGCGACTCATCGAAATCAAGGCTCCCGATGTGATTCTCCGCAACGAGAAACGTATGCTTCAGGAAGCCGTTGACTCTCTTTTCGACAACTCTCGCAAGAGCAGTGCTGTGAAAAGCGAGAGCAACCGTCCGCTCAAGTCACTCTCCGATGCCCTCAAAGGTAAGCAGGGACGTTTCCGTCAGAACCTTCTCGGTAAGCGTGTTGACTACTCCGCACGTTCCGTGATTGTCGTCGGTCCTGAACTGAACATGGGTGAGTGTGGTCTGCCTAAACTCATGGCTGCAGAACTCTACAAGCCCTTCGTCATCCGCAAACTCATCGAGCGTGGCATTGTCAAGACCGTCAAGTCCGCTAAAAAGATAGTCGATCGCCGCGACCCAGTGGTGTGGGACATCCTCGAATACGTGATGAAGGGTCACCCTGTACTGCTCAACCGTGCACCTACGCTGCACCGTCTGGGTATTCAGGCTTTCCAGCCACGCATGATTGAGGGTAAGGCCATCCAACTTCACCCACTTGCATGTACAGCGTTCAACGCCGACTTCGACGGTGACCAGATGGCTGTCCATCTTCCCCTTTCCAACGAGGCAATCCTTGAGGCTCAACTCCTCATGCTCCAGTCTCACAACATCCTCTCGCCAGCCAGTGGTGACCCTATCACCGTACCTTCTCAGGACATGGTGCTCGGTCTCTACTACATCTCCAAGATTCGTCCGGGCGCAAAGGGTGAAGGACTCACCTTCTATGGCCCAGAAGAGGCCATCATCGCCTACAACGAAGGCAAGGTGGATGTGCATGCACTGATTAAGTGCCTCGTCAAAGACATTGATGCCGAAGGCAATCCCATCAAGCATATCGTCGAGACCACTGTAGGCCGTATCATCATCAACGATGTGGTGCCTGAAGAAATTGGTTTCGTCAACGAAGTAATCGGCAAGAAAGCCCTCAAGAAAGTCATCACCCGTGTCATCAAGGGTGTCGGTATGGCTCGTGCCTGCGAGTTCCTCGATGGTATCAAGAACCTTGGTTACCGCAAGGCATACGAAGGCGGACTTTCCTTCGTGCTCGACGACATCATCATTCCGGCCGAGAAAGAGCAGATTGTTCAGGACGGTCACGATGCCGTTGACCAGATTACCGCAAACTATCAGATGGGTCTTATCACCGACAAGGACCGCTACCAGCAGGTGGTGGAGACTTGGACGAAGGTGAACGAGTCGCTGAAGAAGACCCTCATGAAGCAGATGACCGAAGCCGACCAAGGCTTCAACGCCGTCTTCATGATGCTCGACTCTGGCGCCCGTGGTTCTGCCGACCAGATTGCACAGTTGGCTGGCATGCGTGGTCTGATGGCCAAGCCTCAGAAAGCCGGTGCTTCCGATAACAACATCATCGAGAACCCCATCCTTTCTAACTTTAAGGAAGGTATGTCCGTGCTCGAATACTTCATCTCTACCCACGGTGCCCGTAAGGGTCTGGCCGACACCGCCTTGAAGACGGCTGATGCTGGTTACCTCACCCGTCGTCTTGTCGATGTGTCTCACGATGTCATCATCAACGAAGAGGACTGTGGCACACTCCGTGGCTTGATTTGTACTGCCCTCAAAGACGGCGACCGCGTGGTGGCATCTTTGTCCGAGCGCATCCTGGGCCGTGTGTCTGTTCACGACATCGTCAATCCTCAGAACAACGAACTCATCGTGGCCAGTGGCGAAGAAATCACCGACCGTCTGGCAGCCGAAATCGAAGCCTGTGGCATTGAGAGCGTGGAGATTCGTTCCGTGCTCACCTGCGAAAGCAAGAAGGGTGTCTGCATGAAGTGCTACGGGCGCAACCTCGCCACCCAGCGCATGGTGCAGAAGGGCGAGGCCGTCGGTGTCATTGCTGCACAAGCCATTGGTGAGCCAGGTACACAGTTGACTCTCCGTACATTCCACGCCGGTGGTGTGGCAGGTAACGCTGCTGCCAACGCCCAGATTAAGGCCAAGAACAAGTCGAGAATCGAGATAGACGAACTCCGCACCGTCGCACGTCCTACGGCTGAACATCCTGACGGACAGGTGGTTGTAGGTCGTCTGGCCGAACTCCGTTTCATCGATCTCAACACAGGCATCGTGCTTTCCACCGTGCCAGTGCCATACGGTGCCAACCTCTACGCCAACTCTGGCGACACAGTTGAGGCAGGTCAGGTCATTGCCGACTGGGATCCTTTCAACTCTGTCATCGTCACCGAGTTCGACGGTGTGGCTCAGTTCGAAGGTGTGAAGGAAGGTCTTACCTACCGCGTCGATGTCGATGAAACCACCGGTCTGCGCGACCTCATCGTCACCGAAGCCAAAGACCGTGCAGCAGTACCTTACTGCCACATCCTCAACGCCCCCGAAGGCGACCTGCTCCGCACCTACTCCTTCCCCATCAATGGCCACATCGTGGTTGAAGATGGCCAGAAACTCAAGGCAGGCGACATCCTCGTCAAGATTCCACGCTCAGTAGCCAAGGCAGGCGACATCACGGGTGGTCTCCCACGTGTGACCGAGTTGTTCGAGGCGCGCAACCCCTCCAATCCTGCCGTTGTGGCCGAAATCGATGGAGAGGTGACGATGGGCAAGGTGAAGCGTGGCAACCGCGAAATCATCCTCACTTCCAAGGTGGGCGATGTGCGCAAGTACCTCGTGCCACTGTCTAAGCAAATCCTGGTGCAGGAGAACGACTACGTGCGTGCCGGCACACCGCTTTCTGATGGTGCCATCACGCCAGCCGACATCCTCGCCATCAAGGGTCCCACTGCCGTGCAGGAGTACATTGTCAACCAGGTGCAAGACGTTTATCGTATGCAGGGCGTGTCCATCAACGACAAGCACTTCGAAATCATCGTGCGCCAGATGATGCGCAAGGTGAAGATTGAAGACGCAGGTGACACCCGCTTCCTCGAAGAGGGCATCGTTGACAAACTCGACTTCCTCGAGGAGAACGACCGCATCTGGGGCAAGAAGTTCGTCACCGATGCAGGCGACTCCGAGACGCTGGAGCCAGGTATGATTATCACCGCCCGCAAACTGCGCGACGAGAACTCCATGCTCAAGCGTCGCGACCTCAAACTCGTTCAGACTCGCGATGCCATCCCTGCCACATCCGTGCAGATTCTGCAAGGTATCACCCGTGCAGGCTTGGGCAGCAAGTCCTTCATGTCTTCTGCATCATTCCAGGAGACCACGAAGGTGCTCAACGAGGCCGCCATCTGTGGCAAGAGCGACTCGCTCGAAGGCATGAAGGAGAACGTGATTTCCGGTCACCTCATCCCTGCCGGTACGGGTATGCGCGACTTCGACAAAATCATCGTTGGTGCCAAAGAAGACTTCCAGACCGTCGAGCGTCGTCCCTTCGATGCCGACATGGTATTCTCTTCCTTCGACAACGAGTTCTAATCGAACCAACTCACATCTTAATATATAGAAAGGTCGGGGCTGACTCCATGCGAGTCAGCCCCGACCTTTTTTTGTATGTCAGTTCTGTCACCAAAGTTCCTCGTTGGCCTCAGCCATTTCAGAATCTTCGACTATCATGCGCATGTGGCCTTCTGCCACATCGCCAGCCTGTCCTTGGCTGCTTGGCAGCGTAGGACTACCTACCTGAACAAGCACGGCTCCCATGTAGAGTTGTTCCACAGTCATTTGTGGGATGATATAATCCTTTTTCATCATTTCAGTCCTTTCATTTTACAAGATATTTTTTCCCTTTCTGAATGTAGATACCCTTCTGGGCTGGAAGGTTCAGTTTGAGGCCGTTAGTAGAATACCAGTCGCTGCTGACTGCGTTCTGTAGTGAGCCGATGACCTCTATGCCTGTTGCCTCATTTGATGTGGTTATGCGGAAGTTGGCATAACCGCTTGGCTGTTCGCTTTTGAAGTAGGCACGGAAGGCCGGTACGGTAAAATACTCCACACCCGCACAGAACGTGTTGTTCTTGATGTAGTAGCGTGTATTGCTCTCCTCCACTGCGATGCGCTTTTCGGCGTATGTGCCCACAATCTCCATGCCTTGAGTGGTTGGTCCCTCGGCTACATTCGTGGCAATGGCTGCATTCGTGGCCTCCATCTTGATGGTGGTGCCGTCGTTCAGCCGCTGAAACACACCTGGCTCGCCAGCCGCCAAAGCATCTACTGCATCAAAGACAAACAGGTCACTCTGGATGTCCTTCAACTGATACAGTTGCACCTCAGCCGTACTCTCCGTGGCATAGGGTAAGCAGAGAGTACCCCACGCGTTGGGTGCAGTCCGTTCATAGGTGGCTTGGTTGGCAGTAAAGGCGATGGGTGCAGCAAACGGATAGCCGTCGGAAATGACAAGGTTGGGACACACACCTTCCGTCACCACGTTGCCCGTAGCCGTGGCAGCATAGGCCGATTCGGCCTTCACGTACAGTACTGCGTTCGGGTTGGCTGGAGTGAATGTCGCTCCCATCTCATCCACATTGCGGAAGTCGTAGGCCGTTTCGTCAGTGGGAATGTCTGAGGCTACAAACGAGGGAATGTAGCCCTTTAAAATGGAAGCGTCAAACTTCTCTGGCTCACCAATCTTCACAAATGAGGTGGAAGTGACAGGATAGACTCCCGTGTGGCTATCCACACCCAGAATTGTGCCTGTAATGGTGATGGGATAGTAGCCAGGAGCCATGTCGGCGGCTGTTTCATAGTAGAAAATGAGCAGTTCACCCTCCGTGCCATCGATGGTTTCGAGGTCTGTATTGTAGATTTTGATGTAATACCGTCCATCCGACATCTGCTTGATGTCTGTGTCGTGGTTGGGGATGAACACCCCCTTTCGGGTTTTGCCCGGAAAACGTTCCGAACTCAACTCCATCGGGTCGTAGTCCTCGCTGTTCATCAGCAGGCTCATCCCTTCGGGCAGATAGAGGTTAAACTCCAAGGCCGTGTAGGCTTGTGTGTTCACCATCTCGATGCTGAAAGTCTCATCGCTGCCTTCTTCCACTCCTGCGGTTGTGGCAAAAGGTTTGACCTGCAGCACATCCTCTGCTCTGGCTACACTCAGCGGCAAGAGCAGTAAAATCATTACTGTTTTGATTATTTTATTCATTGCTTTCTTCTGTTTCTTCATTCATGATTTCCAGAATGCCAATCACATCCAGAATGTTAATGTTTTCATCTTCATTCGGGTTTGCCACCTCCTTGATGAGTTTATCATCTTCCGTTCCGTTCATGAGCGACAGAGTAGAGATGACATCCAAGATGTTCACATTGTCGTCAGCGTTCACATCCCCCATCTTATAGCAGCCCATCCGTCCGTTCCTTGTCCGTGCAGTCACGCTGGTTCCGTCAGGCTCAGTCACTGAAATCTGGTTGATTTTCACTTGGAAACTGCTGCCAGTGGGCATGTCTTCGGGAATATCCACATAGAAAGTGAGGAGTTTGGTGGTGGCAGCCTCCAGAGTTCCCCCAATCATGGAGAAGACATAAATCGTCTCGCTCTGGGCTGTGGCTGAGGTTGTGTAGCCCACAGCCTTGTCGCTCAAAGTCACCTTGTCCAAACGTGGCATCAGTTCGGCAGGGAAGGTAAGTTGAAACGTCATGTCCTTCGCTTCCATCGAGTTGGCCATGTAGATGGGATACTCAATCGTCTTGCCTGGAATGCCGTTCACCGTCATCAGATAGAACGAATACTTGTCCAGTGCAGGCATCAGAGGTTCGCTGGGCGAGGCTGGATTGAACTTGAAGCGAGCGTAGAAATCCACGTCTTCCTCTCCCATTGTGTAGGAGAAGTAGGACAGGGTGGTGTAGAGTTCGCCGTTCATGTACCATCCTACGAAGTCATAGCCATTGTTGGCATAGGCGTAGAGTGTGGCCGTGTTGCCAGTCAGCACTAAGCCGGAGTTGCCGCTGAAGTAGCCGCCTTCACTGCAATCCACCGTCACCCTATGGCGCACAATCGGCTCCGTGGGTTCGCTGGGCGAACTGGGGTCGAAGCGAAAGTGGGCTGTCAGCGTCTCCTTCTTCTCTTGGGTCGTATAACTGAAAGAAGAACTGGTCGATACCACCTCGCCCTCCTCGTTTGTCCAGTTGACGAACGAGAAGCCGGTCTCTGAATATGCCGTGAGGTTCACACTCTTGCCAGCCTGATACTTTCCACCGCCATAGACATAGCCGCCAGTGGAGGCTTGCACGGTGAGCGGAAAATACAGAATGGAAGAAGGGGGTACAGGCTCGCTGGGAGCCGATGGGTCAAACACAAAGTGGGCCGTCAGTTGGTCTTCTTCCTCCGTATTGGTGAAGTAGAACGACGTGGCCGTTGACAGGACTTCGCCCGTCTTGTCGGTCCAGTAGGCAAAGCGGTAGTTGCTGTTTGCGTAGGCATACACCCTGCGCGACTCGCCCACCGCATAGCGTCCACCGCCCGACACCGAGCCACCATCCTCGGGCTCGGCCTTCACCGTGATGCGGCCATACACAGTAGGCGCACCGGGCTCGGCTGGCGAGGTGGGGTTGAACGTGTCCTGCCCGTGGGCAGTGATGCCCAGCAGGAGCATCACCGCCATAGACAAATATCTTATCTTAATCATAGTTCTCACGCTTTACTTTGCCAGATACTTTTTACCGTTCTTGATGACGATGCCCTTGTAACTGCCATCCACACGCTGGCCGTTCAGGTTGTAGGCTTTCTCGCCTTGGGGGAGGGTGGTGGAGATGCTCTCAATGCCGGTAGCCTCACCTGCATCAACCACCAGACGGAAACGTGCTTCCTGCTTTCCCTCTGCGGCGGTGAAACCATAGTCTTGTGCGGTCAGGTCAACGGTCAGATGCTCAAACTCATCCACCAGATACACCTTCTTGGCTTGGCAACGTGGCATGGAGAGGGTAAAAGCCCCTGACTTCTGGGTGTAGAAGCCCAACTGCACCTCGCCCTCATCCATCGGACGCTCGTTGATGGCGTACTCTGTGCCGTCCTCGCCAATCGTGTAGATTTGAGGAGCATCGGCACTCATGAACTTGCTGGCATCGCAGCCCATGTCATAGCCACGAGTAGCCTCTTCGTTCACTACCACGCGGGTCTTGTCGCTGAACTCTCCGTTGCTCACCTCCAAGTCAATCAGTTGACGGGCTGTGGCACCTTCCATAGTACGTGCGTTTGCAGCGTTCTGGCTTTCAATCACAGCATTGAGTTGACGTCCTTGCAAGGGGAAAGAGATGGTGTTGAGTTCTTTATTGGGGCACTGCACGAAGAATGCTTCGTTGGGACGGATGGCATAGTCATCGTCGGTCAGCGAATAGGCAGTGTAGGTACGGTTCCCGGCATCCCATACAGTGATGGGAGCGGTGAAGTTCAGCATGTGGTTGTTGTAGTAGCACTGATAGGGGTTGCCGATGAGGTTCCAGCCTTTGTTGGCGGCATTGTCAGAAGCGTTCTCTTGCAGAGTCAGTGTTACTTCCTTGTTCGACACCACGTTTTGCTTGTTGGCGTTATCTACGGCGAGGAATCTCGACCAAGTAGAAATGTTTGTCTGATAGATGAAGCCCGTACCGGCAGGGATGATGTCGTCTTCGCCAAAGTTCTTCCACGACCCCGATGCGCCGTTTGCTGCACGGTTGGCACCATCATAGTAGCGGATGGCATACTGTGCACCATTGGCAGGAGCGATGTCCGACACCTTCACATCGAAGGGCAGGGAGAAGAAGAACCAACGCTTTTCATCAGTTTCAAGGTCTGTGCTGACATTGCCGTTGACCTTCACGTAGTTGCTGTTGGAGAGAATCTGACCAGGATAATTGGTGTAGTTCTTGCGGTTGCCATAGAAGTATAGGTTGTTGATTTCCTGTGGAGCATCACCGTTGATTTTCAGCGATGGCAAGCGGTCGTTGGCACCGATGATGGTAATGTTGGGATTACCCTCAAAACGGTCACGGGCATTCAATACCAATGGCTGATTGATAGTCCAGTCTTGAATCTCTGCCGTGCTGAAACCTTCGATGGCTTTGGCATTGTACCAATATGGATCTAATTTGTAGGAGTTGACAAGATGGGACGGTACTTCAAGGATGGTATTTGCTATATCACCTGTTAGTGTATGGGAATGAAGTACAACTGTTGGGCTATTTAAGCGGAGCCGAGTCGGTACATCAAGAATGTCATTACTAAGTATTGAATAGAATGAAGTGGGAAACTCTACATAACTGAGACCACATGCGGAGAACGCATTAGAACCAATGGTCTTGATACTATTGGGGAGGATGAGGGATTCAAGCGCATAATTATTACCAAAGGCTGCATTACCTATATAAGTCAGACCTTCAGGAAGTGCTGCATTCAATGATTGACAATATCCAAAAGCCCAATCACCGATGGTTTTTAGAGAAGATGGCAAACGATCCATATTCATGGTATGGCAGTGATCGAAAGCATGGCTTTCAACTTCTTCAATAGTATTGGGAAGAGTAATCTGTGCATAGTAGTTGTCGTAAAAGCAGTAAGAAGGTATTTTTGTAATCTTCTTGCCAAGGTCAATCTTTTGGCATTGATAGTTCTGAGAAAAGGCATATTGACCTAATGATTCGAGAGAATCAGGCAAAATGGCTTCTTTGATGTGTGTATGATAAAAAGCATCTTCTCCTATAGTTGTTGTATGGCGAGGGAATGTGACATCTTCTACATACGAATTTCGAAAAGCACAAGATCCTATTGTTTTTAGGGTGTCGGGTAAAATAACTTTGTTGAGGAACATTTTTGCTGATGCAGATTCTACGCCGTCAAACTGACTCTTAGGTACGGCATTTGTAATGGCATCTTTCATGTCCAACTCAAAAAGATTGGTCATCATCTTTATCTTTGCCCAGTCATCGTCGTTCATGGGACCACTCACTTTCAAACGTTTCACGTCCTTGACGTGATTGACATTATAGAGAACTTCGGTTCCGAGGCTGCCAGGTTCGAGAAGGCTCACTTCTACCAGTGGTGTGGCTACACAACCAATATTGCGGATGCGAAGTCTTTTATAGTCTGATGCGTGTGAGTTACTAAACACCCATTTGATAGTATGTGTGCCAGTTGACAATTTCTCAAAGAACCTGTCATAATTGCCTGCTTCCCAGAAATAGTTGCCATAAGCCATATTGTCTCGTAGGCTACGTGTCTGTATATCATCCACATAAACGTCCACCCAATACCATCCGCCTGATGGCCCATCTAGTTCATATACAAAAGTGGCATCTTGGTCAACCTTGACAGTGGCAGTTAGTGTACTGCTGGAGTTGCCTCTTATTTCTCGTTCAAAATAGGTTCCAGTGGTATAACTATTGAAAATGATAGGGTATTCATTCCAACTGGGTGCTTGATAATCTTTATACGTTCTTAACTCTTCTGCAGCATTGATAAGTTCTTCTGTGGTTGCCGAAGCACGATTTGCATAAAGTGCTTCATACAATTCTCTAAATTCCTTGAGGCTTTCCAATGCAGTTCCACCTAAACTTTCTAATTCATTGTACAGCCTCACCTCTGCTGTATAGTGTGCTGCTTCATCAGAAAGGAAAAACTTCCAAGTGATATTTCCTGCTTCGCATCTCCAAAGTTCTTTGCGATTACCATCTTCATAGTAACCAAGATATCCCGATGAAATAAGACATTGTAGAGTGTCACCACTCTCTGCATATCCGATACGGAACGTCGCTTCTGGACAATTGTGAGTACCAGAATCGTAAAAGACGAAAGAGTCGTTATAGTAGCCTTCATGACATAAATAGCATTCTTGTGAATAATTGAATAACTTGAATCCGCCCTCAGCGGTTTTTACATTGAAGTCATCACCTGTTGTTTTCAAAAGTGGAGTGGTGCCACTGGAATTTATGAACAGTCCTGTTCCCACATTATAAATCCAGTAACTCTTCCCTGGTTCGGGAGTCTGTGCGGTTGGCAGCGTAGGTGCCACACGTTCAGCGGCATAAACGGCTGAACTCCATGCCATCGCCACGAGCGACAGCACGCAAATAAGTTTTTGTTTCATAGTTGATAAATTGTTTGGTGTGAATAAAAAAGTAGTTGGCGGTTGTTGTGATGTGAAAAAATATAAGCAGGACTTGAATTTCTTACTTATCACATCACGGGCACCGCCAAGCGCCTCACACCATAAGCATCAGACAATTCAGGTCCTGCCACAGGGCAGGACTTTTGTCTTGCTTATTCCCGGTGTTGAATTTGGCGGATTCGTGATGTGGGAATAAGAAGCAAAAGCCTCTTTATATCTTTGTCATTCTATGTTTTCTTTCTTACTCCATAGGCATGTGGGTTTAGAGTGAATATTTGTGTTGATTTCGATGCTTTATACAGCAATCCCCGTCCGCATTACGTCGCGGTAGAGGGGGAAAGACTCGTTCTCTTCCATGAGGACAGGTTCAATGAGGTAGTTTACCTTGGGTGCAATCATCCATAGGCGAGTGGATAGTTTAAGCCAGTCATCGTGCAGTTGTGGTACAACCACTGCCATGTCAATATCGCTGTCGGGATGGGCGGAACCTTTCGAGTAAGAACCAAACATGTAAACCTTGGTTCTTTTGTCGAATCTGGATGCAATCACTCGCTTGTATTCTCTGACGAGTTCAAGTGCTTCCTCTTGTCTGAGAGTTTGCCTTTTATCCATTGTCCACTGGTTGTTTTCAAGTGCAAATGTACTCATTTATTTATAACAAACAAAAAAAATCGGAGTTTTTTTATTTTCCTTTTGCTAACCTCTGAAAGTTTGTCTATCTTTGCCGAGGAAAAATGGTTCGTTCACTGCCTCAAAACAGGTGTGAGTCACACCCCTACCATAGGTGTGAGTCACACGTGTGCCATAGGTGTGAGTCACACCTGTTTTGGGGCTATTTAATATGATGTGATTATGCTGATTGTAAGGAAAGCAAAAAAGAAGATTGTGCGTCCTGATGGGATGCACGAGGCATGGGTGTATCAGTCGCCAGTGTTGCCGCTTGTCCAGTTTAAGGATGTGGTGAAAGAATGTGCGGAATCGTGTGGTGAACACCCCAGCAAGACGTTGGGGGTGGTGAATGCCTTGATGGATCGCATTGCGCACTATCTGGAGATTGGGCGTTCGGTGCGCATCGATGGCATCGGCACCCTCAAGCCGGTCATCAACTCCACCTCGGCTCCTTCGGCTGAGGAACTGGGCGACCCTGCCGAGGCCATCAAGGGGGTGAAGGTGCGGTTCTATCCACACACTCCTTTGCAGGAGGCGATTGCTGAGAATGGATTTGAGTATCAACCCGAACTGGATGATTAACAGTTGACAGTTAATTGTTATTTGAACCCCTATCGTATGAAGAAAACGATTGTTTGGACATTGGTTGTACTGGTGGTGCTGGGCATTGCCGGGGTGGTGGTGTGGTGGTGCTGGCCAGCCGAGACCATCGACTTGGAGACCTACACGCCGTCGCGAGAGTTTGAACCGGCCTGGGAGGCTCTGTCGGAGGAGCCGAAGGAGCCGGAGTATGACCTGGAGGAGACGGTGAGGGCGATGAACGCGCTGGAAGTGGCACAGTGTCAGTCGGAAGACTTCATGAGTTATCTGGAGTATGTGGCCAAGCAAGACTTTAGCAGGGTGGCTCCTGAAGTGTTGGAACAGAAGCGGAAACTGTTCCCCATCCTGCAGCGGCTCTACGAACTGCAGAAGGAGCATGAGGAACTGGACGATGTGTGGATGCTGATGCGGAGCGCGACGAGCGGTGCCGCCACGTTTGTCTCGGAGGTGAACCCCGTGGGGGTGATTGCGTCGATGGCGACAGGCGATGCCACGTTGAGTTCGGTGTCGGTGGTCGAAGGCATGGACAAGGCCAAGACATCGGCCTTCGACGAATATGAGAAGCAGAAGGAACTGAAACGCAAACTGGAACTTGAGATTGAGACGGTGCGCCTGTCGTACATCGAGTATCTGGAGGGCTATGCGCCTATTTATTATAAGTATATGCAGGAGTGGAATGCCCTGTGCCTGAAGAAGGACAAGGCTTATCTCGACCTCTATGGCGGCAATCCGCTCGATGCCTACAACCAGACGCAGGAGATGCTGAAAGGCTATCCGACCAATCGCGAGGCTCTGCTGCTGAAGAGTCTGGCCCTGCTGCAACTTTCGCAGCAGGCAGGCCAACTGGACAATCTGGAAGGGCTGGACAATCCTGAAACTCCAGATGCTCCAGATTCTCCAGACAGTCCGGCCACCCAGCCTTCCTCCTCTGGTTCAGTGGAAAGCAGCCCTGCGGTGGATGGCATCGCGCTCCCTGCTGAGAAGAAGGCCCTTCCCCTCCTCGTGGAGGCCGAGACCACTCTCGACCACTACATGAAACTCTATCCCGACCGCTCGGCTCCGGCACTGGTGCTGAAGGGACTGCTCTACCGCGAGCAGGGCGAGGTGGCCAAGGCCATCTCCTATTTCGACCAGGCTTCCATCGAATATCCGCGCCAGGCGGAGGCTCTGACCGACCTGCTCGACAGTTACAAGGCGCGCACCTATCTGAACCGCTCGGCCGAGGGAAAGTATCTCTTGCGACTCTACCGCTCCACGATGGAAGGCTTCGGCCTCTTCAGTCCCAATCTGCTCAAGGCCCGCTACTATGCCCAGCACGGCGACACGGAGCGGAGCAAGGAGGAAATCTTCAACCACTTCTATCGCCGAGGCAATCAGGGTGTCTATGACTGTCTGCTGAGCGACATGCAGTACTGCGAGGAAAACATGTACAGCAGTTTCCGCCAGATTCTGCTGGAGCAGTCGTTCATCGACGTGCAGGTGGAACCCACCACCAACTGGACCCTCTCCAACAAGGACGACGAAATCAAGGTGACCATCAACAACCGCTCCGACATCGACCTGGAGAACGTGCGCATCTTTCTTTGTCTCCACTACACCGACATGTACAAGGACGAGTATGACGTGCAGAAACTCCCCTCCGTCAACATCATCAGGCACCACGACAAGACCGAGATAGGTGTGGTGCCGCTCACCTACGAGGGGAAGAAGTACAACGACATCACCCGCATCCGTGCCATCGCCATGACCGACGACAAGATTTGCTGGATTGACAACGTGGATTATAAGTACATGAAGGCTCAGGCCCATGCGCTTGGCGACTCTTCGAAGGGAAAGAAATCGGGGAAAACCCCATCCTCTTCTCCCAAGCAGCAACTCCTCGCCGACTTCGACACCGACACCCACAAACTGCAGGAAATCATCCGTCAGGGCATGCGGGTGAACGGCATAGCCAGCGATGGCAACCTGTGGAACGACATGAAACGCGATGTGAAGAACCTCGTCACCGGCGGTGACCGCAAACTGCACATTGAACTGCCGCGTGTCCTCACCCTCATCGACCCCGTCTTCTCGCTCAACCAACTGAACGACAAGGACAAGGCCGTGCGCCCCTCGGAGAACTATCTCGCTGGCTCCAGCATCCGCCTGAAGTTCGACTACGAGCCCAAGCAGGGCGAAACTATCCCCCTCTACATCTACAGCGACTTGGTCAACTTCCGGGTGACCATCAAGTTTGAGGGCGTCACTCCCACCGTGAAGAGTGTGGAGTTGCTCTGAGCGGCTCTTCCTGCCAAACAGCATCTGGAACAAAAAAGAGCGGACTGGACTCACGTCCCGCCCGCTCTCGCATTGTTTTCACCTATTATATATTGCTATCTAATCACGTCTTATGTGACGACCTTCACTAATATAGGCTAATCTAACAAATTCTATTTTTATCTAACTAATCAAATATTAAACTACCTTTATGGTATTTTTGTAGCAATCTATTCATCTAACCAATCTCTAATGTTGACACATCACGCCTGATGACAATGCAAAGTAACGGTTTTTCCGGCGGATGGTGTGTAACAAAAGTCCAAATGAATGGAAATATCGTACAGGGTGTGCGACAAGGGTGTGTGTTTAGACTTTTTTGTGGTTGTGTTGTACGATTTTTTCATTTCATGAACCCCTGAATGTTGCAGCGGGATGAAATAATTATCAATTATCAATTGTCAATTGTCAATTATTCCGTATCTTTGCCCCACCAACTGATGAATGGACTCATGGGAAGTGAAAAGTGAAGAGAGATAAGTGAAAAATCTAAGTTACCTGCCATTCGGACTGTTGGCATTTCATTGGTAAAAGTAACTTAGATTTTTCACTTTTCACTCTTCACTTTTCACTTAAATCTCACTCCTTTCACTCCAACTGATGAATGGACTCTTTTACTATCCAGAAAGAAATAATTATCAATCAATCATTAACTCTGAACAATGAATATGGGAACAGTTGTTCGTACCCTCTTGGTTCTGTTGACCGTTCTCCTTGGATGGTCTCATGTTTGTGCGCAGTCGCGGGGAAAGAGTGCTGAGGTGCTTTCTCCGTTTGACATTTCGGTGGTGTTTTCCGACCTGACCATCGCCGACGGGCTATCGTCGAACACGGTGAGGGCTTTGTTGCAAGACAAGCATGGGTTCATCTGGCTGGGCACGAGCAGGGGACTGAACCGCTATGATGGTCATCGAATTGTGCAACTGCACCAGATGCGCTCGCTGTCGGTGACGGCGATGGCCGAGTGTGGCGATACGCTCTGGGTGGGTACGGACAATGGGCTGTTTCTGTATGAACAGCGGACGGACAGTGTCAGGAGGTTTGACGGTGGAGGGGGAACGCTGAATGTGTCGGACCTGAAATGTGGGTGGGAAGGCGAGTTGTGGATGACGACGATGGGGCAGGGCATCTTCTGCATCGACACGCGGAAAGGCGGGTGGCGCAGAGTGGCTACACCCGATGATGCACGGTCATACGGCTGTGTCTATGTGGATAGGAGGGGGCGTGTGTGGGCTGCGGGCAATTGGGCTCGGGCCAATCTGGTGCGCTATCGGGCAGAGAGCGACCGCTTTGAGGAGTTTCGGCTGAACTTCGGCGGTGGTGCGGTTGAGCGGTTGGGTGGCATCGCATTGACAGAGGATGGTGACGGGCAGATGTGGCTGGGAGCCTGGGATGGCAGTCTGATTCGGTTCGATGCTGCGAGCGGAAACGCTCAGCGGGTTCTGACTCCTGAGGCATCGCAGATGCAGCATGTGCATAGCGTGATGGAACTGAAGAGTGGGTTCATGATGATGGGCAGCGACAAGGGCTTGGCGGTGGTGGATGTGGCCACTCGTCAGGTGCGGCTGCACCAGCGCAACAACTCTTTCTCGGCCTCGCTGAGCGATGACTTTGTCTATCCGCTCATGGTCGATAGGGAGGGAGGTACATGGGTGGGTACTTACTATGGCGGTGTGAACTACACGCATCCCGTGTCGGGAAATTTCACGTCCTTCACCCATTCTCCCTACGGCAATTCGGTGTCGGGCAATGTGGTGAACCATTTCTGTGAGGATGGGTTTCACCGTCTCTGGATTGCGAGCGATGACGGAGGGCTGTGCTACTACGAGCATGCCAATGGCTCGTTCACGAAGGTGAATCTGGCGGGAGACGGGGTGGAACATAATGTGCATGCTTTGTCGCTGGATGGTGACAATCTCTATGTGGGCACCTATTCGCAAGGGATGTATGTGGTGGATGTGCGTTCGATGGCGGTGACTCATGTGCCTAATTTTGTCGATGAGCGGGGACGTGTGTTCGATGCTACTTCATACGCCATCTGCACCGACCGTCAGCATAGGGTCTGGGTGGGCACGTTCAGCGAGGTGGCTTTGTTCCATCCCGACCGAGGCACGTTTAGCCACGTGAAGAGTGTGGGTGCTCCTGTGACAGATATTGTGGAAGATGCTACAGGTCGGCTGTGGGTGTCGGCAGATGGCAACGGGGTGTGGAGGCTTGATGAGCGGGGAAACTGGAAGCACTACATGGACTTTGAACGAAGCGAGAGGGCCGAGGATGCGCTGGTGTCGGCCTATAGCCTTTTTGTGGATGGGCAGGGCACACTCTGGGTGGGTATGGCGAACGGACTTTTCCGCTATGACCGCCAAGGTGACCGTTTTGAGCGGATAGACCTGCTGGCCGATGATGTGAGCGTGTATGGCATTGCGGCGGTGGAGGGGCGGCTTTGGCTATCGACCTCGGCTGGCATTTTGTGTTACTCGCTCCTGGAACATGAACTGGTGCAGGTGTATAAGGGTGGAGGCAACATCGCCAGCACTGACTTTTTGCCTGATGCCATTTGTCGTGGTTATGAGGGGACTGTCTATCTGGGCACAACGAATGGGTTTGTGGCTTTCAGACCACAGTATATGCACCACAACGAGGTGAGGCCACAGGTGGTCTTTACGGGTCTCGACATCTTCAACCGTCCTGTGCCCGTGGGAAGCGAACTGCTGCCAGAGCGTTTGCCCTATTTGGAGGAACTGCGCCTGAGTTATCGCGAGAGTGTGGTGCGCTTCTATTTCTCGGCCATGAGTTATCTGCAGCCTTCGGACATCGTGTATAGTTATTGGTTGGAGGGGTTTGACGAGGACTGGAATGGGGCGGGCAACCACCAGAGCGTGACCTACACCAACCTTGCGCCAGGCACCTATACGCTCCATGTGAAGGCCATGACCAACGATGGCATGGAGTCGGAAGATGCCACCCTGCGCATCGTCATCACGCCGCCGTTCTATTGGAACACTCCGGCTAAACTGCTCTATCTGCTGCTCATCTTTGCTGCCCTCTTCTTCTTTGTGCGTCATCTGCTCCGCAAGAAGGAACGGAAGCATGTGGCTGAGATTCGCGAGTTGAACGTGCAGAAGGAGCAGGAGATTCAGGAAATCAATATTCAGAAGGAGCAGGAGATTCAGGAACTTAACATCCAGAAGGAGCAGGAGATTCAGGAGATAAACATCCAGAAGGAGCAGGAAGTGCATGATGCGCGAATCAGGTTCATGACCATCACCGACAAGGATCATGAGTTTCTGGACAAGATGGAGGAGGTGATAGAACAAAACTTCTCAAACTCGGAACTCACGGTGGACTATCTGGCTTCGGAACTGGGTGTGTCGCGCTCTGGCCTCTTTGCCAAGACCAAGGCTCTGGCCGATGTGACGCCGAACGAGATGATTCAGGTCATCCGCCTGAAGCATGCGGCATCGCTGCTGCTGTCGGGCAACTACCGGGTGAACGAAGTTTGCTACATGGTGGGATTCTCCAGCCCCTCTTATTTCGCTAAGTGTTTTCAGAAGCAGTATGGTTGCACTCCTGCAAAGTATAGGGGGTGAGACGGCGTTCGCAGGGTAGCCAGAACCAGAAGGTGGAGCCTTGGCCTGGTCCATCGCTTTCGACTCCGATTTTTCCGCCCATGCGTTCGGCGAGTGCCTTGCAGATGGCAAGTCCCATGCCGGTTCCCTGGATAAATTCGTCGAGTTTGATGAATCGCTCGAAGATGACTTCCTGCTTGTCTTTGGGGATGCCAACGCCGGTGTCCTCACAGTAGATGCGGAGGCCATTTTGCTCGTAGCGATAGCCCAGACGGATGTGGCCTTGCTGGGTGAACTTGACGGCATTCGTGACAAAATTGGTGATAATCTGCTGAATGCGTCCGATGTCGAGGGTGGTGTAGAAGTTCTCGTAGGGTTCGTCTTTGATGAACTCCAAGCCAGCCTGACTAATGCGGTGTTCGAGCATGAGGCAGATGTTTTCGAAGGAGTGGACGAAATTGACGCTTTCGGGCTGGATGGTGGTGGGGAGGTTCTGGGTGATGTGGGAGGCTTCGAGAATGTCGTTGATGAGCCGTTGCAGCATGTCGCAACTGCTGTTGATGATGTCGATGAGTTCCTTGCGTTCTTCGGGCACATGGGTGGCCTTGAGCACAGTGGCGAAACCGACGATGGCGTTGAGGGGAGTGCGCAGTTCGTGGGTCATGGAGGCGAGGAAGACGCTCTTGAGCCGGATGCTGTCGTTGGCTATCTCGGTGGTCTCGCGCAGGCGTTTTTGGGTCTCGATGAGGTCGGTCATGTTGATGGCGATGCCTGTGTAGCCTCTGAGGGTGTTCTGCTTGTCGTAGTTCTTGCGGCCTACGAAGCCAACCCATTGGGACGACGAGTTGGCAAAGGTGTGGCGGAAGTGGCGCACGAAACTGACCAGTTCATCGTGATGAGTGAAGTGGTGTTCAGCGTCTTCACGTTCTTCATCGGCCACCATGCTGAGGTATTCGTCGATGGTGAGGGTGTAATCGACGTGGCTGAGTGAGTGTGAGAAGGTGATGGTGCGTGTGGCCAGGTCTATATTATAAATGTAGATGTGGCTCTCTTTGAGCAGATGGTGCAGGCGCTGTTCGTGGCGCTCTATCTCTTGCTGCACTTGACCGAGTTTCTTGGTCTGTTGGGCGATGTCGGCATGGAGTTCATGCTCTTGGTCGAGGCTTCGGGTCGAGTCGATGTACTGGGTGATTTCTCCGAGTTCGTTTCGGATGGGGCTGACGCAGAACTCGATATGGTGCTTGATGCCCAATTCGGGGTATTCCATGACTTGGCACACCTGCAGATTGTGGTTGCTGTTGGGGGGATAGGCATCGCGGAAGAGGGGGATATCGTACATGTTCATGGTGGTCCAGAAGCGTTCGTTGTCGGGATTGGAGAATCCGCACAGGTCTTTCATCTTCTGGTTGAGGGTGATGAGCCAGCCGTTGCGGTCGTAGAAAGAGGTGGCCATCTGGGAACGGTTGAAGAGGGTGTCGAAACGGTGGGCTATGTTGCGGTTGGCTTTTTCTTTCTCGATGTAGCGGGTGATGTTGTGGATGGCATTGACGATATATTGAGGGCGGCCTTCGTGGTCGAGTTCCACGATGGCGTGTCCGTGGAGGCGGAGCCATTTGGGGTCTGTGTCAGTGCCTGCGTTCCAGCGTTTCTCCAACTCAAACTTGCGCTCTCTGCCGCTGAGCATGAGTTTCATCTTTTGGGTGAACTCGGCTTGTTCGTCGGGGTGGATGCGGGCGGTGAACTGCTGGAGGGTGAGTCCCTCGGAGGGGAGGATGTCGCCATAGCGGTTGGTGAAGAGATTGTGGGCGATGTCGTACTGCATCACGTGGAAGTTGCCCATGTGGAGTGCCTTGGCCATCATCTGGTTGATGTCGGTAGTGCGACGTCCGATGTGGTTGACATGAGCCTTGGCCAGTCGGACGAAAAGATAGATGATGAGTGCCAGAACCAGGATGCCTACAGTGATGAAGATGGCGATGGGGGTGTGGTCTTCTTTCACTCGCTCGGGGTGAAACCATTTATTGTAGATGTTTTCAATGTCTCCGTTCTGTTTCAGGCGCGAGTAGTGGTCGTCGATGGCTTCGATGAGCAGTTGGTCGCGTCCGATAATGTGGATTTCACCCACAGGAATGCTCACATCGTGGAGGGTGATGTCGTTCTGGAGGTTCAACTCCTTGATTTTCCATTGTAGGGCGGCTTCGTTCCACACGAAGTATTTGTACTTTCCCTTCAGAATGCCAGACAGGGCTTCCTTGGGTGGCTGGTAGTTGATGGCTTGTCCGGTGGTCTCTTGCTCGAAGAATTGGGCGGCATAACCTCCGTGATAGAAGACGGTCTCGTCTGGGTTGGTCAACTCCTTGAAAGAGATGATGTTGGTGGTGTCTTTGGCCGTGGCCACACTGATGCGGTAGTAACTGATGATGTTGCTGGTGGAGAAGTAGCCCGGCTTTTTGTATTCTCGCACATTGCCGAAGATGAGGTCGGCTTCGCCCCTTTCAAAGAGGTCGATAGCCTTGCTCGCCTCCATCATCTCGAACCGATAGGGAATCTGCATGTCGTCGAGGATGGCGCGGAGTACATCGGTGTAGAAACCAGCGGGTTGGCCTTGGTCATTGCGGAACTCGTAAGGAGGTTTATCCCAGTCGCTGGCAATGATGAGCGGACGGCCTGTCTCATGGGTGTGTTGTGCCTGAAGTGCAGTTGTGTTCCATGTGGCCACTGTTGGCAACAGCAGGTATGTCAAGATGAGAGTGACTATTTTTAGGAATCTGTTCATGTACACTATATGTGATAGGGGGTTGGAGAATGTGGAAAGATGAGTGTCGCTTGGCTTTCAGATGGTTCTGCCAGTGAGGCTATATCATCTTTTTACGTTTGATGGTGGTGGCATGGCATGGAATGGTAATCCAGACGGTTGTTCCAAGCCCTTCTTCGGAGTGGATTTCGAGGTGGCCTCCCATTTGTACCAACAGTTCTTTGCAGATGGGGATGCCGAGACCGTTGCTGCTTCTCGCTCCGGCGGCTGTTTGGGCATTCAGCCGTTCCAACTCGTCCTGTGGGATGCCGTCGCCGGTGTCTTCGATGGAAATCATCAGGCGGCGACCTATGTAGTCGTAGCGTGTTCGGATGAAGCCGTGGTGGGTGTGCTGAATGGCGTTTTCCACCACTCGCTCGATGACGTTGCCCACTTTCGGAGCATCGATGTTGACCACGAGTTGGTCGTAGGGACTTTCTGTGATGAAGGTGATGTCATCGCTGTTCAGACGGCCAGCCACGCAGTAGGTGGTGAAGGTGTCAACGAAGTCGCAGGGTTTCTTGTCTATCTCAATCATGTGTGCCTCCAGTCGGGACAGGTAGAGGATGTTGTCGATGAGGTGGAGCAAATAGGTGGAGTGTTTAAGAATCACGTCGCAGTGTGCGTTGTTGTGAGCCTCGTCCAGTCGTGGGGCAAGTCTCTCGGCAGCCTCCGTTATGGCTGTCATGGGAGTGCGGATTTCCTGCACTGTGTTGTTGATGAAACTGGTCTTGGTGTTTTCCACTTCCTGCACTTTCTTGGCTTCGTGCAGCAGTTGGTAGTCGGTCGATTTTTGTTGGGTGATATCTTGGCACACACCGAAATACTCGGTCACTCGGTTGTTCTTGTCGAGAATGGGGATGAAACTGAACATGAAGTGGAGTGGATAGCCACCGTGTCGGCTGATGCTGGTGCGTATGTCGAAACGCATTTCCTTGTAGATGCGCTGATCCATGTCTTCGAGGATGTGCATGGCTTTGTTTTGCGAATAGTCATCTACCAGCGTCATGCATCGGGTCTGGGTGAGCAAATGCTGTATCTCGTTCATCTTGCGGAAGATGGTCAGTGTGTGAGAGTCGGGCGAATAACTTGCCATGCGGAGATGCCCGTCTTGCAGCAGCGCGTCAATTTTGTTGAAGTAGTTGGTCAGTGTGTCGCTGGCAGTCTGCACTTGCTCTCTGAGGTTGTGTGCCTCCTCCATCTTGGTGCGTAGGGCTGTGATGTCGTGGCACACGGCAAAGAGACCAGCCAGTTGACCTTCATCGTCGTGGTAGGCTATCAACTCAATCTCGCAAATTAGTTTTTCCGTGCGTTTGCAGGCATGTACCTTCCGCTTGTCCTGAGGCATGTTGGCGAAGTCGAAGGTGCGGGTGCAGATGTATCCATCGGCTTTTTCCATATCCACATCAGGCAAGTCGAACAGGTCTTGGTAAGAAACGTGTTCGCTCAAGATTTCTTCGCGTTGGCAACCAAACATCTCGCAGGCTTTCGGGTTGATGTTGGCGATGGAGCCATCAGCAGCAAAGCGGACATGGCCTTGCAATGACATGTCGAAGATGGCCCAATAGCGTTGTATGGCCTCTTCGGTCTGCCGCTGCCGCTGCCGCTGTTCGGTCACATCTCTTTTGGTGCCAAGTATGACGGTGGCTTTTCCCTCCTTGTCGCGTCGCAAGACAGACAGCACAATGACAAAATCCCTATCTTCAGCATCGCCATCCTCAGCATCTCGTGCTTTGAGGTTGAGCGTGATTTCCTCCTCCTTCTCGTTGGCGTTTTGGGGCTTAGGTGTTTTGGCGAGTTGCTGGATGGCCCGAATCAGCCGCTCAAAGTCTTCGGGATGATAGCGGTGGGCAAACTCGTCGGTGGTGTAGGTGTAGGCAACCAGCCCGTTCTCGTTGCGCCACTCAAAAAGTTGAGAGGCAATCCGATAGGTCCATATACGCACTTGGCAGGTTTCAAGAATCAGAGCCAGACGTTTGTTCCGTCTGTTGTTGACCTCGGAAAGCCGTTTGGCTTGTATGTGATAGACGATGGCATAAATGAGCATGACAAATGCCAACACACCCGCTATTCCAGCCAACCACCACACCCATTCTGGGGTGCCTCCGTCCTTATGTTCGGGATAGAACCACTTGTTTCGCAATGCCACCAGTTTGTCCGATGAATCCAGTTCGCTATAGATGCTGTCCAACCGCTGCAGCAGAACGGGGTCGTTCGACATGAACTTGTACTCGCCATGTGGCATATTGATGGGCGTGACTTGCAGATTTTCAATGTGATATTTGTTGATGAGCCACTTGAGCGATAGTGTGTTCCACACGACAGCCCCCTCGCCTTCGGTACTCACTTTCAGCAAGGCCAGTTTCACGGCACTGTAAGGAATGGCATTTTCTCCCCATCCATAGTCAATCATCAGGTGGTGGCAGAGACTGCTGTCATTCACAAACACCCGATGGTTGCTCAAGTCCTTGAAAGTAGAGATTTCCACAGGTTTGTCCTTAGGCGAAGCCACGCTTTGTGTGAACAGCGTGACAGGGTTCTTGCTGTAGAGTCCGTAGGAATCGTGGTAGCCAGCCGAAAGACCCAGAATGAGGTCGGATTTGCCATCGCGCAAATCGTCAAACGCATCTTGTTTTTCCTTCAGTCTGATGACGTAGGGAATGTCCAACTCATCCATGATTAAGCGAATCAACTCCACGTTGAAACCGTCGGCTTCCCCTTTCTCGTTCAGAAACGAGTAAGGCCATAAGTCCCACATGTCCTCATACACCAAAGGGTGTTCTTGGGTATAAGCACGAGGAGCCGTCTCTTTGTCATGGGAGGCTGTTGCTGCGCTATCCATGCTGCCAATGGGCGTGACATCGTTCGTTTGCGCTCTGGCATAGAGGACGGTCAATGAAGTCAGAAAAATTGCTGTCAGAATATGGAACTTTTGCCTCATCTTTTAGTCGTCATTCAAAAAAAGTTACACTGCCTTTGCTGGCAAAAGTAGTGATTTCTAATCAAATGGCAAAATTGTGTGTAAGAAAAATTTGTTCAGGAGGGGAAAATGCAGTAACTTTGCATCAACAATATAATTTTATCAGAAAAAAATGAAAAAAGTTAAATCACTTCTTTGGGTGGCTCTTACGGCCGTTTTGGTAAGTTGCGGCACGGCCACTCAGGTGCCTATCACGGGACGTAAACAAAGGTTGGTTGTCAGCGATGAACAAGTCTTGAGTCTGAGCAGTCAGCAGTATCAAGAGTATATGAAATCGGCCAAACTATCCACCAATGCCACTCAGACAGCCATGGTGAAGAGGGTGGGGCAGCGACTCGCCAATGCTGTTGTCACTTATTTGAAAAACAACGGCTTGAGCAATGAGGTCTCCAACTATCAGTGGGAGTTCAACCTTGTGAAGAACAACCAAGTCAACGCATGGTGCATGCCAGGAGGCAAGATTGTGGTGTATGAAGGCATTTTGCCCGTCACTCAAGACGAAGCCTCGCTGGCCATCGTGTTGGGACATGAGATAGCCCATGCCGTGGCCAAACATTCGGCCGAGCGCATCAGCAATGCCTACAAACAGCAAAGTGCCATGCAGGTGCTGGGTGGAGTGGCCACAGTTGCAGGCATGGGTCCCAATTGGCGACAAGCCGTCACCAGCGTCATCGGTGTAGGCGAAAAGGCGTGGACTTCAGGCTTTTCGCGCAGTCAGGAGAGCGAAGCCGACCACATCGGACTGATTTTTGCAGCCATGGCGGGCTATGACCCCAACGTAGCCTTGGCTTTCTGGCAGCGCATGGCTGCAGTAGGCAATAGTTCCAACTCCATCTTCAGTGACCACCCTTCCGACGAAAAGCGTATCAAGCAGATACAAGGTTGGATTCCTGAAGCCATGAAGTACTATCAACCAACTACTACTTCCACCTCTACTTCGACCCCAACACGCTCCAAGAATAAAACCTACCACTTTTCCACTAAGAAAAAGACGGGTGGAAATTAACAATTCAAGTTTCGGAAGTTCCAAACGCTTC
>DGSP01000026.1:0-18159 GCA_002393555.1 Prevotellaceae bacterium UBA4359
CGCTACTTTTTAAAGTGGGCTCAATTAACGATAATTTTATCCCAAATTATTGGAACCAATTTTTGGAAATTATTGTCCGAGAAAAATGCGGCCCCGCCGCATCATATAGACTATTTTCGTTCACCTGCTTAATTGTTTTCCCTCCTTCTCATCTCTTCAGCGAACGTGCACCTGCATCCACTGCCATCCCGCACCCGTATCCACCACCGTCGTCCACTCGCCATCACCTCCATCTCTCACCCGCATCTTCCTTCCCCTCTCACCCGCATCAACCTCAGCCTCCCACCCGTATCAACCTCCATCTCCCACCATTATCAACCTCCCCCTCGCACCTGTATCAACCTCCGCCTCGCACTCGTATCAACCTCCGGCTGGCACTCGTATTATCCCTCAACGAGATGCCTGCCAGAAGCGAGAAAAAACGACTGCCAGAAGCGTGAAGACATGGCTGGAGGGTGGAAGAAGATGCGTAAGGGAGTTCATGGAAGACTAAAGTTTGGCTTCGTCGAAGGTTCGCACGTTTCAACTTGCTTGATTCCTCGTGTCTTGTGGGGAAAGTGGAGCAACACGGCCTCCTTACGTGCAACGTCGTTGCATGTGCATTTTGTGCGGCGTACAATATATATGTTGTACGCCGTTGCTATTGTAATTTGTATGCCGTGCAGACAAGGGCGGAAACGTCGTTTTGTCCGCTCCGTTTGTGTTTTTTTGGGGTGGAATAGTTTGTCAATCAGAATTTTTGTGTACCTTTGTGGCCATCTTTTACTGAAAACAAATAACTCTAACCTGTACCTGTTTATGAAATTTCGACTGGCGGCACTGAACATCCTGCTATGGGTGGCCGCAACAACTGTTTCCGCACAAATGACCTTCACGCTCCAGGGCGGCATCACCTACGGCGATGTGGCCGAGTGTGACGGCAAGGGCTTCACCACTGTCACCCTGCCCGCAGGCACCGACCTGAGTGGACTTATCACAGCCGTGGCTGTCGATGGCTCACCCGTTGATGCCGGCGAGGTGACGCCCAATCCCACCACGACCACGCTCAACTACGACGAACTGAAGGTGTTCACCTATCAGAACCGTGCCTACGGCTTCCGCTTTGTGGAGGATGTGTGGTTCTGTGCGGTGTTTGTCAGCGACTGCCATGTGGAACACAGCGGACATGATGCCACAAGCACTTCGGCCATGACTGCTATCTCTAACAATATTATTGCCATGGGACGCACGGCCTACACCGAAACTCCCAAAGTGAAGTTCAGCGGTGTGGAAGGATTGCCTTCGGACTACATTCCCAAAGCCGACATCGTGTTTAGCCTTGGCGACTGCGATGCCGACAAGGATGACCACACGAATTTCCTTGCCAGCACGGCCACGCTGTTCAAGAATGCCAATATCCCTTTCATCTTTGTGGCAGGCAACCACGACTTTTCGCCCGACTATTGGACGGGCAGCGATCCCGACTATGGTGTGACCAGCGGAACCAGCGGAGGGGCTGCGGCTGACAAGCAAACGCTGAAAGTGATAAAGGAGAATAACTCCTATTGGAGCAGTCAGGGTGTCTTCGACAGTGATGGCGCGTTGGAGTATATCACCGATGCTAACTATGGCAGTTATGGTTTCCAGCCCTGGCATTTTACGTTCAAGTTTAAGGATGTGCGTTTCTATTGTGCCAACAACTATTGGTTCCAGAAATCGTATGATGGAAGTTTCACGAAAGCGTTGGGTGTCTTGTTGGCCCGAGCCACATACTATTCGCCCGATGGCACAATCAATGCACTCAACTCATTTGTGGATAGCCATCGGGATGAGGCCTCTGTGTGGATGCAGCACATCCCCTTCAATCATGGCAGCGATGTGAAGCGTTGGTGGCTCGACCAGTGTGATGCAGGGTATGGCTATTATATCAAGACCACCAACACGTCTGAGTATGGAACGGATGTGGATGTGGAACTCTGGTCGAACACGGGTGGAACGGCGACCCAATATGCCAACAAGAAGCGCGATGCGTTGGCCACTATCATCGAGAAGACGACGAATCCAGTGCACTTCTCTGGCCATGTGCATACCTTCGCCGACAAGACGTGGACCAACAACAATCATTCAACCCGTGACTACACGGTGGCTGCACCTGGCAACTCCAGCCAAAGCAACAATGCGTATGTGGTGCTAATCAAAAGGGGGGAAGGCGTGAAAGCGGTGGTGCAGACTCAGTTCTAAAACAATGAATTACATGAATTAAAAGAATTGCTTTTTATGAAACGACATATATTTGCAGCACTTGTGCTTTTAGGACTGGCTGGCAGTGCAAAGGCCGACACATCTCTGCTCACTACAGCTGACGGATGGACACGTATAACCACCCTCCCCACAGCCACCGACATCGCCAACAACTACTATGTGTTTGTGGACAATACACACGACTTGATGTTGGGTGTGGGCAAAGGGGTGAATCAGAACACCAAGTGGTACTCGCTGGGTGTGTTTTATCAGACCTCAGTGAGTCCCACTTCAGCCCACATCAACGGAAAGACCTGGACGTTGGAGACGCAGGGCAATGGCTTTGCCATGCGCAATTTGGAATACAGCGTTTCGCCCTTCCAGACGGAGTGGGGGGCAGCGTGGAAATTTGACACCAACGATGTGTATGCCACAGCCAATGAGTGGTGTGAAGTGTTGCTGGCATACACAGATGGAGCATGGACTGTTCAGAATGGCAAATACCCCGATGCAGGCTATCTGGGACCTTGGACAAACGGCAATTTCACGGCTGGTGCCGAGTGTGCGGTCAATAAGACAGGCAACAACATAGGCAAGTTCCAAATCTACGCCATCAGCCGCGAACGCTTCAAGCGAAACCTGATGAGCAGTGCCTCGGCAGACAACCCCGTCGATTTGACACCGTGGTATGTGACGAACGCCACCTTTGACGCAAACAGCATCGAGGGTTGGACAGAAGAGGGGGAGGGCAATAACTTCAACTACGACAAGACTGGCTGTGAAATCTGGCATCGCACCGACTTCAAGATTTATCAGAAAGTGACTGTGCCCAAAGGCACCTATAAGGTGTCGGTGCAAGCCACAGGCAGCACATCGGGTACACTTTATGGCATCAGTGGTGCAAGCACCTCGGCTGCCAATGCAACCGAGATCAATAAGGACAATTTTCAGAACACGGTCCTCGCCATGATACAGGACCGTTCCTATGGAAAGATAACCACGGGTGAGATAACCGTCAGCGATGGTTCGCTGACCATCGGCTTTAAGGACGAAACGACCAGTCAATGGGATGTGTTTGACAATTTCAAACTCTATTGCACAGGGGTGAAGCAAGCAGAAATACTCAAAGCCGACCGAGAGGTACTGCTCGCCGCTCTTGACCACTTCGAGACCCACTACAATCTGGTTGATGGGACTGACTACAGCCGGCAGACGATGAGCGAAGAGGCCTGGACTTCTTTAATCAATCAGGTAAATGTTGCCAGCCTAGCTCTCGACGACACTGGGCAAGCGGCCAACTATAATACCCTGGCCAACGAACTGATGGCTCAGATGGAGGCTACCGATGCCTCAATGTTGCTCTTCAGCCGCTATCAGACCGTGCTCAACGCTGTCATCCCCGTGTTGGGTACATCGGCTGCCGAACCATCAGACACCGACACCGATGCCACCCTGCTGGCGGCCATCGACCGTCTGAACGCGGCCTACGACAACTATACCGTCGAAGCCGACTACACCCATTTCCTTACTGCCGAGCGAGGCTTCACGGAGGTGACTTCCATCGACGATATTGTGGCCGATGACCAGTATTGCTACATTCTGGCTTCGGCCGAGACCACGGCACTCTACGTCGGTGTGGGAGCATACCAAGACAAGCCAGGCTGGGCAGGCGAAGATACGAAGGCCCTGCGTTACCGCTCGGCTCTGGGCGACCCCGTACTGGATCTTTCCAACTTCTTCACCATCGAGCAGGAAAATGGCTAC
This sequence comes from Prevotellaceae bacterium UBA4359, assembly GCA_002393555.1. GTDB lineage: Bacteria > Bacteroidota > Bacteroidia > Bacteroidales > Bacteroidaceae > Minthosoma. The sequence goes on from DGSP01000026.1 coordinate 3,985, forward strand.
ATAGGGTTGCGCAATGTCTATTACTCTACAAGCCTGTTCCAGACCCACGACGGTGCAGGGTTCATGTATGTGCTCACCTACACCGAACCCACCATGAGTGACTGGTGCTACCTGACACCAGCCTGCCAAGATGGCTACTGGACATTTGAGAACGGAAAATACCCCATGTCGAGCGATGCCTATTATAAAGGATTTCTTGGACCGTGGAACAAACGGGTGGCTGATGGCGAACCGATTGCCGCCAATCGTACCAATGTTGCTGGCGACGAGGCTGGTCACTACCGCCTGTTCCGCATCAGCCGTGCCGACCTCGTGGCTCGGCGCAACCAATTGTTGCAGAGTGTCACACCTTCCTGGCCGATCAATGCCACATGGCGAATTACCAACCCTTCGTTTGAGACAGGTGACGAGACGGGATGGACGCTCACGGGCAAGGATCCTGCCGGCAATGATGAGTTCAAGGTGCGCGGCGACTACACGATGACCAACAAGGATGGCAACTGTCTGATGAACGCTTTCCAGTGGTGGGCTTCGAGCCTCAGTGTGAGCCAGACGGTGAGCGGCCTGCCTGCTGGACAGTATCAGTTGTCGGGTGTGGTGGCCACATGGGAAGGACGCACCGTTACTTTCAGTGCCAATGAGGTCAGTGCTACGCAGCATGGCCAGGGAGAAGACACGGGCATCAGAGTGAATGCCGACGTCACCATCGGTTCCGATGGCCAGTTGACCATCACGGTTGGCAGCACAGGCCAATGGTGGGTTGAAGGCCGTGAAGGTGAAACTCGGACCTTCTTCAAACTCGACGATGTGCAGTTGCGATGCAAGAGACTCTTCCTCGATGCATACGCCATGCCGTTGCCTAACGACAACACACCTCTTACCTCTGGGCAGTGGTACTACTTTGAGACGGACTACAGTACAGAATATCAGTTGGTGGGCAATCTGGAAGGCCTCGTTTACAGCACTGCAGGCAACATGCCCGCAGGTTCCGACACCGAGACTGCTGCCCAGCGTGTGCTGACCCTGCCTGTGGGGCGCACTTACTTCAAGACGACTGTCAGCGGGGTGTCGCTGGTCGTGATGCCTTATCGCAACGTGGAAGAGGGAACTTTCACCGCCGTGGCACTTAATGTGGACGGACTTCCCAACACGATTGCCACCGTGGAACTGAATCCCGATGGCCCTGGGGCTGACGGCACCCAAAAGATCAGTCAGTATCTGGCCTCGAAAAACTACGACTTTATCGGTTGCAGCGAGGACTTCAACTACCACGGCTCGCTCATGTCGAGTTTGACCGACGGCTACAGCAGCGCTACTGTGCGCGCCACTCTAAGCGTGGGCGATTTGCCTTGGAGTCAGATGATTCAGGGGAAGTTCCGCTTCGACACCGACGGCTTGAACCTTATCTGGAAAAATGCCGCAGTGGCAGCCACCAATGAGAGTTGGACGCAGTGGAACGACATGGAATCGACCGATGGCAACCAGTATGTGAAGAAGGGCTACCGCCACTATGACATGTATCTCAGTGCCAATGCAATCATCGATGTCTATGTGCTTCACATGGATGCCGGTGACACCAATGCCACGTGGTCGCGTGAGTCGCAGTGGCGACAACTGGCCGATGCCATCAATGCCAGCGACCACAACCGTGCCAAACTCATTATAGGCGACACCAATAGCCGATGGACTCGTGAGGACATCATCGCCAACTTCAATCAGCGGCTTGATGCAGACCTTTCGATGAGCGATGTGTGGGTGGAACTCTATCGCAATGGTATCTATCCCGCAACAGACGAGGACGACCTTACCGACCAGAGCGAACCGACCAACTATACCAACTATGAGATTGTGGATAAGATTATCTATATCAATCCAACGGCGGCCAACACCGTGAGGCTGACACCACAGGCTTTCCGCATTGAGCAGGACTATACTTACGGTACGGTCGAAGGCACGGACAACACCACACCGTTAGGCGACCACCGACCTGTGGTGGTTACGTTCAAGTATCAGTTGTCGGGCGAGGTCACACCCACCTCTATCGTACTCTACGATGACCATGACAATGCTTCTGTCATCGCCGGTGCGGCAGGAGTTCTGGCCGATGTCACGCTGCAGGGCCGCACCCTCTTCAAGGATGGTTCATGGAACACGCTCTGTCTGCCTTTTAACATCAGTCCAGAAATGCTGAACGATGAGAGTCATCCGCTCTATGGAGCCGCCATCAAGGAACTGGGCAACAGCGATGGCTGCAACACGGGTTTTGAGGCTTCGACGGGGGTCCTCCATCTCGATTTTCTCGATGCAGCGAAGGGAATCTTGCCTGCCCATGCCTACATCGTGAAGTGGGATAGGGCCGAGGATTATGTGAGCGATGATGCCCATAATCTGGTCAACCCAACCTTTGTGGGAGTGAGAATCAGCGATGAAGACCCTGCCGAGAACAATAGCGTGACCAGTAGCGACGGTGCTGTCACTTTCCAAGGACTGTATTCGCCTCTTGCCCTTGCTGCAGGCGACCAGGCAAGACTCTATATGGGTGATGGCAATAATCTCTACTATTCCACGGAGGAGGGCTTCCAGGTGGGGGCTTTCCGCGCCTACTTCCAACTGAATCTCGATGTAGCCGCAGTTGCCAATGTACGTTCCATTGTGCTTGACTTTGGCGATGGCGAAATCTCTGAAATCACGGGCATCGCGGAGTGTTCGGATCATCTGAGGGAATCCATGGTCTGGTACACGCTCGACGGCCGCCGTCTGCTGGGCAAGCCGACTCGGAGAGGGGTCTATATCAATGGGAACAGGAAAGTTGTGATACCCTGAAAAAGCGATTTTGGGGAGAACTGAAAAAAGGAGAGGAGCGGCTCATTCACTGATGCCGCTCCTCTCCTTTTCTTTGCCGTGCGTTTTGTTGCAGTTGGGCCGATAGGTCTTGTTTGCCGTGTACCGTGATACGGCTATCGACGAGGCTCTGCATGAAGGTGTTGGCACGGCTGAGCAGTTCGTTGTCGTCGGCGATGAGGCTGACGAGTCGCTCCAGATGGTCGAGTTGTTCTTTCTTTTTGGACATAGTAAAAGTAGATTTTGGTTATTCGGTGGCAAAGATAGTGATTTTAAGTGAAAAATGAAAAGTGAAAAGACTTTTAAGTGAAGAGTGAAGAGTGAAAAGTGAAAAATCTAAGTTACTTTTGCAAACATGGAACCCTCCGGATGGCAGGTAATATGGATTTTTCACTTTTCACTTAAAAACACTCTTCATTTTTCACTCTTCTGATGGGGGAGGAGTTTTAGCCTCGTAGGTCTGGAAAACGATGTACTGTCCATCGGAGTGGAGGGTGAAGGTGTGGGCGAGGGCTTCGTTGAGGGTGCCTTGCCAGAGTTCGGCATAGGGGTAGGCGTTCCACTTGAGTCCAGTGGAGGAGAGGTGGGTGCCGCTGAGACGGAAGATGCTGACTTGCTGTCCAGGGAAGGAGGTGAAGGTGTGAGTGCCGATGGCAGGGGTGAAGAGGCCGTGGTCGGTGTACATGGTGGGTTGGAGGTGAAAGTCGCGGTGATAGCGCGCCATGAGGGCAATGTTGCCGAGGGTGTGGTCTTCGCGGCAGCCCGTGCAGCCGAGGTAGTCGATTAGTCCATGCGCTGGGCGAATGTTCTCCATGACAAATCGTGTGGCCTTGGTCAGGTCGTTGTCTTCTTGCTCGCTGACGGTGTGGATGAGGTGAGGGTATTGCTTCCTGATGGCAGGAGGCAGGGAGTCGCCGTCGCCCACGATGGCGTGGGGCGTGATGCCGTGGCTGAGGAGGCTTTGGGCGGCTCCGTCGCAGCAGACGATGTGTGATGCCTGTGTCAGAATCTGGCAGGCTATGGTGTGTGTGGGGTAGTCTCCTGCCGCAAGGATGACGGTGTCATGAGTCCTTTCCATTTGAAGTATCCGAATATTGCGATGATGACGTAGAGTCCATAGAGGGCGGCTTTGAAGGGGATGTCTTTCTGCACATAGAGGATGCAGCAGACAATATCGACCACCACCCAGAACCACCATTGCTCGATGAACTTGCGGGCCAAGGCCCAGAGGCCGACGAAGGAGAGGGCGTTGGTGAAGGAGTCGAGCAGGGGGACGGTGGAGTTGGTCCAGGTGACGAGTACGTAGTAGGTGGCGGCCCATGCTGCAAAGAAGAAGAGGGTGGTGGGCAGGTAGAGGCGCAGGGGCATGTGGGTGATGGGCAGTTCCTTCTTGCCTTTCTTGCCCCATTTCCATGCGATGTATCCGTAGATGGCGGCGAGGGTGTAGTAGGTGGCCATGCCGGAGTCGCCGTAGAGTCCGTGCTGCCAGTAGAGGACGATGTCGAGGGCTGGCATGATGATGCCGACAATCCAGAGCAGGATACTGGCACGATACTCGAGCCAGATGTAGATGAGGCCGAGTATCGTGGTCAGCATGTCAAGCCAATGGGTGGTGAGAAATTCCTGCATCTGAAGAATCTTTAGAAGTTGAGGGAGAGGTGTGCCATGAAGTGGATGGGTGCCTGTGGAGCGAAGCCGCTCTGGTAGAGGTCTGTGGTCCAGGCGTAGGCTTGGCCGTCGGTGCCTTTGCCGATTTCGCAGTAGGCCCGTCCGTTGTTGTCATACTTGAGCGAGGAGAGGTTGTAGAGGGTGGCTCCGATGGTGGCGCTCTTGATGCCCTTCAGGCGGAAGGTGTAGGAGAGGTCGATGTTGTTGGTGAAATAGTCGGAGAGGAAGAGTTTCACGTAGTCGTCGCCCACACGTGCATAGCGGAAGCCGGTGTTGGTCATGTATTGCTTGCCGATGTACTGGCTCTGCAGTTGTGCCTTGAAGCCTTTCCATTGGAAGGTGAGGATGTTGTTGAAGATAATCTCTGGTGAGAAGGAGGTCTTGGTCTCGCCGAGATTCATGGTGCCTTGGTCAATCCATGCAGGGTCCTCCTCGTTTTTCGTGTTCTCATAGGCGATGCCATCGACAGCCGAGATGGTCCAGTCCTTGTTGCGGTTGCGGCTGAAGGTGGCGTTGACGTCCCAGCGGAACCACTTGACGGGTTGCCAGGCGGCTTCCAGTTCCACGCCTGTGCGGTAGGACTTGCCGCTGTTGTCGTTGCTGGCAATCATCTCGCCGATTTCGTTCAGTTGGCCAGTCAGCACGAACTGATTGGCGTAGCCCATATAGTAGAAGTTGAAGTCGGCGCTGAAGGTGGGGCTTTGGAATCGGTAGCCGAGTTCCCAGTCGTTCAGCCGTTCGGCCTTGAGGTTCACCCCGATGTTGTCCTCGAAGTCGTTGCGCGTAGGCTCCTTGTGGGCAATGGAGAAGTTGGCGTAGAGTTGGTGCTGCTTGGTCAGTTGGTAGAAGAGGCCGAACTTGGGGTTGAAGAAGTTGTAGGCATGGCGTTCGTTGAAGACGACTTGGTTGTAGTGTTTGTCATAGTCGTCGGTGGGGCCGCTCATGTGGAGGCTGGCGTGGCGATACTGCAAATCGACGAAGGCACTCAGTCCGCGCAGGAACTCATAGTTCACCTTGCCGTAGATGTTACCGTCATACTTCTTGCCATTATTATTATAGTATTCAAAGTCGGGGCTGTAGGTGATTCCCTTTGCCCAGACGATGCGGCCAAAGTGGTCGCCGTCATAGACGTTCCATCCACCGCCCAGCGAGGCTGAGAGTCCCTGCTTGTTGTCGTAGTTGAGCGAGCCGACAAAACCGTAGAAGTCGTTGTCCATCTTCTTCTGGTTGATGAGGTCGCCCTCGGTGCTGTAGTCGCCTGGCAGGGCAAGGTTGTACTGGTAGAGTGCCTTGCCAGCCTTGTACTGCTCGTAGTGGCCTTCGCCCTTGGTCAGATGCAGGCCCACATTGAGCGTGAGGTTGCGCATGAGGTTCTGGTTCCAGAGCAGTTGGTAGTGCTGCTGGTGGTAGTTGTCGGTCTGGTTGTCGTAGTAGTGGCGGTTGCCGTCCTCGTCGTAGTATTCGCCGCAGGAGTTGTAGGTGCGTCCGTAGAGGCTCTGCTCATACTTGCTGGTGTAGTTCCAGGCGTGGTAGGTCTTCTCCTGCCCGTTGAAGGTGATGAACTTCAGCACGGTGCCTCCGCCATAGTAGGCAGCCTGGAGAAAGTAGGAACCGAGGCGCACAGAGGCGCGGTCGAGGTAGCCGTCGGTGCCGATGTTGGATAGTCGGCCCTGCAGAGCCCAGTGGCCAGCCAGCATGCCCGTGGCAAAGCGGAGCGTCTCCTTGTGGGTGCCATAGGAACCGCCCGACACGTCGAATCCGAAGGAAGGGGTGGTGCCCAGTTTGGCCGTCTGGATGTTCACCGTGGCGCCGAAAGCACCGGCTCCGTTGGTCGATGTGCCGGCACCGCGCTGAATCTGGATGTTCTCGGCCGAAGAGGCAAAGTCGGGAATGTTGACCCAAAAGACCTGTGCGCTCTCGGCATCGTTTAGGGGAATGCCGTTGGCGGTCACGTTGATGCGCGAGGGATCTACGCCACGCACACGCAGGGTGGTGTAGCCCATGCCGTTGCCGGCATCGCTCGTGGTGGTCACGCTGGGGGTGAGGGAGAGCAGGTAGGGAAGGTCTTTGCCCGTGTTGAGTTCGGCAATCTGCTCCTTGCTCACATTGGTGTGGGCCACAGGAGTGGTGGCATGTGCACGGGTGGAAACTACGTTGACCTCGTCGAGGTCAATCACTCGGAGAGAGTCGGCACTGTCTGAGTGCTTCGACTGCGCCATCATGCCCAGAGAAACAAGAGCGAGGCATGAGGCAAGGGTTCTTTTTACCATAAAAAAGCAATTTAACTAAAGATTAAACAATGAAAAGGGGCTTTTCACCATGAATCATTCCTACGGCAGCATTACCTGCATCAGGTTCAAGGGTATCATCTCAGCCCGCCTCAGCGAGCACCCCTTTAGTTAAAATCGGGTGCAAAGGTAAGGATAAATTAGGAATTAGGGATGGGAAAATGGGATTTATTTTCAGGGAAGAGTGAAAAAAGTGGAAATCCATGCACTCTTTCCCCTCCAGACATTCCGTCCAAGAGCGCGACTGAAACGTTTGGCGATGTCGGGAAATCCTCCTCTTCCCATTCCCAATCGTACAAAATGACCAACCGAAAACACCCCCAAAACAGGTGTGACTCAGACCTGTCCCATAGGTGTGAGTCACACCTCCCCCACAGGTGTGAGTCACACCGATTTTGAGGCTACGGCAAGTACATTTTGACCAATTTGGTGCGGTCTCGGAGGCGCAACAAAAAATATGGTGATGCGCTTGCAGATAGTCATTTTAGCCTCACCCTTCCGCCACCCACACCCTGGGTGGTGACCATTGGTGCGGTGTGGGCATGAGCGGAAAAAAAGATGGCAAAAGCAGACAAAAAAGTTGGTCTGCTGTTCTTTACTTTGATAAAAAAAGGAAAAAGAGCGTGACTTTCTGTGTTTTTCCGTACCTTTGCAGGCGAAAACTGTAATAGAGATATGGAGAAACTGATAGAAATCATGGACACAACGCTGCGCGACGGTGAGCAGACCAATGGCGTCAGTTTTGTTCCGCACGAGAAACTGATGATAGCGCGCATGCTGCTTCTCGACCTGAATGTCGATCGCATTGAGGTGGCTTCGGCCCGTGTGTCGGACGGCGAGAAGGAAGCCGTGAAGAGCATCTGCCGTTGGGCGCGGCAGGGTGGCATGCTCGACCGCGTGGAGGTGTTGGGGTTTGTGGATGGACACACTTCGCTCGACTGGATTCACGACTGCGGATGCCGTCACATCAACCTGCTCTGCAAGGGCAGCGAGCGTCACTGCCGCTTCCAACTGAAGAAGACGCTGGAAGAGCATGTGGCCGACATCAGGCAGAGCATTGCCTACGCACAAGAGTTGGGCATCAGTGTCAATCTCTATCTTGAGGACTGGTCGAACGGCATGAAGGACAGCCCCGACTATGTCTTTGCCTTTGTCGATGCACTGAAGGAGTGCGCCATCGAACGTTTCATGCTGCCCGACACGCTGGGCATTCTCAATCCTGGACTCACATCTGCTTTCATCCATCAGATGGTGAGCCGATACCCCCATCTGCACTTCGACTTCCATGCCCACAACGACTACGACCTGGCCACGAGCAATGTGCTGGCGGCAGTCTTGGCCGGTTGCCGAGGAGTCCACACGGCAGTCAACGGGCTGGGGGAGCGGGCTGGCAATGCACCGATATCCTCTGTGCAGGCCATTCTGAACGACCATGCGCATGTGCATACTAATATAAAAGAAGAGAACCTCGGCAAGGTATCTACCATGGTGGAGAGCCTCTCCGGCATCGCCATCCCGCCCAACAAACCCATCATCGGCGAGAGCGTGTTCACACAGGTGGCCGGGGTGCATGCCGATGGCGACAACAAGAACAACCTCTATTGCAACGACCTCCTGCCCGAACGCTTTGGCCGCAAACGCGAGTATGCCCTTGGCAAAAATTCGGGCAAGGCCAACATCCTCAAGAACCTCGAAGAACTCGGTCTGGAACTCACGCCCGAACAGACACGCCGCGTGACCGACCGCATCATCGAACTGGGCGACAAGAAACAACTCATCACGCAGGAAGACCTCCCCTACATCGTGGCGGATGTGCTCAAGCACAGTGCACCCGACGACAAGGTGAAACTCATTTCCTACATGGTCTCCACCGCCTACGGACTCAAGCCAATGGCATCCGTGAAACTCGAAGTGAATGGCGACGTGTTTGAAGAGTCGGCCATGGGCGACGGTATGTACGATGCTTTCATCCATGCCGTGCGCCACATCTACAAAGACCGTCTCAACCGCCCCTTCCCCTGGCTCACCAACTATCAGGTCAGCATCCCGCCAGGCGGACGGACAGATGCCCTTGTGCAGACCACCATTTCCTGGACCTACAACGACCGCACTTACCGCACCCGTGCACTCGATGCCGACCAGACGGAAGCGGCCATCAAGGCCACCATCAAGATGCTCAACATCATAGAGAACGAATGACGATTCGTTCTCTTTTTTTTTGCCAAGTCGAAAAAAAGTCGTACCTTTGCACCCAGTTTTAGGATACTCCGTAATTCGCAATAGGTAAGTGACTCCGTCGTGCTTTTTAAGGTGCGTTGCCTTTTTTCAAGAACAGGTTCGCAACGCCAGACGCCGATCTGAAGGATTCGTAATGAAGGAGCGTGTTACTTATTAAATTATCACTGAATGAAAAAAATTTGTAAGGCTGCAAGCCTGGCATCGTTGTGTGTCAGTCTTGCAGGAAACGTCTGCGCACAGCAGCCGCTGCCTCTGTCGCTTGAACGCATGTTTGAACTGGCAGAGACACAGAACCGTGCGTTGGCTGTCATGGACATGGCAGTGCGCGAGGCGGAAGAAGGTGTTAGGGTGGCGAAGAGCGCACGGCTGCCCGACATGGATGCCAGTTTGGCACTGAGTTATTTGGGAAATGCCAACGTGTTTGCTCGTGAGTGGAAAGACTTTCAGGTGGCTCATCTTCCACATTTCGGCAACAACTTCGCCTTCGAGGCTTCGCAGGTCATCTATTCGGGCGGTGCCGTCACGGCAGGCATCGACTTGGCAAAGATGAAGCGTGAGATGGCTTTGCTTTCAAAGGAAGAGATGCGCGAGAATGTGCGCATGATGCTGGCTGGAAGTTATCTGCAACTCTACAAACTGCAGAACGAACGGCGTGTGTATGAGCAGAACACCATGCAGACACGGAAACTCATCGACGAAATCAATGCCAAACATGCACAGGGAGTGGCACTGAAGAACGATGTGACACGTTATGAACTGCAACTGAAAGGCTATGAGTTGGCACTCACACAGATTCAGAACAACCGTGAGGTGCTCAACCATCGGTTGAACATTGCCCTCGGACTGCCCGAAGACACTCGGATAGAGATTGACACAACGATGACGGCAATGCTCCCGGCCGTCTCCAACGAACTGACGTGGCAGAACGAAGCCTTGCAGTCGGCTCCCTCGCTGAAACAGAGCCAGTTGGGCATCGACATGAGCAAGCAGGGGGAAAAACTGGCAGGTGCAGACAGTAAGCCCACCGTCTTCGCCTTTGCTGCCGACAAGTTGGATGGCCCCATTCTGACCGAGGTGCCTACCATCAACTCCAACCTCAACTACTGGTATGCCGGGGTGGGCGTGAAGTACAGCCTCTCGTCGCTCTTCAAAGGAAACAAGAAAGTGCGTCAGGCACATGCAGCCACGCTATTGGCAGAGGAAGAGCACCGCATGGCACAGGACAATATGCGCACGGCGGTGAAAGATGCCTACGTGCATTTCGACGAGTCTTTCACCCTCTACGACACCCAGAAGAAGAGCCTCGAACTGGCACAGCAAAACTATCAGGTGGTGAACAACCGCTACCTGAACGGATTGGCACTCATCACCGACATGCTCGATGCCAGCAACCAGAAACTGAACGCTGAACTGCAAGTGGTGAATGCCGAAATCAACATCTTATTCAACTATTATCAACTGAAGAAAACTGTGGGAAGTTTGTAAAAGCACTATGAAACATAAGACTAAGAAACTCATTTATAACATCATCGTCGTTGTCGCCCTGCTGGTGGGTCTGGCATGGGTGTGCGGCAAGTTCATTCATCTCGGTCGGGTGGAGTTCACCGACAATGCTCAGGTGAAACAACTCATTGTGCCAGCCAATAGCCGAGTGCAGGGCTTCATCAAGGAGGTGCGCTTCGAGGAATATCAGGCAGTGAAGAAAGGCGACACGCTCGCCATCATCGAAGATGCAGAGTTCCGCTACCGTCTGGCACAGGCCGAGGCTGACTATCAGAACGCGACCGCAGGCAAGACTGCCATGCACAACGTCATCTCCACCACCTCCAACAACATTGCCGTGAACGAAGCCTCCATCGAGGAAGCGCGCATCGTGATGGAGAATGCCCAAAAGAACTACGAGCGTTTTGCCAACTTGCTGAAGCAGGAGAGCGTGACCCGTCAGCAGTTTGACGACATGAAGACCGCCTACGAGGCAGCCAAGGCACGTTATGAGATGCTGCAACGCTCCAAGCAATCGACCACGCTGGCCGTGAAGGAGCAGCACACACGGTTGGGGCAGAACGATGCGGGCATCGCATTGGCCGAGGCAGCGGTGGAACTGGCACGGCTGAACCTTTCCTATACTGTCATCGTGGCTCCTTGCGACGGTGTGACAGGTCGGAAGGAGATTCAGGTAGGGCAACTCATTCAGCCCGGACAAACCATCGTTGATATTGTGGATGGCGAAGACAAGTGGGTGGTGGCGAACTACAAGGAGACACAAACTGCCAACATCCGTCCGGGGCAGGACGTGGAGATAGAGGTGGATGCCGTGCCGGGCGTGACCTTCAAAGGCACCGCGACCAGCATCTCCCGTGCCACAGGTGCTGCCTTCTCCCTGTTGCCACAAGACAATTCGAGCGGCAACTTCGTGAAGGTGGAACAGCGCATCCCGCTCCGCATCGACTTCTCCAAAGAGAATCGGGCCGAGGACTTGGAGCGTGTGGCGGCTGGCATGAATGTGGAATGCACGGTAAAGTACTGATTCGGAATGAATACCTTTTCTATTCCGCAGATGCGCGACTTCGTGCCGCAGCGCCTTCGTCCGTGGATTCTGGTCGTCTTCGTGCTGGTGTTCCAGTTTTCGGGCGGTGTCTATCTGGCATCCGTTGCCGAGATGGTGGGCAGCACCCAACTGTTGCAGGAAGACATCCAGATGGCTGGCTATGCCTCGCTGGTGGGCATGGCACTCTTCTTCGGCATGATGTTCCGACTGAAGATGGCAGTCAAGTCGAAACCCACGTTGCTCCTCTGCTGCTCCGTCATCCTGCTGGCCAACATCATCTGTGCCAACACCACTTCCGTGCCACTGCTGGTTGTCACTTGCTTCGTGTCGGGCTTCTTCCGCATCTGGGGCACTTTCGAGTGTAACAGCACCATCCAACTCTGGATCACGCCCAAACGCGACATGTCCGTCTTCTTCTGCTACGTCTATCTCATTGTCAACAGCACCATCAACCTCTCGGGCATCATGTCGGTCTATCTCGCCTTCTGGCAGACCTGGGAATACATGCACTATGCCATCGTGCTGGCACTCCTGCTGGTGATGCTCACCACGCTCATCATCTACAACGACAAGCGCGTCATGCCGCCCCTGCCGCTCTATGGCATCGATTGGCTCGGCATGCTCATGTGGGGAGTGGTGGGTCTGTGCGTCGTGTTTGTCTGCACCTATGGCGAACACTACGACTGGTTCGACTCGTTCCACATCCGCTTCGCCACGTTCCTCGGGGTCATCACCTTCATCCTGAACCGTTGGCGCGCTTCGTTCATTCATCATTCCTACATCTTCCACGACCTCTTTAGCCGCTACCCCATGGTGCTCATGCTCATCGGCATCATCGTGTTGGGCGACACGCTGCTGGCTCCCGAGCACATCTTCGAGCATGCCCTGATGGAAGGCATCCTCGGCTACGACTCGCTCAACGTCATCTCGCTCAACTGGGTGGGATTCCTCGGCACCCTGCTCGGCTGTCTGGTCGTCTATGTGCTCTTTGCTCGCTGGAAGTGGCCCTATCAGCGCATGCTCATGATCGCCTTCCTGTGCTACATCTTCTATCTGGCATACTTCTACTTCGTCATCGACTACAACCTGCCGAAGGAAGCCCTCTGTCTGCCCATCATCGTGCGCACCGTCGGCTATGTCATCATGGCAACTGCCGTCTTGACAGCCAACACCAGCCTTCCTTTCCCCTTCTACTTCTGTCAAGCGGTGTGTGTGCAGAACCTCTTCAGTGCTGCTCTTGCTGGCTGCATTGGCTCTGCCATCGTGGGACGCATGCTGAAGGTGGTGCAGAAAGCCAACTTCATGGAACTGAGTGCAGGCATCGACCATCTCACCCCCTTCTCCCAAGGAGGTTGGGCGGCTGCATACGGCATGACGCAAGCGCAAGCCTTGCTCGAATCGATGAAGGAGATTTACGGCATCCTTCTGCTCATCGCCATCGGTGCATGGCTCTTTGCCGCCCTCTTCCATCCTGCCATCCGCCCCACACGCTATCTCCATCCGCTCTTCACCACCATCCGCAGCAGCCTCTCAATGGATATGCTGAAAAAGATGAGGGCAGAGAAACGAACGGAGATGGAGTGAAAGAAGTGAAAAGTGAATAATCTAAGTTACCTGCCATTCGGACTGCTGGCAACTCATTAGTAAAAGTAACTTAGATTTTTCACTTTTCACTTTTCACTTTTCACTATTCTTCGTATCTTTGCACCATCTAATTTCAAAAAGTGACTAAAGAAAGGAAAAGACTATGGAAAAGTATCAGAAAGTGATTTCGGCGGCTATTATCGCCGTGGGACTGATTGTCTTAGGACTGTGCCTCAAGGGCGGAATTGACAACTTCACCAACAAAGACCGCCGTGTGACTGTGAAGGGACTTTCCGAACGGGAAGTGGATGCTGACAAGGTGACATGGACACTGACGCTGAAAGAGTCAGGCGACGACCTGAAACCGCTCTTCAACAGCATCAACGAGAAAACAGAAATCGTGAAGAAGTTTCTGAAAGACAAAGGCTTGAAAGGTCAAAACACCATGGAAGTCGGCACGTTCGACGTGAACGACAATCTGGCCAACGTGTGGGGCGACAACCAACCTCGCTATCACTATTCCGTCGCTCGTTCGCTCTATGTTACATCGAAGGACACGAAACTCATCAGCAAGTTGAGAGCCAGTACCGACGAACTGATAGACCTTGGCGTCATTCTGGAAACCAACTATGCCGAGTATGAATACACACAGTTCCAGCAGTTGAAGCCCGAAATGATGGCAGAAGCCATAGCCAACGCCGAGAAGACCGCCACCCAGTTTGCCGAGAACAGCCACTCCACCATCAACAAGATAGTGGAAGCCGGACAGGGCGAGTTCTCCATCGACGATGCCGACGACCCCTTCAAGAAAAAAGTGCGCGTGGTATCCACCATCACCTATTCGCTCAAAGACTGAAAGATGGGTTCCGCACAATCGCACACGCACGGCACGGAAAATGACGTTCTGACGTTCTGACCTCTGACCATACGTTTTTCATTTGACCGCCGCACAGGGCAATGAATGACTTCCGCAAAGAAGAATGAATGACCCTCGCAGACAAAGACAAA
>DGSP01000026.1:18250-28298 GCA_002393555.1 Prevotellaceae bacterium UBA4359
TTTGTCTTTGTCTGCGAGGGTCATTTTCCTCTGAGTAGCCCAGCGAAAAAATATTGCGTTCGGAGCGAAAAAAAAATCGCACTTCTATTGACAAACCTGCCCCCCCGATATTAATGGGGCATCGTGTTTCATGTTTAACCACCAAAACCAACTTTCCTGTCGGGGCAAGGGGGAAAATGCCTACAGCCCGAAGCCCAGGGTGAGGAGCAGGCCGTGGCGGCCTACGGGTTCTTGGCTGCCAGTGAAGAACTGGTATTCGTAGCCCAGACCCAGCGAGACTCGTCCGCGCATCATACAGTGAACTTTCAGTCCGAGGCCGAGGAGGTGGTGATGTCGGTTGGGCAAGTCGCTGTAGCCGGGGTGGGTTTCTCCATGCTGGAGCAGGGCCATGTAGGTGGCGGCGACATAGGGGGTGAAGTGCCAGACATCGTAGCCGTTCTGCACGGGGAGGCTGAAGCCTAAGCGCGCTGTCACGTCCCAGGTGTGGACGCTGCCGATGACATGGGTGAAGGGTGCGAAATCATGGCCGGTATAGATGAAGAGGAGTTCGTGGCACGGGGTGAAACTCACTCCGCCGTAGAGGTACTTGTAGGTGAAATCGGCATAGGTCGCCATTGATTCGCTCACATTGCCCCATCGGGAACCTGAAAACCAGTGGAATGTGGTGCCGATGGACACGGAGGAGAGTGCATCGCGCCATGAGACAACCTTGTTGGAGGGGTAGGTGTTTTCCCACTCGTCGGTCGGGCCTTGGAGGGCGGCCTTTTCAGTGGCATCGGTGGGGTCGGCCTCTTCATCGCACCTCATCGTGCGCCAAGGCAGCACCGTCCGCCCCGTGAATGTGCCTACGATGGCATTGGGCCTGTCGAGAGGAAACACGTTGCTCACATTCAGCACCTTATAGTCGGCAGGAAAGCCTGTGAGAACGAAACGGTAGGCCACGCCGCGATTGAACGCCAAGACTTCAAGCACAATGCCTGTGGCTGTTTGCAGCATGAGGCGGTTATATTCTGTTCCCAAACTTTTCAGGCTCTCATCGTCGGTGTCGGCAAGGAGCATGGGGGTCGTGGAGGAGTTGCTGAGGGTGATGGCTGATTTTCCGAAAGAACGGCGATGACCCTCGGTGAGGACTTCAAGTTCTACCTCCTTGTTGCGAATGACGTTTTTTCCATAGGCGGAGACTGTCATCTTCAACCCGTTAGGGCGTCTCTTCTTATCGTCGATGTTGCGTTTCCAATCCACCTTGAGGTGTACCCACACGCTTCTGTCGGGCGAGGATACTGAATACTGGGCTTTGACTGCTGCGCATAGGCAGAGGAGGAGGATGGAGAGGATGTGGCGTTTCATATAGACTGCATTTTTGTGTGCAAATGTAGCATTTTAATGGAACAAATGGAAGAAAAAAGTTACAATTAACAATTAATAATGAACAATTAACAATTGAGGAGTGAAAGAAGTGAAAAAGGAGTGATGAGAAGTGAAAGCCAGTACCTTCTGCCCTCATGACAAAGCATTCGGCACTCACTCCTCAATTGTTCATTGTTAATTATTAATCGTTAATTGACACTTTTTTACGCTTTTCTTTGGCAGAGTGACGGGGAAGATGTACCTTTGCCCGAAATTTTGACACAATCACATTCAAAAAAGTTTACAAGATGCAACTAAAAACAATTTTTCTTGCTGCCGGCATGCTGTGCTGTTTGGACATGGGCAGCATGATGGCTCAGGCTCCACAGGGGCCACAAGGTCAGAAGGAGGAGCAACGTGGCTCCAGCAAGTTGCCCGAATGGGTGGACGACCTCTCGAAACGTGTGCAGATAGACGGCTATGTGCAAGGAGGATTTACCTACGAACACACAGGGGGCAGGGACAATAACACATTCGACTTGAAACGGAGCATTCTGGTGGTGGCGGCTCCCATCAGTGACCGCTGGTTTGCCTTCTTCATGCACGACTTCTCAAGCGTGGTGCAGGAGTACTATGCCACCTATCGCGTGACGAACAACAAGGCGCTCAGCGTGAAGTTCGGTCAGTTCAAGAATGCGCTGACCTATGAGAACAGTCAGTCGCCCACAGGCATGGAGGCCATCGATGTGTATGCTGAGGGTGTGACCTATCTGGCTGGTTGCGGAAGCGACCGTCTGATGGGCACACAGTATGGCCGTGACCTGGGCCTGGAGGTGTTCGGACAGACGAATGACGGAAAACTGAAATACGCGCTGGAGGTGATGAACGGACAGGGCGTGAACAGGAAGGACGGCAACAATGAGAAAGATTTCATTGGCAAACTGGAGTACAGCCCGGTGGAGGGTCTGAGTTTCATCGCTTCGGGTCAGTTGGGTCGTGGCCATGCCGTGGGCAAGTCGGTCTATAATCCAGACATTGAGATAGGGCAGGACTATAAGCGCAACCGCTGGACGTTGGGCTTTGCCTACAACTCCAAGCCTTTCAACGTGCACGGCGAGTACGTGGAGGGCCGCGACGGCGACGTGACCAGCCGTGGTGCCTATGTGTCGAGCACAGTGCCTGTGGCCAAGCACTTGGATGTGGTAGGTTCCTACGATTTCTTCAACTTCAACACCAAGGCTCACATGCACCAGCACAAGGCCATTTTCGGCATCCAGTACTGGTTCTACAAGCATTGCCGTCTGCAGGCGCAGTATGTGTATAAGAATGCCTCGGTGCAGAATGGCATTTTCACGCATGGTGCCAACCACGCCATCATGTGCCAACTGCAGGTGAGACTGAAATAAAAGGGAGGACTTTATGATTATCAAGATTCTTCTCACCGTCATCTTCTTGGCTGTGACGGTCTATGTGGGTATCTACTCGCGCAAACAAGCCAACAATGTGGATGGTTTCGTGCTGGGCGGCCGTTCGGTGGGTCCGTGGCTCTCGGCCTTCGCCTTTGGCACCAGTTATTTCTCGGCTGTGGTGTTTGTGGGCTATGCTGGCCAGTTTGGCTGGAAGTATGGTCTGGCCAGTTCGTGGATTGGCATCGGCAACGCCATCATCGGTTCGCTGTTGGCCTGGCTCATTCTGGGACGGCGCACCAAACTGATGACTCAGCACATCAACTCGCGCACCATGCCTGACTTTTTCGGCACACGGTTTGGCAACCAGGGGTTGCGCATCGTTGCCTCCATCATCGCCTTTGTGTTCCTCATTCCCTACACGGCAGGTGTGTATAGCGGCATCTCGAAACTCTTCGACATGGGTTTCGGCATCCCCTATGAGTATTGCATCATCATCATGGCACTGCTCACGGCGGTCTATGTGATTCTGGGCGGCTATAAGGCTACGGCCATCAACGACTTCATTCAGGGCATTGTCATGTTGGGCGGCATCATCGCCGTCATCTTGGTGGTGCTCAACAGTCAGGGCGGTTTCACCGAGGCTCTACAGAAGATGAAAGAGGCTGTGCCTACGGCTCACGACCTTGAAAGTCCGCTCTACAAAGACTTCCAGGCCGGCGACTTCGCCTCGTGGTGGGGACCGAACCCGATGAGTCTGCTCGGTGTGGTGGTGCTGACTTCGCTCGGCACTTGGGGACTGCCGCAGATGGTGGGCAAGTTCTACTCCATCACCGACGAGAGTGCCATCAAGCGCGGCACCATCATCAGCACCATCTTTGCCTTCATCGTGGCGGGTGGTTGCTACTTCCTTGGCGGTTTCGGACGTCTGTTCGGCGAGCCTGTCTGGAACGAGGCACGACACAACTATAAGTTCGACGACATCATCCCCACCATGCTACAGACAGCAGTTGACTCCGACCTGCTCATTGGCCTGGTGATGGTGCTGGTGCTTTCGGCTTCGATGTCCACATTGGCCTCGCTGGTGCTCACCTCTTCATCGACCATGACCCTCGACCTCATCTATCGCGACAAACGTGCTGGGGCCGACGAGGTGAAGAGTGGTGAAATTGACGATGAGGTGGCCGAAAAGATTGAACGCCGCAAGGTAGTCATCATGCGTGTACTCATCGTGTTCTTTATCGTCATCTCCGTGCTCATCGCCCTCAATCCTCCTACGTTCATCGCCCAACTCATGGGCATCAGTTGGGGTGCCTTGGCTGGCGCATTCTTGGCTCCTTTCCTCTTGGGTCTCTACTGGCGAGGTGTCACCACCGCATCCGTTTGGGCATGCTTCATCTGGGGTGTCGGCTTCACGGTAGTCAACATGCTCCTCGGCAATCCCATCAACCCGATTGACTGCGGTGCCATCGCTATGGTAGGCGGCTTCCCTGTCGTGTTGCTTGTCAGCCTTGTGACCAAGAAGTTGCCACAAGCAAAACTGGACAGCATTTGGAAGTGCTATAAGTAATGTCTGTTCATCGAACTTCCCTTTTGTAAGTTCACATAAATATATATAGTATAAAAGGCGTACCCCTCGACTACGATGTAGTGTAGTCGAGGGGTACGCCTTTTTGTAGTCGAGGGGTACGCTCACTTATCCTTTCTGGTTATAGTCAGCGTTCAGATGGTTCATGGCACTCAACAGTTTGTGGCTGTACACTAATGGAAGGAAACCCACGCAAGCACCCAGCACACACCAAAGCCAGTAATCAGATGCACCGAAAGAGTATGGAATCTTGCGACGCTGAAGTTCGTTACCAATGCGATTGCTGAGTTTGTGGAACCACACAAAATATGCGATACCTCCCGTAAGCCATCCCCAGAGGAAGAACACCCACAGGTAATTGGTAGTCTTTCGACCATCATATCGGGTGGCAACAGTGTTGATCTCACTTGAAATCTGAGCAAGTACAACGATGCCGTAAATGCCCAATGTAATCATGCTCAATAAAAAGAATTTCGCCAATCCACGATTGATGGGCAGCAATTTCTTAGGCACGAAAGGCTCACTTTCCTTGGCTGTTACCTCGATGGGCGCAACCTCTTCGGCTGGCTCTTCTGCAGGAGCCTCGTTGGAGGCTTCAACATAGAGAGGAGCAACCTCTTGGGGAGTATCGGAAGATTCTTGTGTTTTAGTGTTTGTCTCTATAGACTCCTCAGCCGCAGGGACTTCCTCCTCATTACGGGGGAGGGTAGGGGTGAGGGTCTTCTCAAAAGCCTCAATCTTGTCCTTGTTGGAGAGCAAGAAGTCGATGTCGTCATAGGCATTCATGAGACAATACTTCTTGTAGGAGTTGATGTCGAAGTGTTCGCTGTGGCCAGTGGCGAGGTTGGTCACCGTCTGGTTGGGCACATCCACTTTCACCTCTGTCTGTGGATTGGCTGCGATGCTGTCGAAGAGTTCCTGCTGGAACTCCTTGCTGACGATGACAGGCAGCACGAAGCAGTTGAGGAGGTTGTTGCGGTGGATGTCGGCGAAAGAACTGGAGATGACCACTCGTACCCCGTAGCCGGCAATGGCCCATGCCGCATGTTCACGAGAGGAGCCAGAACCCCAGTTCTGACCGCCCACGATGATTTCGTGTACACCCTTGCGAGGTGCTTCGGCATACTCAGGCTGGTTCATCACGAAGTCCTTCACTGGGTTGCCGTCTGCATCGAAGCGAAGGTCGTGCATGAAGGCATCGCCAAAGAACTGTGGGTCACGTGTCGTGCTCGCCAAGTAGCGGGCAGGAATGATGAGGTCGGTATTACAGTTGTCAATCTGAATCGGGATGCAGGTTGACTGGATGATGTCGAATTTTTCTTTCATAATGTCAAATCTTTCTCGGGTCAGTTACTACTCCTGTGATTGCTGATGCTGCCACCACCAATGGGCTGGCAAGGATGGTGCGGGCACCGGGGCCTTGACGACCAACGAAGTTGCGGTTGCTGGTGGAGATGGAGAGTTTGCCAGCAGGCACCTTGTCTGGATTCATGGCAAGGCAAGAGGAGCAAGAGGGGAGACGGAGTTCAAAACCAGCCTCTTCCAGTATCTTGTCGATGCCCTCGTCGATGATTTGTTGACGCACCAGCCAGGAGCCAGGCACAAGCCAAGCCACCACACTGTCTGCCTTCTTCTTGCCCTTCACCACCGAGGCAAAAGCACGGAAGTCTTCGATGCGGCCATTGGTGCAAGCACCGAGGAAGCAGTAATCCACAGGCACTCCTTCGAGTTTCTGCCCTGGTTCGAACTGCATGTATTCGAGCATGCTGAGGAACTGGCTGCGGTCAGCCTCAGGAATCTCGTCGAGGGTAGGGATGCACTCGTCGATGGCAATGCCGGCACCGGGGTTTGTTCCGTAGGTGATGCGAGGAGCGATGTCCTCGGCACGATAAGTTACCTCCTTGTCAAACACGGCATCGGGGTCGGAGTAGAGTTTCTTCCATTCTTCCACAGCCTTGTCCCAGTCCTCACCCTTCGGTGCATATTCACGTCCTTTCAGATAAGCGAAGGTCGTCTCATCGGGAGCAATCAGACCTGCACGGCTACCCATCTCGATGGAGAGGTTGGAGAGCGTCAGACGGCCCTCCATGCTCATGTTGCGCACAGCCGAGCCAGCATACTCCACGGCATAGCCCGTGGCACCGCTGGTGGTCATCTGTGCCATGATGTAGAGTGCCACATCTTTGGCCGTCGTGCCTTCGGGCAGGGTGCCTTCGATGTTGATGCGCATGGTCTTGGGCTTGCTCTGCAAGATGCACTGCGAAGCCAGCACCTGAGCCACTTCGCTGGTGCCGATACCCATGGCGATGGCTCCTACTGCACCATGAGTCGAGGTGTGAGAGTCGCCACACACGATGGTCATGCCCGGCAACGAAAGAGCCTTTTCAGGACCCACCACATGAATGATGCCGTTGTCCTTCGTGCCCATGGCGAAGTGTTTGATGCCAAACTCCTCGCAGTTCGCCTTCAGGGTCTCCACCTGCTTGCGTCCCACAGGGTCGTCGATGCGCTCCTGCTGGTCGGAAGGGGTGTTATGGTCGGGCATGGCCACCACATGGTCGGGGCGGAACACCTTGATGTTCTTGTCTCTCAGCGTGTCAAACGCCTGTGGGCTGGTCACCTCATGTGCATACAGACGGTCGATGTACAGTTGCGTAGGGCCGTCCTCCACGTTCTGCACCACGTGAGCATCCCATATTTTGTCGAATAAAGTCTTTCCCATTGTTTAATTGCGGAATTTATTGATACAATCGATGTAGGCTTCCACGGATGCGGTGACGATGTCGGTGTTGGCACCGAAACCATAGTAGAGGTGGTTGTTGTACTCTACCTGCATGTGCACCTTGCCCATGTCGTCGCTGCCCTTCGAGATAGCCTGGATGGTGAACTCCTTGAGGGTCATCTGCCGCTTGATGATTTGCTTGAGAGCCTTGATGGCAGCATCTACAGGACCATTGCCCGATGCGGCAGCCTCGAAGTGTTCGTTGGCAATGGCCAAGCCGATAGAAGCCACACTCTTCACACCCATGCCCGTGGTTACCTGCAGGTAGTCGAGTTTCACGTTGTGTGTGTCCGATCGGTCGGCACCTGCCAACACAAGGATGTCGTCGTCCGTCACCTCCTTCTTCTTGTCCGCCAGTTTGAGGAAAGCCTCATAAATCTTGTCAAGTTTCTCGCCTTCCACTTCCACGCCGTTCACGTGCAGACGATGCTTCAAGGCAGCACGTCCACTTCGGGCCGTCAGCACGATGGCATTATCGTCGATACCCACCTCTTTCGGGTCCATGATTTCATAGGTCGAAGCATTCTTCAGCACACCGTCCTGATGGATGCCGCTGGAGTGGGCAAACGCATTCCTGCCCACAATCGCCTTGTTAGGCTGCACAGGCATGTTCATTAGGCTCGACACCATGCGGCTCGTCGGGTAAATTTTCGTTGTGTTGATGTTCGTCTCGATGCCCAAGTCGGGGTGCGTCTTGAAAATCATTGCCACTTCTTCCAACGAAGTATTGCCAGCACGTTCACCGATGCCATTGATGGTCACCTCCACCTGCCTTGCACCGGCCAGCACACCAGCCACCGTGTTGGCCGTAGCCATGCCGAGGTCGTTGTGGCAGTGAGTGGAGAGGATGGACTTGCCTGCAGCAAAAGCATCCACATGTTCGTAGAGATACTTGATTTTCTCGTGATACTCATTCGGCACACGGAAGCCCGTCGTGTCGGGGATGTTGCACACCGTGGCACCAGCCTTCGTCACTGCATCGATAACACGTGCCAGATACTCGTTGTCCGTTCTGCCCGCATCCTCTGCATAGAACTCCACATCCTCCACATACTTCTTGGCATACTTCACGGCTGCCACAGCCCGTTCGATGATTTCTTCGGGCGTGGAGTTGAACTTGTACTTGATGTGTGAAGGACTCGTTCCGATACCCGTGTGGATGCGCTTCCGCTTAGCATACTGCAGTGCCTCGGCAGCACAGTCTATGTCCTTCTCCACTGCACGGGTCAGCGCACAGACGGTGGGCCAAGTGACCGCCTTCGAAATCTCTACCACACTGTTGAAATCGCCTGGGCTGGAGATGGGGAAACCAGCCTCGATGACATCCACGCCCAATGCCTCCAGTTGCTTAGCCACCTGAATCTTCTCAACCGTGTTGAGTTGACATCCTGGCACCTGCTCACCGTCGCGGAGCGTTGTGTCGAAAATAAATAATCTATCTGCCATATTTTTGTTGAATTATACTTCTCAAAGCCATGAGTACGAATACCTACATATAAAAGTAAAACCTTCCCCATGACCATGAGAAAGGTTAAACATTTGGTTTGTATCGTTATGCCCGACAGCAACTGCACACCCTTCTCACCTTCGACCCTGTAAGTCGAAGTCCAAGAAGGTGCTGTAGTGCTATGTGGTCAAAAGTAGTCATATACTCTCCATTATCGGGTGCAAAAGTACAACATTTTTCGTTTACTACAAAAAAAATCAGCACATTATTTATTATCATCAGCAGAAAACGTGAAGTCAGACATCTCCACTCCCTCGCCATAGATGGTTTTGAAATCATCACGCATCGAGATGACGTGGTAGCCCGCCTCGCGCCACTGTGCGCCCAGCGAAAGAGCCTTCTCCCTGTTGGCATGGTCCCTCGCCTCGTCATCGGCTATCAGCATGAAAGCAGCAGTTCTGTACATGGGGTTGCTCAGGCAGTAGTTGTGCATGGCGCAGTCGCCGCCGCTGTTTCCGAACGAGAGGACTGGAACTTTGCCAATCTCCTGTGTAATCTGCAGCACCTTGTTCGTTTTCAAGTTCTTGATGATGAGTTCATCGGTGCGTACAAGGTCTTCCTCCTTACCCATCGTGTAGTTGACCCCTGCTTCCGTACCCTGGCTGGAAGAACGCAATTTCACGTCCATGCCAATCACCCGGTTCGGTTCAATGCCGATGGCATCGACCAGCGCACGGCAGATAAACCTGTCAGACCCTGAAACCACATAATAGGTGAAACCGTTATCCTCCAGATAGTCAAACACCTGCAGCATGGGCTTGTAGAAACTTTGTCCATAAGTCATGCCCACAAACCCATTGGCTGGTTCCGTTGCATACGCCTTCACGTAGGCATCAAACTCAGCCAGAGTCATGCCTGCATAAGCCTTCGCGGCAGCCACAGCATGCTTCATGTCGAAGTGCGGAGGAAGAGGCTTCCCCTCCCTGACAAAATCTCTGATTTCCTGTGCTGTCTCTCTCACGTCCTCAGGAGCCTTGTCCCTATATGTTTCATCGTCCAGCACACGATGCTCCAGCAGATTATACTCGAAATAAGTCGGATAAAGTTCACCGACAAAAGTGCCATCCATGTCGAACGTGGCAATTCTGTCTTCAGCCTTGATGAAGTTCTTCGAATTCGGATTCGTCACATCCTCCACATACTCCTGTAGAGAAACCAGCGCCTCACAAGAGTTCCACTGAGAGAAATACTCCTTTTTAGGCGGTGTCGTGTCGCCATCACTCTTTGAACACGAACCGCACACCGTCAAGCCGCAAATAAAGGTGACGGCCAGCACCCATCGAAACATTTTTTTCATTATTTTTTTGCTTTTTTAGTTTTTTAACTCGGCTTTCGCAAAATACTCATTGCATAAGATAATTTTGTGTAGTTTAAGTTTCGGAAGTTCCAAACACTTCATTTTCAACAACGAATCAAGC
>DGSP01000042.1 GCA_002393555.1 Prevotellaceae bacterium UBA4359
GAATATTCACTTGCGAAAGTTCAGACATTAATAAATATAGAACAACTAACAAAACAAGGAAATATGAATAAGAAAATCATCACCACCCTCCTGCTTGCGCTTGTCGCAATAACAGGACAGGGACAAGTGAAATGCCACATTGAAGGCAAGTTCATGAACGACAAATGGGGCGATGAGGTTGTCATCTGCAAGATGGGGACAGACCTGCGCGTCAATGATGCACCAGAATGGCACCACAAGGCCGTGAATGGTCGCTTCGAGTGCGACATTGAAACGGATGTTCCTGAAATGTACGAGGTCATACCCTATAAACAGTATGTAGAGACCGCAAGTTATTATTATGGATGGTTCCTTGTGGAGAACGGAACGGTAAGGATAGAAATCTACGGCGACAAGTCTCCAAAGATAGAGAGCACCGGCGACGAAGGCCGATTGCATCAAGCGATGGATAGCGTTGCAGGTGTTCGTTTCCGTAACGAAATGGAGAGGATAAACCGCGAGTTGGAAGAACACAAAGAAAAATACTTCAAGCCCGAATTTCTGTCACTCATGCAGATAGCGGAGAATCTTGACAGAGAGAGTCTGCCCAAGGCATACGTTGACAGCATAGAGCATGTAATGGACTACTATTATGACAACGAACGCGAGAGTTACACAGATGAAGGTTGGCAGTTGTTCCAGCGTGCCAATAGTTTAGATAGTCTCACCTATCCGTTCCAGTCAGAATACTATGCCGAACATCCCATGCTGTGGGCTTATTACCACGTGTTGCAGTCTATTGAAATGCTCAAATTTGCAAACGTATACCACAATTTCGATGCCACTCCCCATGAGCAAATGGTGGCTCTCTACGAATCAAAACTACACAATTTGTACAAGGGTCATCCCATTCACGAGCAGATTACCACAGCCCTGACTGCCCTTCGCTTTCAGCCTGGCAAGCCCTACATTGACTACGATGTTCGCAACACCGATGGTCAAATCGTTCCCATCTCTTCGCTCATCCGTGGCAAGGTGGCTCTCATCGACCTTTGGGCATCGTGGTGCGGTCCCTGCCGTCGCCATAGCAAGACCATGATTCCCGTTTATGAGAAGTACAAAGACAAGGGCTTTACAGTCGTAGCCATAGCCCGTGAACGCAAGCGAGAAGACATGGAAAATGCAGCACGAAAGGATGGTTATCCTTGGCAGAGTCTGTTAGAACTAAACGACGAGAACGATGTGTGGCGCAAAAACGGAGCCGGCAATGGCGGAGGTGCCATGTTCCTCATCGACCGTGACGGCACCATTCTCTCCACCTCCACGGATGCAGAAGAACTGGAGCCGCTCATCAAGAAAGCACTGAATATTGAATAGAACAAATGAATAAGAAAACCATCATCACCATCCTGCTTGTGCTTGTCACGCTGACAGGATGGGCAAAGGAGAAAGCAATAGTGTGGGAGCAGCCCACCACAGAGTATGGAACCAGTTATAGCGATGGATTCTTCAACCTTGCCCTCGATGTGACGAAGGTGGAGTTGAAGGAGACGGAGACGGTGGTATATATCACGGCTATGCAGCGTTCGGACTATCCCGACTTCAGTTTTCAGTTTGTAGGAGACACCTATCTGAAGGTGGGCGAGACACGCTACTCTCTCACCTCTGCCGACGGCATCGAACTGAACAAGTTTGTGCAGACGAACAAAGACGGCAAGCGCGACATGGCGTTCCACTTCCAGCCGTTGCCGCAGGACACAAAGTCTTTCGACTTCATTGAGGGTGATGGCGACCGTGCTTTCCAAATCAAGGGCATCAAGCCTGTGGAAGAACGCTGGAAGCAACTGCTGCCTTCCTACTGGCGCGATGACCAGACTGGCAACTGGGAACTGGCACTCTTGGAAGATTGTGCCATCTACCAATGCAAGTTCTGGAGTTACGACCAGCGTGACGTGAACCCTCAAACGGGCGAGGCAACCCTCGTGATGCGCAACGGCAACGACGAGTTGAAGGTCACGGTGGGCAAGGACAAGAAGGGCAAGCGCACCATGCAGATAGGCCAGCAGAAGGTGACCTATTCCATGATTACCAGCCGCTTCCTGCCCGACTACCCCACCCAAGACACACGCACCGACTTTGCCGATACTGGCTACAAGACAGACACCGTGACGGTGGTGGGCTGGCTCAAGGATATGCCCGAGGAGTACAAGCAGATGAAGACCTTCGAACTGGGGTACACCGACTTCCTTACAGACGACCAGACATCTGCCCATGCCGACTTGGACTCGTTGGGACGCTTCACCGTGAAGATTCCTGTGCTGAACAGCACCGAGTTCCGCTGCGACTGGCGACGTTGCTTCATCCGCACCATGCTGGAGGCGGGAAAGACTTACTTCATGCTCTACGACTTCAAGGAGGGTCGCCGCTACTTCATGGGGGACGATGCACGTTTGCAGAACGAAATCCTCAAGTATCCGCTTGATTGGGAATCTATCCGCTTGTATCAAGGCAGGGAAGGAGCAGGCGAAGGCGACGAAGCATTGTTCACGCCCTACATCGCATCGGTTGACAGCCTCATCAAAGCACAGGATGCCAACACCGACTCACTCTGCAAGGCACACCCGACACTCTCCACCCGTTACTATCTATACAGAAAAGGCAACACCCTCGCGCAACAGGCAAGGGACTTCGGGCAGTCACGTTTCAGAGCCAAAGGCTTCAACCTACCCGACAATGCCCGACAATATGCCCACGACACGTTTTGGACAAAACTACAGAAGCCCTACACCCTGCACAGCGAACTCAGCACGTTCCTGCGCGACTATCTGGACGATGCCATTGGCACGCCTTCCGTTACATTCAAATGGAATTCACAAGACCTTATCACAGAATTTGCCTCCGACGATGAGGAACTGGCCATAGCAAACCGCTGGAAGAACTGGATTGCAGAGGCGCAGGCGGAAGTGGAAGCAGCATCCACCCCAGAGGAGAAACAGCGCATTGCTGAAAAACTCAATACCGACAACGCTGATATGATTGAAAAGGTGAACACAATACTCAACAGCCCGAAGGCTCATAAGTATGTTGCCAGTCAGATGTTCATCCTTCAAGCAAGAGATGCCCTGCATGCGCTCGATTCCATCGGTGCAAACTCTTTCATCAAAGACCTCTGGCTTTCCCGAATGGCTTACAACGAGATAGAACATAGGCGGACATCATTACAACCAGCAGCCTTGGACACGCTGAGGAAATTGGTGAACTGTCCAGCCTTCCTTGAAAGAGTGGAGCAGCAAAACAACCACTATCTTGCCATCGAGAACCGCGAGTTTGACAAACTGGTGCTGAAGTCGTCCGACAACCTCGCAGACCTGAGCGAAGGCGAGGCATTGCTGAAGAAACTTGTAGAGCCTTACAAGGGCAAGTTCGTCCTGCTCGACATCTGGGGCACATGGTGCGCTCCCTGCAAGGAAGCCCTCTCCCACTCCACCGAGGAGTATGCCCGACTGAAAGACTATGACATTGAGTTTCTCTATTTGGCCAACAGGAGTCCTCAAGAATCTTGGGAGAACGTCATCAAGGAATATAATGTGAGTGGCCCCAACGTAGCCCACTACAACCTGCCCGAAGAGCAGCAATCAGCCATCGAGCGTCACCTTGACGTTCACAGTTTCCCCACCTACAAACTCTTCAACCGTGAAGGCCATCTGCTGGACCTGGAAATAGATGCCCGCAACCTTGACGAACTGGCACGTCTGTTAGAGCAGATGGAATAAACCCTACTGACATAAAAGAAGAACCACCCGAACGGTTCTTCCACACCTCCCAAACCGACGTCCCCGATGTCGGTCAACCGATGTCCCCGATGTCGGTTGACCGATGTCCCCGATGTCGGTTGACCGATGTCGGGGACGTCGGTTTAGAGGCAGTGGAAGCACCTCATCAGAGACTTTGCCACGAAGCCATCGGAGGCAATGCCGTAAAACCACACAGGGCAATGAGTTTATCGGCGGAAAATTTGGCGAATAAGAGGATTAGTCGTACCTTTGCAACCAACAAAACAAATGTGTTTATGCAGTACAGATACAGCGGACGGTCGGGGGTGCAACTCCCGGTGCTGAGCCTGGGGCTTTGGCACAATTTTGGCAGTGTGGATGACTTTTCGGTGGCCACACAGATGGTGGTGAGGGCGTTCGACAGGGGCATCTGCCACTTCGACTTGGCGAACAACTATGGGCCTGTGCCGGGGTCGGCTGAGACGAACTTCGGCAGGATTCTGAAGAATGAGTTGGCAAGCCACAGGGATGAGATGTTCATCTCGTCGAAGGCGGGGCATGAGATGTGGCCGGGGGTGTATGGAGGCAACAGCAGCAGGAAGAACCTGATTGCTTCGTGCGACCAGAGCCTGAGGCGGACGGGGCTGGAGTATTTTGACATCTTCTACAGCCACCGCTACGACGGGGTGACTCCTGTGGAGGAGACGATGGGTGCGCTCATCGACTTGGTGCGGCAGGGGAAGGCTCTGTATGTGGGCATTTCGAAGTATCCGCCCGAGTTGCAGCAACGGTGCTACGACATCTTGAAGGAGGCGCATGTGCCGTGTCTGCTGAGCCAGTATCGCTGCTCGATGCTGGACCCGAAGGCAAAGATGGGCAACTTCCAGATTGCAGCCGACAATGGGAGCGGCATCATCTGTTTTTCGCCGCTGGCGCAGGGTTTGCTGACGGGCAAGTATAACAATGGCATTCCCGAGGGAAGCCGTGCCGCCAAGAGCACGGGGTTCTTGCAGCAGAGTCAGGTGACGCCCGAACGGGTGGAGGCAGTGAAGAAACTGGCCGTCATTGCTGAGGAGAGGGGTCAGAGCATTGCGCAGATGGCTCTGGCTTGGGTGCTGGCAGATGAGAGGGTGACTTCGTGCATCATCGGCACATCGTCGGTGGCTCAGTTGGAGAATAACCTGGCCACGCTGGACAACCTCTCTTTCGGCGAGGAGGAGTTGCGGCGCATCGGGGGCATTATCAACGACGAAGATTTGTGGTTCTGACATGAGGAGGTGTGTTTTGCTTTTGCTGCTGCTCTGTCTGGGCTTCTCTGCCTGCGGCGATGGGGTCACGAGTATGTTTTCCAACCGCGAGTATGTGTTCTGCTACTTCGACAAGTTGCAATACAGCGAACTGAACCATGTGATGGGTAATCTGGGGCATTATGCCAGTGTGAGGAAACACGTGGTGAATGGTGTCACGAAAATCACCATGACCTGCTCGGTCAGTTCCACCGACTACAACTTTGATGCCCTGAGCAAAAACTTTGGCTTCGGGCTGGGGGGCCTCATCATTGGCACTAACAATGCTGGCGAACCTCGCTGCTACGACTTGGCCTGCCCTATCTGCGACCGTGCTGACCGACGACTCTCGCTGACCGACGATGGCTATGCCAAGTGCGGCAGATGTGGTGTCACGTTCCGACTGGAGGATGGTGTCATCTACGAGGTGCCGTCTGATGCCCAACTGCCCACCCGACGCGGCCTCTACCGCTATCAGATTGACTATAACGGACAGATTGTCAATCCCCACAACTAAGAGGAACTGAAGAATTGGAAACAACTCCATCGCTGAAAGAAAAGACGGCTCGCGGCTTCTTCTGGGGAGCCTTGAACAATGGGGCCATGCAGGTGCTGAACGCTGTGTTCGGCATCGTGCTGGCTCGTAAACTGGGGCAGGCGGACTATGGACTCATCGGCATGCTCACGGTCTTTTCGTGGATAGCCATCTCGCTGCAAGACAGTGGTTTTGTCACCGCCCTGACCAACAAGCGCGATGCCACTCGCCACGACTACAATGCGGTCTTCTGGTTCAACATCACGGTGAGCCTCCTGCTCTACACGCTCCTCTTCTTCTGCGCTCCGCTCATCGCTGAGTTCTACCAAGAACCTATCCTCACGCCTCTCTCCCGCTACTACTTCCTCAGTTTCTTCATCGCTTCCTTCAACATTGTGCCACGCGCCATCCTCTTCCGCCAGATTCGGCAGAAGGAACTCGCCATCATGACTTTCGTGGCCTTGCTCGTTTCGGGCATCGTGGGCATCGTCATGGCCTACAACGACATGGCCTACTGGGGCCTCGCCACCCAGACCATCACCTACAACCTTCTGGTCACCCTGCTCAGTTGGGTGTTTGCAGCAAAAGCCCCCCTCTCATCCCCCCAAGGGGGGAGGATGCCATCCGGCGAGGTTTCTGATGGCGAGGTTTCTGACGACAAACGCCCCGCATGGCTCCTCCCCCCTTGGGGGGACAAGAGGGGGGCTTCAGCCTTCTTCGCTCCCATTCGGGAAATGTTCGGTTTCTCTTCCAAGATGCTTCTCACCAACATCTTCATCCACATCAACAACAACATCTTCTCCCTCGTGCTGGGCAAACTCTACACGAAGGTGGAAGTGGGCATCTACACTCAGGCCAACAAGTGGAACACGATGGGTGCCTCGACCATCACGGGCATGGTGCAGGGTGTGGCACAGCCAGCCTTCGTCGAGGTGGGCGACGACATCGAGCGTCTGCGCCGGGTCTTCTCCAAGATGCTGCGCTTCACCTCCTTCGTCTCCTTCCCCGTCATGTTCGGCCTCGCCCTCGTCGCCCCCGAGTTCATCGTGACGTTGATTAAAGAGAAGTGGCTCTCCTCTGCCCACCTCATGCAATACCTCTGCATCGGCGGTGCTTTCCTCCCCATTGCCACGCTCTACTACAACCTCATCATCTCACGCGGCAAGTCCGATGTCTATATGTGGAACATCATCGCCCAAGGCTGCGCCATCCTCGGCAGCATCATTTTAGTTGACAGTTTACAGTTGACAATTGAAAGTTTTGCAAACCGTATTCTTGACCAATTATCAACTATCTTTCCTCAACTGTCAACTGTCAACTGCCAACTGTCAACTGTCAACCTGATGGTCCTTGCCTACGTCGCCATCGTCATCCTCTGGACAGGCATCTGGCATCGCTTCCTCTATCAGGAAATCCGCTACCCCTTCCTCTCTGCCCTGAAGGACATGCTCCCCTTCCTCCTCACCGCCGCCACCGCCGTCGGGGTGACCTATTTTGCCACGTGCTGGATAGACAATCCCCCACTCTTGCTCGTCTGCCGCATCCTTCTGGTCGCCACCCTCTACCTCGGCCTCCTCTGGCTCTTCGGTGCCAAGATTCTCCGCGAGTGCATCGGCTTCCTGCTCAAGAGAAAGGCGCATTAGCCCACCCCTCCTCACCCTTTTTCACAAAAAACAACACGAAAATGTTTTGTTTCTCACTGATTTGATGTATCTTTGCCCTTAGATTCTTAAATGATACGCTCATGAGAGCAGACTTTTAACGGCAAAAAGACAAATAATCAGCAGAATTTGTGTAATTTTATCGCCGAAAACAATAAACGATGATTGTATCATGAACGAAACAACTTACAGCAGGACACCAGCCTACGACCGCATCCACTTCGCCACGATGGCCGTGGAGAGCGGTGCCAAGCGGCTGGGCATCACACCACAGGCCATGTATCGGAGGCTGAAGCGGCAAGACCTCATCCACCAGCGCCTCATGCGCCACTACGACCTGCTGCACACACAGAGCCTTGACTACGTGGCCAAAGACATTGCCGAAACACTTCAAAACTGGGAGAATCAAGAATGATTTCTGCCGAGCAAGCCCTCGGTCAATTGCTCTACAAACCTGTAAACCATCAGATTTGCATCATCAACCAGTCTGTCATCGACCGCTGCCTCCGTTTTGTCGAGGCCGTGGCACTAACCCCCGAAGCCCTATGAGAGATTCTGTTCGCTGGCGCAAACAAAGCCGCATTGTCCTAATACTCGCACAAGAACTGAACATCAGCGAGGAAGAGGCCCTCGACCGTTTCTACAACTCGCGCACCTACACTTTCTTTGCCGACCCGTCGCGTGGACTTCAGGCCATGAGCGACAGATATATAGTGGACGAGATTTTGCAAGAACAATGAAATAAACAGCACCAAAAATGAAACCAACAATCATCACCATCCTACTCGCCCTGTTCACGCTGACAGCGGCGGCACAACCGATGAGGCAGCGAGAGCAGAGTGATGCTCGCATCAACTCTGCCGAGTCGCAACAGAGGAAGACTGAAAGTCAAATCAATTCGGAGGTATCTGAGACCGTCGAACTGATGGGCATCCTTTCACGCACAGCGGGATTTGAGGAGTTCTGCAATGACCTTGCTGGACAATACACAAAAGACACCGAGGCTTGGTTCGCCCAGTATCGCGAACATCCGACCGTTGCCTACTACAAAGACATCCGTGCCAAGCACGGCATTGGCTTCGAGAAGGTGACGAACATGGCGGTTCATCTGGAAATAGAAAAAGGCAAGGTGAAACTCATAGGCGACCGTGCTGAACTCACGGGCGGCTGGCAGAACGTTGACCTCGATGACTTCGTCAAGCGTCTCAACAAGTTCTATGCTGACACACGCTTTCATGAGTTCTTCGAGCAGCATCAGTCTTTCTATAACGATTTTCTAAAGGCATACGATGCCCAAGTCATGCCCTACATCCACACAGACTGGTATGGCAAATTCTTCCATGGGACGGAGTCCGACGAACGCTTTCGCATCATCATCGGCTTTAGTTACGGCTGGAGCAACAACGGTGTTTCCCGTCAATTGCCTGGCCAGCCCCGCGAGGTGTTCGCGATTTGCGGCTACTATCTGAATCCCCAAACAGGCCTTTTCTCGTTCGACACCAGCCTTCCGCTCCATGAGTTCAGCCACTCCTTTGTCAACCTTCTTCTCGAAAAAGCAGAAAATGAGAAGGCGATGCCCCTGTCCGCGCAGCGTCTCTTTCAGCGTGCTGACAGCATACTGAGCCAGAACTACCACAAGGGCGACATCGACACGATGTACGTCATGCGGCCAGCGACAAAGTGGACTGTCACGGCACGGCTCAATGTGTCGGGGACGAGGATTGAAACCGAGGGAATCGATAATGGCAAGCATTTCAAAGCGGCGATGGAAGCAGACAGGAAAGCAACGCTCAGTTTAGGAGTGAGTTACCTTGGCTTCTCGCTCAATGCGGCATTGAACCCTGCCAAACTCATGGGCAAGTACCACGACTACGAACTGAACCTCAACAGTTATGGTCGCCGCTTTGGTTTTGACTTCATCTATCAGGATGCCAAGAACTTCACAGGCTGGCATGACCATGAGGGCATGGAGCGCATCACGTTACCTGATGGGATGCTGTCGATGAGGACACTGAACCTCAACGCCTACTATGCCTTCAACAGCCGTCGCTTCTCCTATCCTGCTGCCTTCTCGCAGAGTTATATCCAACGGCGTTCTGCTGGCAGTTTTCTGTTGGCAGCCTCAGTTCAAGGACAGTATGCCACGCTCGACTGGGAGCAGGAAATGAAACTGAAGATGACGAACATAGGTGTTGGTGCGGGCTATGGCTACAATTACGTGCCGGGACAAGGCTGGCTACTGCACATCTCCGCACTGCCCACCTTTATCGTCTATAGCAAAACCTCAATGAACTTTGGCGACACCCACATCCCTCTGCACTACCACTTCCCAGAGGTCATCATCACGGGGCGTGGTGCTGTGGTACGACAGTGGAGCAACAAGTTTATGGGTGTATCAATGGTGTTCAATTTCACCAACGTGGGTCATGAGGATAGCCTCACCCTACATAACTTCAAATGGCGCCTCCGCACGTTCTTTGGTTTGCGAATATAGAAGTGAGCCCAAAAGGTTGCCAACTCGCCTTTTTCACCTTGTTATCCTTTTTTTCACAAAAAACAACACGAAAATGTTTTGTTTTTCGCTTATTTGATGTATCTTTGCGAGTGAAAATAAACATACAAAACAATAAAACCTAACATTTTATGGCTCAAGCACCAGAATTTAAGTACGCTCCCATGTTCCAGATGGGACAGGACAAGACAGAATACCGACTGCTGACACGAGAGGGTGTCAGCGTTGGCGAGTTTGAAGGAAAAGAAATAGTGAAAGTGTCGCCCGAGGCACTCACGCTGCTGGCTCAGCAGGCATTCCACGATGTGGAGTTCATGCTGCGCCGTGAGCACAACCTGCAAGTGGCGAAGATTCTGCGCGACCCAGAAGCCACTGAGAATGATAAGTATGTGGCACTGCAGTTCCTGCGCAACGCTGAGACGGCAGCCAAGGGAGTCCTCCCCTTCTGCCAAGACACGGGTACGGCCATCATTCACGGCGAGAAGGGTCAGCAGGTGTGGACTGGTTTTGAAGACGAGGAGGCACTGTCGAGGGGTGTGTTCAACACCTTCACTCAGGACAATTTGCGTTACTCACAGAATGCACCGCTGAACATGTATGACGAGGTGAACACGAAGTGCAACCTGCCTGCCCAGATTGACATCGAGGCAACGGAGGGTGCCGAGTACCGTTTCGTGATGGTGGCAAAAGGTGGCGGCTCTGCCAACAAGACCTACTTCTACCCCATGACGAAGGCCACCATCCAGAATGAGGGCACACTGCTCCCCTTCCTGGTGGAGAAGATGAAGAGCCTCGGCACAGCGGCTTGTCCTCCTTACCACATCGCCTTCGTGATTGGCGGAACATCGGCTGAAAAGAACCTGCTGACCGTGAAACTGGCCAGCATCAAATACTACGACTCTCTGCCCACTACGGGCGACGAAACAGGCCGTGCCTTCCGCGACGTGGATTTGGAAGAGAAACTGCTGAAGGAAGCCTACAAGATTGGTCTTGGCGCACAGTTTGGCGGCAAGTATCTGGCACACGACATTCGCGTGATTCGTCTGCCTCGCCACGGTGCCTCTTGCCCCATCGGCATGGGCGTGTCCTGCTCTGCCGACCGCAACATCAAGGCGAAGATTAACAAGGACGGCGTTTGGCTCGAGGTGATGGACAGCAACCCATCCGAACTGATTCCAGAAGAACTGCGTCGTCCGGGCGAAGGCGGCAAGGGCATCGAGATTGACCTGAACCAGGGCATCGACGCTGTGCGCAAGGAACTGAGCAAGTATCCTGTATCGACCCGTGTGAACCTGAAGGGCACCATCATCGTGGCGCGCGACATTGCTCACGCCAAACTGAAGGCTCGTCTGGATGCAGGCGAAGGCATGCCACAATACTTCAAGGACTATCCCGTGCTCTATGCAGGTCCTGCAAAGACTCCAGAGGGGTATCCTTGTGGTTCGATGGGTCCAACCACAGCCAACCGCATGGACCCCTACGTGGATGAGTTCCAAGACAATGGCGCATCGCTTGTGATGATTGCCAAGGGCAACCGCAGCGACGTGGTGACCGAAGCCTGCAAGAAGCATGGCGGTTTCTACCTCGGCACCATCGGTGGTGTGGCAGCCGTGCTCTCACAGTCGAGCATCAAGAGCATCGAGTGTGTGGAATATCCCGAACTGGGCATGGAAGCCATTTGGAAGATTGAGGTGGAAGACTTCCCAGCCTTCATCCTGGTGGATGACAAGGGCAACGACTTCTTCAAGCAGTTGAAGCCCTGCACGGGATGCACCATTCTCTAAAATCCATCAGTGAAAAGTGAAAAGTGAAAAATCTGAGTAACTTTTATCACAAGAAAGACAAGAAACAAAGGTAACTTAGATTTTTCACTCTTCACTTTTCACTTTTAACTGAACAAATGCGTTGGTTTGAACCCAATCTACAGAAACTGCTGATGGAAGCGGGCAAGGAAGGCCTACGCATAAGTCATATCGTTCGCAACATCTGCAATATGGAGCCGCAACTCTTTGGCGAGCAGCACCCCTACGACGAGGCATGGAAAGAGATTTACCAGTTCCTTCGAGGGGAAAGCAAGAAAGCCGATTCACCCTACTGCTATGTAGTGGGCAAGCGGGGGCACTTCTTCTTCGATTGCACCAAAGTGGCTGAAGACTCGCAGATGACCTTGGAATTTTGAAATAAAGAGACCCTCTCCCCAACCCTCCCCCGTAATGGGAAGGGAGACCATGCGGGATGTAAGGGAAAATGAGAAGAAATATATTATTAACTTTAACAATACCCTCGTTGGAACCTCGCCGAATGGCACTCCCTCCCCATTACGGGGGAGGGTTGGGGAGAGGGTCTATATTGAATATGGAAGAAGTAAAAAAGTATCTGGAAGATGCTGAGGAAAAGATGGAGTTTGCAGCCATGCACCTCGAAGAAGCCCTCAGCCGCATCCGTGCAGGACGTGCCAACGTACACATTCTGGACGAAGTACGTGTTGACTCCTACGGCAGCATGGTGCCACTGAGCAATGTGGCATCGCTCAACACGCCCGATGCCCGCAGCATCACCATCAAGCCCTGGGAAAAGTCCATGCTCAAAGTGATTGAGAAGGCCATCATCGATTCGTCAGTCGGCATCATGCCCGAGAACAACGGTGAACTCATCCGTCTCGGCATCCCTGCCCTGACCGAGGAACGCCGTAAAGACCTGACGAAGCAGTGTTCGAAAGAGGCTGAGACCGCCAAGGTGAGTGTGCGCAACGCCCGTCGCGATGCCATCGAGAAACTGAAGAAGTCCATCAAAACCGGCACTCCCGAAGACATGGAGAAGGACTATGAGGACAAGGTTCAGAAGGCACACGACAAGTACATCAAGAAGATTGATGGCATGCTCGAGGCTAAGAACAAAGAGATTATGACAGTATAACCTGAGTTGACAGTTGATAGTTGACAATTGACAGTTTGCCATGCGGCTTGTCTATCAACTATCAACTGACAACTGCCAACTATCAAAAAGTGCACGGACTCGTCGTCAGAAACACTGGGTATAGTTATACCGTCAAATCGGATGCGGGAGAGGTCTTTGACTGCAAGGTCAAGGGCAATTTCCGCATTCGCGGCATCCGAACGACCAATCCTGTAGCGATTGGCGATAGGGTGACCTTTACGCCCTACGAGCAGCAGACCCTCCCCTCACCCTCCCTACAGGGAGGGAGTGGTATCTCTGCTAATGAGGAAACTAACGAACAAGGTAACCATCCCCTCCCTGTAGGGAGGGTGAGGGGAGGGTCTGGTCTCATTACAGCGATTGACGACCGCAAGAACTACATCATCCGCAAATCGACCAACCTCTCCAAGCAGTCGCACATCATCGCCGCCAATGTCGATATGTGTTTCCTCATCATCACCATCCAACAGCCCGAAACACCTCTCCAGTTCATCGACCGTTTTTTGGCTTCTGCCGAGGCATACAGTGTGCCCGTCACCCTCGTCTTCAACAAGATAGACCTGATTGACGACGAGTGGAAAGACTATCTCGACGGAGTCATCAACCTCTACGAAACCATCGGCTATCCCTGCCGCCGCATCTCTGCCCTGACAGGCGAAGGCGTGGAGGAGTTGAGAGCCGAACTGCAAGGCAGAATCACCCTTCTGTCGGGCAATAGCGGCGTGGGCAAATCAACCCTCATCAACACCCTTTTTCCCCACCTCCACCTGCGCACCAGCGACATCAGCGATGCCTACAACACCGGCAAGCACACCACCACCTTCTCCGAGATGTATGAAGTGGGCAACGGTGGCTACATCATTGACACGCCCGGCATCAAAGGCTTCGGCACCTTCAACATGAAGAAGGAGGAGGTCAGCCACTATTTCAAGGAAATCTTTCA
Organism: Prevotellaceae bacterium UBA4359; assembly: GCA_002393555.1. Taxonomy (GTDB): domain Bacteria; phylum Bacteroidota; class Bacteroidia; order Bacteroidales; family Bacteroidaceae; genus Minthosoma. Next base: position 13,627 of record DGSP01000042.1, read on the forward strand.
CTTCTCAGCCGACTGCCGCTTCAACAACTGCACCCACACCCACGAGCCCCACTGCGCCGTGCGTGAGGCTGTTGAACGCCACGACATCGCCGAAAGCCGCTACAACTCCTACCTCTCCATGCTCGAAGATGAAAATGAAGACAAATACCGCCCAGCATATTAAAGTGAAAAGTGAAAAGTTAAAAGTGAAAAATCTAAGTTACCAACCATTCGGATGGTCACCCATCTGTAAAAGTAACTCAAATTTTTCACTTTTCACTTTTCACTTTTCACTCCAAAGAACACTTTTACTTTTAGTTTTTAGTTTTTCGTTATTCACGTCCTCCGCCCAGACCTACGAATCCCTTGTCAATCAAGCACTCGCGGCTGCCAACGAAAAACACTACGACGAGGCCATCACTCTGTTCCGACAAGCCCTGAAACTCTCCCCGTCCGACATACGCAATGCGCTCACCTATGCCAACATTGCCCGCATTCAGGAGGCAAAAGGCACTCCCCTGAAAGCCATCGAGAGTTACGACCTCGCCCTTGGCATTGCACCTGAGAACGTGCCCATCCTCAAGGCACAGGCCAACCTCTATCTCACCCTCGGGAACCTTTCCAAAGCCCTCCTACACTACTCCAAGATTCTCGACATCACACCCAACGACACCACAGCCCTGCTCAACCGCGCCTATATCTACCACCAGCAGCACAACTTCCAGAGTGCCAAGACTGACTATGAACGCCTCCTCACTCTCCACCCCGACAACTATGCCGCTCTGCTCGGCGTGGCCATCCTCTTCCAAGATGCCAACAAACCCCAAGAAGCCCTCTCGCGTCTCTCCCTCCTCATCGACCAGCACCCCGACCGTGCCGAACTCTACTCCGTTCGCGCCGAAATCGAAGCCGAGGCACACCAAACCGAACTGGCCATCCTCGACCTCGACAAGGCCATCGAACTGGAACCATCCAACAAAAACATGGTACTCACCCGCGCCTACCTCCACCTGAAAGAAGGCAAGACACATCTGGCCAAGCAGGACTTCCTGCGCGCCATCCAACTGGGTGTGCCCAGAGGTCAACTGAAAGAGGAACTCAAACAATGTCGGTAACTCAGCAAAAAAAATCTGCCTTTTATTTTGTACTTACCATTATTTATCCTACCTTTGCAACGCTTTTCTGAAGGAATACATTCCAAAGATGCCACTCAAGACATTCTCCTCACAGGCATTATCCAAGAGACACCATCTAAGGTATTCCTCCATCTGCACAAACTGCTTCAGTAGCTCAGTTGGTTAGAGCACATGACTGTTAATCATGGGGTCGTTGGTTCAAGCCCATCCTGAAGCGCAAAGAGAAAGAGGCTGTATCAAAATCAGCACTTTCACAACCTATCAACCGACCTCGACCATATCGGCGAACCGATGTGGTCGAGGTCGGTTTTTGGGGGTGCAGAGTGTATGGTTTTGGCACAGCCCCTTGAAGAAGGCATACTCGCTCTGCCACTCGCTGAGGATGACCTTTGCAAAGAACACCATCAAGGATGCGGCAAGGCTCTCCATGGCAAGATGGTACAACAAGGTCGAAGAGGCCGGATTCCATTCCTTCAACGTCATTGCTGCCACTTTCTACGAACACTATGACGACATCCTGAACTTCTACAACAACAGGTCTACAAATGCAGCTGCGGAATCATTTAACGCCAAAGTCAAAGCCTTCAGGGCGGCACTGAGAGGTATAAGAGACGAGAAGTTCTTCCTCTACAGGCTATCTATGATTTATGCTTACCCCCACTAAATTTCTACTGAGCCCCTTTTTCATTTTCTCTCGCGAGAAGTAACGTGAGTTCGATGTAAGATATACGCCTTCGGCGGACGAAGAAAAAACAAATAAAAACCGATGAAAACAAATAAAAACCTTTTCTTCGTCCACAACATCTTCGCTATCACAACAAAGAAGAACTTGTTTTTATTTGTTTTTACTTGTTTTTATTTGTTTTTTCTTCGTCCGCCGAAGGCGTATCATTAAAACTTTTCTTGCGTCGAACTGACGCGAGAAGTAGGTGGCAAGAGTATCTGAAACAGTCCGTTTTCCCACACCACAACATAGCGATTCTCTTGAATAAACCGCTGAATGGCTCTGATTCGGCCATTTTTATGTCCATACGTTTCCGCAGCATGAGCGTTGTCCCAATCGGGGTCATACTGCCGCCAAGTGGCCACGGCTGACTTCTCCCTGACAATCACAGGCAGGTCTCCGCACCTCTCTTTCGCCTTCGCGAAGTGTTTCTCCATATTGTCGGGGTCATAGGTCCAAGGCCAAGGGTTGCCCAGATAGGGGCGTGTCTCGGTGAGGAAATGGAGGGTGGCCAGATTTTGAAAGAACAACACACGGTCATCCTTCTTAATATACCGAGGCAATACATGAAGCAGCGCATCGGCCGCCTCTTTGTTCTCTTTGGTGGTGTAGGTAGTGGCCAAAGGAGAGTCTATCTTATAGGTTTTCTCCCATCTCCATCCTGCGTCGAAATAGCATGAGGAAAGGATGGCGTAGCCTCCTGCACAGCAATAGACAAACCAAAGAAAAAGAAAAGCCCAAGAGAAAGCACGAATCCGCATCTTTCGGAGGGCTGTGCGAGCGAGTCCAATGCTAAACGGAACGCCTATCCAGATACAGAAAACGCCCATGTTTTCGATGCCGAAGTCGCTGCCCAAAGGCAGAACATACATCAGGATGAGGGTGATGAGACACAAGTAAAACCCATTCGCATGGATTCCATCTGCCTTGATTTCATCGAACTGGACTTTATAGCACTTGGCTCCATACACTACCAGCCAGAATGTGCTGAACGCATAGACCATATACACGGTGGCAAGCCGACTCATCCATGCTACAATGGAAACATATCCAAGCAGCACAAGGACAGACATCATGCGCCCTTTCTTTCCCTGAAGAAAGCCCTTCTTTCTGGCATAATATAGTAGAGTGGGAAGGAGGAACAAGGCTGTGGCATGACGCACCACCTGATAATAGTTCCTCATGCAGATATACAGCAAATGCCCTAAATGATGAGTGCTTTCTGCCGAGTGGGCAGCAGAGAAACCAGACAGGATGGATGCCTCGAAAATGGAGAAATGGCCCAGAACACACATCAGTGCCAAGACCGAAAGAACACCTGCACAAACACCCATTGCCCAATATCCCAACATCATCAGGCCAGCCCACCAACCCTGCCTATAAGCATAAGGTATAAACACAAGGGACAAGGCCAGAAGCGACAGATTGGGGATGCGGGCGAAGAAAGCGATTCCCACACAAAACCCGCTGACAAGAACATAGGGCCTGTTTCTTCCGGAGAGTGCCCGATAAAAGGTTAAAGCAATGAGCGCACTGAGAAACAGGGTCAGATAGTTATGGTAGAATACCAGAATCATGTTGCAGCATGCCGTTGAAGCACAGATTCCCATGAGAAAATCCCACCTGCCGACAAATGGCCTCAACAATCGATATACCACCCAGAGCGAAGCCGTCAAGGTGATGACTGTCAGAACCCTGAAGGCTAATATTCCATAGCCGCCAAAGAGAAGGTTCCACGCTCCTCCCAGCACCAGTTCCAGATAATAGAGGAAGAGATATTCGACAGAACTTGGGTCATGGAAGATTTGCTGATAACCCGTCAAGGCCCATCCTTCGTCACACATGTCAAAACCTTGCAGAGACAGTGCAGTCATCAGCAGCATATAGCCCGACAAGGCTACCGTCAGGAACGTCCGCTCAGACAGGCGGTGAAAGCGTATATACCTCTTCATGTATCCGTTAAACATAGATTCCCCTGTCAGCAAACGCAATCATCTCGCGGTCCCCCCGACTGTCGCCATAGGCTTCCAACCGATAAGCCTTCCTGTCAGGCTCCACTTCAAGCAGTCTGCTGACCTTTTCCTGCCCAAAGCAGTTGGGGGTGGAAAACTTTCCTGTCAGCATTCCGTCAGCATCCACTTCGGCCTTGGTGCCCAACACCTGAGCCACCTGTTTCTGCTGACTCCAAGGGCGAATCCAGTCCTCCATGCTGGCACTGACCACATAGACGGTCGAACCAGCCTTCACCTCTTTCTCCAGTATCTCCACCGTACTTGTCCGCTCGAAGGCTTTCACCTTGTAGGCAAACTTCCTCCCCACTTTTTGGAATTGGCTGTAGCGCCACCCTTTGAAGAAATGGGAGAAAACCCGCTCCTTGGCTTTCCCGTGAGGATAGAGGTGGCACAGCATCAAGAGCAGCAGGGGAGAGAAAAGCAGAAGCCCTCCCACCAAGTGCCAATAGCCACAGGCATATTTGACAAACTCAAAATAGGAATCCTTGGTTGTCAACGTGCCGTCGAAGTCAAAAACCACCACCTTTCTCATCGGACATACAGTATAAGGATGAAAGAAAGAATCCAGCCCACAATGCTCAGTTGGACAAACAAGTCTTTCATCAGCACATGGGTGGGGCTGCCACTTTTTGCATCCACGAAAATGATTTGCAGATAGCGAATCAGACCTGCCAACACAAAAACGGAAGTGCCATAGACATACGGACTGCCAAAACGCTCCATCACTTCGGGAGAGACGCAGTACATGATGTAGCACACCATCGTGACACTTGCCACGATGGCAATGGCCTGGTTCATGAACGCCACATTATATTGGCTCACAATCTCCCGTGCCTTCACACCTGTTTTCTCATACATCACCACATCGTCCCTCCGCTTGGCAAAGGCCAGAAACAAAGCCAGAAGAAAAGTCATCAGCACAATCCAGTGCGACAACTCTATGCCTGTAGAAAAACCACCCGCCAGCACACGAAGCACGAACCCTGCAGCAATCAGGAACACATCAACAATCGCCACCCGCTTCAGTCTCAGGCAATAGGCTATATTCATCGCAATGTAAACGCCTATCACACCCACCAACGGCAGAAAACCTTCCGCCGATGTCCAGTGGCGGAGCAAGACAATCGCAAAGGAAGCCACAAAGCACACCAGCATCAGCAGAAAAGCCTGCCATTGCCCCACTGCACCACTGGCCAACGGCCTCTTGCACTTTTCGGGATGCACCTTGTCATCCTCCACATCGCAAAGGTCGTTCAAGCAATAAATGCCACTGGCCGCAAAACTGAAACTCAGGAACATCCATACAGCAGGGAGAATGTAGTCCACATGCAACAGATGCCCGTCGAAAAACAACGGCAGGAAGATAAAAAAATTCTTTAGCCACTGGCTCGGTCGAAGCAACCGTATGAGAGACAAAACCATTTGAGTTAATTTGAGTTGAGTCGAGTTGAGAAAAAACTTCGCCCAGCGCGTGGGCTGGTCGCCCAGCACGTAGGCTGGTTATTTCTGCCAGAAACTGCGTGTGAAGAGAATCATGATGGGAAAGATTTCCAGACGCCCAATCAGCATGAGGAAAGAGCAGACCAACTTCGCCACAGGGCTGAGGATGGCCCAAGAGTGGGCAGGGCCATAGTAGCCCATGCCAGGCCCCACATTGCTGATGCTCGACATGGCAATGCCGAAAGCCTCATAGTAGTCAAAGTTGGGATGCACATCGTTGGGGTCAACACCGCTAAGCGCAAGGACAAACGCCCCCAGGAAGAGAGAGCAGACAAAGAGGGCAACAAAGCCGAGCAGAGTCTGCACAACGTTATATGGCACAATGTTACCGTTCATTCGCACCGGAGTGACCGCACGCGGATGGAGAATACGGGTGAACTCATTCTTCAGCACCCGATAGATGATGCTGAGGCGCACACACTTGAAGCCGCCACTGGTGCTGCCCGAACAGGCTCCAGCAAACATGACAAAGAGCAACACAGGCATGAGTTGAACAGGCCAGAGGGTATAATCGACCGTAGCCAGGCCCGTGGTTGTCTGCAACGAGATCACCGTGAAGAGGCTCTGGCGCAAGGCATATTCCACCCCATACTCACCAAAGGCCAGCGTCACGGCACACACCAGCGACGCGCCCAACACGATGATAAGATAGGCCCTAAATTCCGCATCGCGAAAAAACTTCTTCACCTTCCCCTTCAGGATTGTATAATATATTAATGTGTAGTTGACACCAGACACAAACATGAAGAAGATGAGCACATAGTCGATGGCAGGCGAGTGGAAAACATCTTCAAGCATGGCCGAATGAGTGCCATACCCCCCCGTTGCCGTGGTGCAGAGCGAGTAGTTGACCGCATCGAAACAAGGCATTCCGCAGAGCATCAGAGAGACCATGCACAAGAGGGTGAGCACCACATAGACACCCCCAATCCACTTGGCCGCCACCGAGATGCGCGGATGCACCTTGCTGTGGAGCGGCCCCGTCGATTCCACCGCAAAGAGTTTCACCTCGCCCACCCCGAAGGCTGGCAAGATGGCGATAGTGAAGAACACGATGCCGATGCCCCCAATCCACTGGGTCAGACTGCGCCAGAAGAGCAGCCCCTTCGGCATGGAGTCGAGGTCATCGATGATGGTGGCACCCGTGCTGGTGAATCCCGACATCGTCTCGAAGAAGGCACTGGCCACATCGGGCACACAGCCATCCAGAAGGAATGGCAGCATGCCAATGAGCGTGAAGAGCACCCACACCATCGAGACCACGATGTAGCCATCCTTTCGCCCCATCTTCTTGCCAGCGTTCCATCCCAGTCCCACACCCATCATGCCCAAGACAACAGCCATCACGATGGGAGGGAGAAAAGACTTCGCCCCCTCGCCATAGAGCCAGCAAACCCCTTGGCACAGCATCATCAGCCCCGCTTCGATAAAGAGGAGATAGCCCATGATTCTTGCTATGAGTTTCCAGTTGACCATTTACTTAAAACCAGTTGACCTTCATTTGAAGATGTTGACCATTTACTTAAAGAATTTGTCGAGTTTGCGCAGCGTGTTGTTCACACAGAAGACCACCACTCGGTCGCCTGCCTGCAGTTGAGTGCTGCCACCCACCAACATCGAGCGGCCTTCGCGCGACATACCGCCGATGTTCACACCGTTGGGCAGATGCAAGTCCATCACCCTCTTCCTCGTCACCTGCGAATCAGCCTTCACCACAAACTCGGCCACGTCGGCATTGCCGATGGCCAACATCTTCACGTTATCCACATCGCCCTTCAAGAGCATACGATAGATGTGGCTGGCGGCAATCATCTTCTTGTTGATGATGGTGCCGATGTCAAGGTCATCCGCCATGTCAAAGTAGTCGAGGTTCTCCACCTGTGCAATGGTCTTGCGGATGCCACGCCGACGGGCAGCCACACAAGCCAGAATGTTCTCCTGGTCATTGTCGGTCAGGGCAATGAGAGCCTCCATGCTGCCATAGCCCTCATCGTTCAGCAAATCGACATCATAGCCCTCACCCTCCAGAATCATCGTCTTGGGCGACACGAGCGACTGCAGTTCCTCCGTGCGCCGTTGGTTCGGTTCCACAATCTTCACCGAGTCGTGAATGTCGGCCAACTTCCAACTGGCCCGCACCGACAGTTTGCCACCGCCGATAATCAGACTGTTGTGCACAGCCGGATAGTCGTCCTTGCCCGTCAGCCGACGAATCTCCGTCAGATTCTCCCGTGTGGTCATGAAAAACACCAAGTCGCGCGGCAGAATCCTCTCGTCGCCGTTCGGGCTGATGGTCTCGCCGTCGCGCTTGATGGCCACCACGTGGAAGTTGTGTCCATGCAGTTTGCCGATGGCCTTCAGCGTGTGGCCCACCAGTTGATTATCCTTATTGCTGATTTCCTTCTCAAAGACAGGGTGCGCATCGTGCATCTTCACACTCAGCAACAGCAGTTCGCCGCCATTAAACTCCCAGAGTTGGCGCACCCAACTGTAGCGCGAACTGGCGGCAATATCCTCGGCAGCCAGCAGTTCGGGATAGATGAGCGACTCAACGCCCATGTTCCTGAAGAGTTGCAGGTTCTCAGGCTTCATATACTCATAGTTATCCACCCGCGCCACCGTCTTCCGTGCGCCCAACTGCTTGGCCAGCATGGCACAAGCCAGATTCTCGCTCTCGTTGGGAGTGACAGCGATGAAGAGGTCAGCCCGATGCACCTCGGCATCCTTCATGGCCTCAATCGAAGTGGGCTGTCTCAGCAGCGTCATGATGTCCAGTTCGCTGGTGAGACGGAGGATGTTCTTCTCCTTCGGGTCAATCAGCACCACATCCTGGTTGTCGTTCGACAACATACGCGCCAAGTAAGTGCCCACGGCACCTGCGCCTGCAATCACTATTTTCATACCAATACCTTTGCTATACTCTCCACATCCATGCCGCACTCTCGGTGCAGTTCAGCCACCGTGCCGTGCATCACAAAATGGTCGGGCATGCCGATACGTTTCACTTCCACCTGATAGCCGTGGTCGGCCATGAACTCCAGCACGGCACTACCCAGTCCGCCCGAAATGACACCATCCTCCACCGTCACCACCTTCCGGAACTTCTTTCCCACCTCGTGGAGCAACTCCTCGTCCAGCGGTTTCAAGAAGCGCATATCGTAGTGAGCAATGTCCAGCGGAGCCATCGGGTTCGTGTTGAGCGACTCCAGTTCGGCTATGGCGATGGCCTTCTCGGCATCCACACCGATGGGTCCGATGCTCAGCACAGCGACACCCTCGCCGTCCTTCATCTTCCGCCCCTTGCCCACAGGCACCTCTTCGAGCGGGCAGCGCCAATCGACCACACTTCCCCGCCCGCGCGGATAGCGGATGACAAACACCCCTCGTCCGGGCAGTTGGGCCGTGTACATCAGCCGTCTGAGTTCCGGCTCATCCATCGGCGAGGCAATGGTCAGGTTGGGGATGGGACGGAGGAAAGCCATGTCGAAAGCCCCGTGGTGGGTGGAACCATCCTCGCCCACAATGCCTGCACGGTCCAGACAGAGCACCATGTCGAGCCGCATCGTGGCGGCATCGTGGATGATGTTGTCGTAGGCCCGCTGCATGAACGACGAATAGATGTTGCAGAAAGGCATGAGCCCGTCCTTCGCCATGCCGCCCGAAAACGTGACCGCATGCCCCTCGGCAATGCCCACATCGAACACCCGGTCGGGCATCGCATTCATCATGATGTTCATCGAGCAGCCTGTCGGCATGGCAGGTGTCACGCCCACAATCTTCGGGTTCTGCTGAGCCAGTTCGAGCAAGGTCTGGCCGAACACATCCTGAAACTTCGGCGGATGCTGCTTGCCGTCGTCGGCCTTGATGCGCTCGCCCGTGTCGGGGTCGAACTTGCCGGGCGCATGCCAGATGGTGGCATCCTCCTCGGCAGGCGCATAGCCATAGCCCTTGGTCGTGTGGATGTGGAGCAGTTTGGGCCCCTTCATGTCCTTGATGACATTCAGGATGCGCACCAACTCCACCACGTCATTTCCCTCGGCAGGGCCGAAATAGCGGATGTCCATGCCCTCAAACATGTTCTTCTGTCGGGTCAGCACCGACTTCACACTGTTGTTGAAGCGGATGAGCCCCTTGCGGCGCTTCTCGTTCAGGATGCCCCAATCGAACAACTTGCGCGAAATCCTATACCTTATATTATTATAGGTGGTGTTCGTCATGAGTTGCAGCAGATACTTCCGCATGCCGCCCACACTGCGGTCGATGGACATGTCGTTGTCGTTCAGCACAATCAGCATATCGTTCGGTGTGCTGGCTGCATTGTTGATTCCCTCAAAAGCCAAACCGCCGCTCATCGCTCCGTCGCCAATCACCGCCACCACCTTCCGGTCCTCGCCCTTCAGTTTGGCCGCCACCGCCATGCCCAATGCCGCCGAGATGGAATTGCTCGCATGGCCACAGCAAAACGTGTCATACTCGCTCTCGTCGGGATGGGGAAAAGGCTTCAGCCCGTTCAGTTTGCGGTTGGTGCAGAAACGGTCGCGCCGCCCGGTCAGAATCTTGTGGCCGTATGCCTGATGGCCCACATCCCACACCAACCGGTCGAAGGGAGTGTTGAACACATAGTGCAACGCCACCGTCAACTCCACCACACCCAGGCTCGAAGCCAAATGGCCCGGATTCATCGCCAACTCCTCAATGATGTCATGCCTCAACTCCTCACACACCGCCGGCAACTCCTCCACCTTCAGCCGACGCAAATCGGCAGGGTAATCAATCTTGGTCAAGTACTTATAGTCGTTACTGTCTCCCATAAATCAATGTTAAAAACGATGCAAAGGTACGATTAAGTGAGAGAAAAAACAAATTTATTTAGGTTTTTCCGAACGTGAGTACTTTAGAGCCTTGGCTCAACGGCACGATTAAGTGAGAGAAAAACCAAATTTATTTAGGTTTTTCCGTTGAGCGAACCGCCAAAACAACGGCACCGCTCCCCCACCCCTTCCATAGCCTCAAAACAGGTGTGAGTCACACCTATGGTACACGTGTGACTCACACCTATGGTAGGGGTGTGACTCACACCTGTTTTGAGGTACTGAAAGCCCCCATTTTTAAGCACTTCGGGAAAGCACCCCGAAGCACCCCCATCGGCACCACACCGGCAACGGAGAAAACGCCCAAAACCCGATGCCAAAACCACCTTCTCAACCCATCCGTCAGCACCACGGCCTGTCCGAATTGTTAAAATGACCAAAATTAACAGAAAAACATGGAAGAAAAGCCTACTTTTTGTCCTTTTTGTCTGTATTATTAGCCTTTTCTATCATTTTCTGTTAAAAAGTGTTGGTGGATATAAAAAAACATCATATCTTTGCACCGTCATCCAACATGGAGGGGATTCCGAAAACCTCAGAATGACACAACAAAAAGAGTAGGACAAACTAATTGTAAAAATGAGAAAAGTTATGAAAAAGATTATCCTTACTGCTCTCGTAGCAGTTGCATCTCTCGCAGCAAACGCTCAGATTTGGATTGGCGGTGAAGTTGGTTTCAGCGCAGGCAAGACTACTGTAGATGGTGACAAGCAGGGTTCAGGTGCCAAGTTCAACCTCATCCCCGAAATCGGTTACACTATCAACGACAAGTTCGACGTGGCTTTGGCTATCGGCATCTCTCACGCTAACTACAACGGTGACGGCTACGCACAAACCTACGACTATGATTTTTATGCTGAAGGTACTCCATTCGGTCTTAAAGGTGGCGACTACAACAGAAACGCACTCAAGATCAATCCCTATGTTCGTTACAAGTTCGCTAAGGCTGGTGACTTCACTTTCTTCGTAGATGGTGGTTTCTCTTACACAAGAATTCACTACAGCCACGCTCAGTGGGCAGACAAGAACAATGCCACTCAGTGGGGTCTTGGTTTCAAGCCAGGTCTTGCTTACAACCTCAGCGACAAGGTTAGCCTCGTGGCTCACGTAGGCGAACTCGGCTACAACTTCTTCAAGATGGGTGACCTGAAGAACAACGAGTTCAACCTCGGCGTAAGCGGCAACAACATCTCTTTCGGTGCATACGTAAGTTTCTAATCGAAACATCAACTATTCTATACAGCAAGGTCGGCAGACATCCTCTGCCGACCTTCTTTTTGTCTTTTTCACATCCCGACAAGACACTTTCACCCCCTTTTCGCCACCCGAAAAGGGGCAAGCGGCAAAAAAAGCCCCCACCATCGCCTCTATCCCAAAATAAATCAGTAACTTTGCAGTTCAATCACTCAAACCAGCAAGAAGATGGGACTGTACATCAACAAAGGGAATGCAGGATTCGCCTCTGCCCGCAATGGCGAGTATGTGGATAAGTCAGGACTGATAGCCGTAGTGAATGATACACTGAATACCTTGAGGGAGTTCAGTTGTGTCACCCGCTGCCGCCGCTTCGGAAAATCGCTGGCAGCATGGATGCTTTGTGCCTATTACGACCATTCGTGCGACTCGCGCAGCCTGTTCAGCGACTTGCAGATAGCGCAAGACCCATCGTTTGAGAAGCATCTGAACAAATACCCGGTCATCTACCTCGACATGACGGAGTTCGTCACCCGCTTCAAGGACGAGAGCATTGTCACCCATATCGAAGCCGCGCTGAAGACCGAAGTGCTCGAAACCTACCCACAAGTGGCCGTGCGCGAGGACGACGACCTGATGAACTGCCTTGTGCGCATCGCGATTGCCACAGGCGAGAAGTTCATCTTCATCATCGACGAGTGGGATGCCATCTGCCGAGAGTTCAAGCCTAGCACTTCGGCCATGGACGACTATGTGAACTGGCTGCGACGCATGTTCAAAAGTGCGAGTGCCAGCGATGCCTTCGCAGGTGTCTATATGACGGGCATTCTCCCCATCAAGAAGTATAAGACCGAGTCGGCACTCAACAATTTTGTGGAGTATTCGATGGTGGAACCCTTCAACATGGCGCAATACTTCGGATTCACAGGCGAGGAAGTAAAAGCATTGGCCAAGAAACACAAGATGGACGAAGACGAACTGGTGAAGTGGTATGATGGCTACCAGATAGGTGATGAGCCTTCGATGTTCAACCCCAACTCGGTGATGATGGCTCTGCGAAGCCGCCGTTGCCGCAGTTACTGGACCAGCACAGGTGCCTACGATGCCGTGACCAACTACATCCAGATGAACTATGAGGGGCTGAAGGACGACATCATCAAGATGTTGGGAGGCGGACACTGCAAGGTAGACCCCACCACCTTCCTGAACGACATGTCCATCATCCGCAGCAAGGACGATGTGTTCACCGTACTCATCCACTTGGGCTACCTCGCCTACAACTGGCGCAAGGACGAGTGCTACATTCCCAACCGCGAGGTGGCGGGCGAGATGGTCAATGCCGTGAAGGCTAACAACTGGGTCCATGTGGTGGATGCACTCCAGCGGTCGGAAGACCTCTTGCAGGCCACGCTCGACGGCGACGAAGAGGCTGTGGCTCAGGGGGTGGATGCTGCCCACGACGAGCACACCAGCATTCTCAGTTACAACAACGAGAACTCACTGGCCTGTGTGCTCTCCATTGCCTACTACTATGCCCGCAACGACTATGTGATGCACCGCGAACTGCCCACGGGAAAGGGCTTTGCCGACATCGTGCTCATTCCGCGCAAGAATGTGGATTCGCCAGCCATCGTGCTGGAACTGAAGTGCAACCGCGATGCCGACAGCGCCATCGACCAAATCAAACGCAAGAACTATCCCGCCAAGGTGAAGGACTATGCCGACAACCTCCTGCTGGTGGGCATCAACTATGACAGGCAGACCAAACAGCACTCCTGTCACATCGAGAAATTTAATGACAACAACTAATATGGACAAGAAGAACTACAAGAGAACAACGGTAACGGCGGCTCTGCCGTATGCCAACGGGCCTGTACACATCGGCCACTTGGCTGGCGTGTATGTGCCGGCCGACATCTATGCAAGATACCTGCGCCTGAAGGGTCGCGAGGTGCTGTTTGTGTGTGGCAGCGATGAACACGGCGTGCCCGTGACCATCCGTGCGAAGAAAGAGGGATGCACCGTGCAGGACGTGGTGGACCGCTATCATGGCATCATCAAGAAGTCGTTTGCCGACTTCGGCATCAGTTTCGACATCTACAGCCGCACCACCAGCAAGACCCACCACCAGTTTGCTGCCGACTTCTTCAGGAAACTCTACGACGAGGGTAAGTTTGTGGAAATCACCTCGGAACAGTTCTATGACGAGGAAACAAAGCAGTTCCTGACCGACCGCAACATCAAGGGTGAATGCCCACGTTGCCATGCCGAAGGAGCCTACGGCGACCAGTGTGAGAAGTGTGGTGCCACGCTCTCACCCGAAGAACTCATCAACCCCGTCAATGCCATCAACGGCAACCCGCTGGTGAAGAAGGCCACCAAGCACTGGTATCTGCCTTTGGAGCAGTATCAGGAGTGGCTGGAAGAGTGGATTCTGAAGGGACACCCGGAGTGGCGCAGCAACGTGTATGGTCAGTGCAAGTCGTGGCTCGACGGGGGCCTGAAGCCCCGTGCCGTGACACGCGACCTCGACTGGGGCATCCCTGTTCCTGTGGAAGGTGCCGAAGGGAAGGTGCTCTACGTGTGGTTCGATGCCCCCATCGGCTACATCAGCAACACGAAGGAACTCTGTGAGAAGGAGCCTGAGAAATGGGGCACATGGCAGAAGTGGTGGCAAGATGACGAGACGCGTCTGGTACACTTCATCGGCAAGGACAACATCGTATTCCACTGCATCGTGTTCCCCTCGATGCTGAAGGCGCACGGCGACTACATCCTGCCCGACAACGTGCCAGCCAATGAGTTTCTCAATCTTGAAGGCAACAAGATTTCCACCTCGAAAAACTATGCCGTATGGCTGAACGAATATCTGGAGGAACTGCCCAACCGTCAGGACGAACTGCGCTATGTGCTCACGGCCAATGCACCCGAGACGAAGGACAACGACTTCACCTGGGCTGATTTCCAGGCTCGTTGCAACAACGAACTGGTGGCGGTGTATGGCAACTTCGTGAACCGCGCCCTGCAACTCACCCAGAAGTACTACGACGGCATCGTGCCAGAGTGTGGCGAACTGACTGATACTGACAAGGCTACGCTCGCTGAGTTTGCCTCGGTGAAGGCTCATGTAGAGGAACTCATCGAGGGCTTCAAGTTCCGCGAGGCTCAGAAGGAGGCGATGAACCTGGCCCGCATCGGCAACAAGTACATTGCCGATGAGGAACCTTGGAAGGTCATCAAGACGGACCCTGAACGTGTGAAGACCGTCATCTTCATCTCTCTGCAACTCACAGCCAATCTGGCCATTGCGTTTGAGCCTTTCTTGCCTTTCTCGTCGGCTAAACTGAGAGAGATGATTGGCTTGGAACTGGCTGTTGGCTCACAGCCGGATGGAGAGATTCGCCCAGCGCATGGGCTGGTCAACTGGGAAGACCTCGGCAAGACCGACCTGCTGCCTGCTGGCAAGCAACTCGGCAAGCCCAGTCTGCTCTTTTCGAAGATTGAGGATGAGACCATCAAGTTCCAGACTGATAAGTTGGAGGCGACCATCAAGGCCAACGAGGCAGCGAACGCAGAGGTGGCTCCCGTGAAGGAGACGGTGGCGTTCGACGACTTCCAGAAACTCGACATCCGTGTGGCCACGGTGCTGGAGTGTGAGCGTGTGCCGAAGATGAAGAAACTCCTCAAGTTCAAACTGGACGATGGCACTCCGAAGGGTCGCACCATCGTGAGCGGCATTGCCCAATGGTATGAGCCAGAGCAACTGGTGGGTAAGCAGGTGCTTTTCATCGCCAACCTGGCTCCACGCGAGTTCAAGAACGGGCTGGTGAGCGAGGGCATGATTCTGTCGGCCGAAAACTGGGATGGCAGCATCAGCGTCACCACAGTGGAGAAACCTGTGAAGGGCGGTAGCCAGGTGTGCTAATCTGCCCATGCACTGGGCTACTTGAGAGAGAGGCAACTTGATTGGAAAGAACATGAAGAGGAAGGCTGTTTGGAGGTGGGTGCTTGTGGCGGTGGTCGGTGCATTATCATACTGGTGCATCGACCGTTGGGATGTGTGGTTCCACAATCCTGAAGAAGACCCTTATAAGGCATCGGCTGTTCCCACGAGAATACTGCTCACGTTCGGCGATGAGGACGGCATGCACAGCCGCAATATCAGTTGGACTTGTGGAGATGAGACACAGTCGGCGTATGTGGAACTGGTTGACCAACAGGACGGTATGCAACGAGAGAGCATCATGGCAACAGGTGAGGTGTTTGAGTCGCGCAGTGGCAAGGCTGCCTATTATGTGGCTCGCCTTCGTGGGTTGCAGGCTGGACATGGCTACCGCTACCGTGTCTGCACGGGCGATGCTGTGTCGGGATGGCATGCGTTTCACCTGCCTGATGCTGAGGAGAAGGAGACTTCTTTCCTCTACATGGGTGACATTCAGGACTCTATTGGCGGCATTGCCAACCGACTGTTGCGCAGGGCCTTCCGAGCCAACCCCGATGCTGAGTTCTTTGTGTGCGGAGGCGACCTGACCGAACGGCCTACCGATGCCTACTGGGGCGAGACCTTTGAAAGCCTCGACTCTGTGGGACAGGCGGTGCCTGTGCTGACCGTGACAGGTAACCACGACTATCTGAAAGGGGTGATTGGCAAACTGGAACGCCGATTCTCGCTCATCCACTCTTATTATCTCGACTCTATGATAGGTGAGAATCAGGTGTTTACTGTACGCTACAAGAATGTGCAGTTCTTCTGTCTGGACAGTAACCGCGAGTTTCCCTATCTGTGGACTCAACGCCGATGGCTGGAGGAACAACTGGGGGCAAGCACGGCAAAATGGAAGATTGTCGTGCTGCACCATCCGCTCTACTCTATCCGAGGTTCGATGAACAACCTGATTCAGCGGTGGATGTTCAACGACCTCATCTGTGAGAATGGGGTGGATTTGGTGTTGCAAGGTCATGAACACGCCTATGCCCGCATGACCACCAGCCCATGCGCTGGGCGACTTTTTTCTTCTGACGATGATGATGCAGCGAGGGCTTCATGTGGACGCACCACTCCTGTCTATACCGTAAGCCACTGTTCACCGAAGAGTTACCGCATAGAGTTCGATGCCGACCGCTTCGACAAATATGGTTCGGGCAGCCGCTATTTTCAGAAGGTGCGCACCCACGGCGACACGCTTTTCCTTGCGGCATACGATGCCAACGACGGGACGCTCTATGATTCCTTATACATCAAAAAAAACAGCCCGTCTGACGCGGTGCGCCTGACGGACTGCGGTAAGGATATTCCTGAACGCATCACCTTCACCCCCGAACCCAACAACGACAAGGATGCGGCTTTCGCCAAACGCATAGAGGAATATAAAAAGAAAAAGAAAATACAATGAGACACATACAACTGCATAAGTCCTTCATTTCAAGCCCATTGGCTTTCATCTGCAACCTGTTGACAATCTATCTCGTCTATGGGTTGTGCCGCTTGACCTACCTCGTCGAGAACTGGGCTGTCATCGCTGAAGGCTTCGACACGCTGAACTTTGGAGAAGCACTGAAGGGATGCTGGATGTTCGACACCTCGGCCATTCTCTACACCAACGCTCTCTATGCTATCCTGATGCTGATTCCTCTGCACTGGAAGGAGAAAGACTGGTGGCAACAGATGGCCAAGTGGATTTATGTGGTGGTGAACTCTGTGGGCATCATCGCCAATCTGGCCGATGCCGTCTATTTCCAATACACAGGCCGACGCACCACTTCGTCTGTCTTCCAGGAGTTTAGCAACGAAGGAAATATCGGCGATGTGATTGGTGTGGAACTTTTGCGCCATTGGTATTTGGTGCTGGTGGGCATTGTGCTGATTGTCGGAATGTTCCTTCTGTATGTGAGGCCGAAAGGAAAGTTCCAATTGCGTGGTGCCAAAGATATGCTCATCTACTATGCCCTCCACACGGTGTGCTTCGGACTCTACATTCCCCTCACCATCGCTGGCATGCGAGGAGGAGTCACCACAGCGGTGCGCCCCATCACCATCAGCAACGCCAACCAATACGTGAACAAGTCATCGGAAGCAGCACTGATTCTGAACACGCCATTCTCTATGATACGCACCATCAACAAGAATGTGTTTGTTGACCCTAAGTTCTTCAGCAGAGAAGAGTTAGACTCTATCTACAGTCCAATCCATGAACCAGCAGACAGCGTGGTGATGAACAAGAAGAATGTGGTGGTGTTCATTATGGAAAGTTACGGAAGAGAATACATCGGTGCCTACAACGACTACAAAGGTTACACCCCTTTCACCGACTCGCTCATCCAGCGGTCACTCACGTTTGACCTGACGATTGCCAATGGCCGCAAGAGCATCGATGGCATGCCTTCCATCCTGTCGAGCATTCCACGGTTCATCGAACCCTTCTTCCTCACACCCGCCTCCATGAACGAAGTGAGCGGACTGGCGGGTGAACTGGGCAAAGTGGGCTACCACTCCGCTTTCTTCCACGGAGCAGAAAACGGCTCGATGGGCTTTAAGGCTTTTGCCAAAAAGACGGGATATGATGCCTACTTTGGCCGCACGGAGTACAACCAAGACAAGCGTTTCAATGGTGACAAAGATTTCGACGGCATGTGGGCCATCTGGGACGAGGAGTTCCTTCAGTTCTACGCTTTGCAGATGAGCCAGATGAAAGAACCGTTCATCACTTCCGTCTTCACAGCCAGTTCGCACCATCCCTATGCCGTGCCAGACCGTTACAAGAACATCTATAAAGATGAGCCAGGCGACCCCAACATCATGCACAAGTGCATCCGTTATGTAGATAACGCCTTGCGCCTCTTCTTCGAGACGGCAGAGAAGCAACCATGGTACAAGAACACCATTTTCGTGCTTACAGCCGACCACACGAACTTGACCACAGAACCGATGTATCAGACAGAATTGGGCATCTGCAGTGTGCCTATCATCATCTTCGACCCTTCGGGCACCATCCAGCCCGAACGTCGCCACTGCATCGCCCAACAGATAGACATCATGCCGACGGTGCTGAACTATCTGGGGTACGACCGTCCTTACGTCGCCTTTGGCCAAGACCTGCTCCACACTGCCGATGAAGACACATGGGCTGTGACCAGCAACAACGGCCTCTACCATTATGTGAAGGGCGACTACGTGCTCATCTTCACCGAAACAGGCGAGACGAAAGCCATCTACAACTACAAGAAAGACTGGTATCTGAAGGAAAACCTGTTGGGCAAGACGGGTAAGGTGGAGAAGCAAATGGAGCGTGAACTGAAGGGCCTCATCCAGTCCTACATGGAACGCATGGTGGAAGACCGCCTCACCATGAACCCTGACCCTCAACCCTAACTCTCAACTCTATACTCTAAACCCTCAACACTTCCCTCATGCCCCAACGCAACCATGCCTTCGACTTCCTGTGCGGCATCTGCATCATCCGTATGATTATGCTGCACGTCATCAGCACTTGTGGCTATCGCGGCGAGTTCTGGTTCGGGAAAGTGATGGCATGGTCATTCTTCTTCATGTCCTTCTTTTTCTTCAAGGCCGGCTATTTCAACAAAGGGGTGAAGGGAAAGACGCTACCCTATCTGAAAGACCGCATGAAACGCCTGCTGGTGCCTTACTTCGTATGGGGTGCCATCGGAAGCATCGTCTTTTTCGGCTTTCTGCTCCTCTTTCCCGACTCGTTTCATCGCTACTACAAAATCCTGCGGTGGGAACACCTTTGGCAGGACAGCCGCTTCTGGGGCAATCCCCCCGTCTGGTTTCTCTTCTCCTTCTTCGCCTGCTATGTGCTGACACACTTCATCGGCAAGGTGAAATACCTGAAATGGGTGGCCATCACCTTTCCCTTCATCAGTTACTATCTGTGGACACAACGCAATCCACTGTGGATGAGCCTCGACAACGTGTTCATGGGCATGTTCTTTTTCTATTTAGGCCACGCATGGCGATGGGCACAGACCCGTGTACCCAAAGGTTGGCTCATCGCTGTCAGCATCCTGCTCATCGCAGCATTTGTGGTGAACAACAAACTCTTCCATGGAGAGTACGACATGAGCCTCAACAAGTTTCACAACCATCCGTGGGGAGCAGGCATCAACACCATCTGCGCTTTGGTGGGCTTATCCGGACTGTTGCTCTCACTCCCCATGAAACGCGTACCCGCTGTGGGCTACATCGGCGAACATTCCATGGTCTATTTCGTTGCCCACTACCCTCTCATCTTCCTATACTCTTTCACTCATCTGGTGTTCCACCACACCGTGGCACACCATTGGGAAGACTTCATCCTGATGATGCTCTTCATCCTCGTCACCTGCACATGGCTGGTGCCTTATGTAGAGAAAGTTCCCTGGTTGAGTGGAAGGTGGAAAAAGTAAAAGTACAGTAGCAAATTTTTTTACTTTTCACTTTTACTTATTCACTGAAAATCCTTACCTTTGCACCCATGAAAGAGCGTAATCACACCTTCGACTTCCTGTGTGGTATCTGCATCATCCGCATGATTACTCTCCACACCATCTCCTTCTGTGGCCACAAAGGCGACGACTGGTGGAAAGAGGTGATGGCATGGTCGTTCTTCTTCATGTGCTTTTTCTTCTTCAAGGCTGGCTATTTCAACAAAACCGTTTCGGGCAACACAAAGGCCTACATCACCGAAAAAGCCAAACGACTGCTCATCCCCTATCTGGTATGGGGCACCATTGGTTTCATTATCTATGCCATCTTTCTTCCCTTTGAAATTGACCGCTACCATCAGCCCATCGAACCGATGGAGTGGAATCATCTCTGGGAAACCAGTTCTTTCTGGGGTAACGAACCCGTCTGGTTCCTTTTTTCCTTTTTTTCGGCCTATGTACTGGTTCATCTCATCAAGAAAATCCATATCGTCAAGCCCATCTCAGTATTCCAGACAGTGGTGATTCTCGCCTGTCCTTTCATCAGTTACTGGATGTGGACACTCGACAATCCGTTGCCCATGAGCCTGAGCAACGTGCCGATGGGTGTTTTCTTTTTCAACATGGGACGCAGTTGGCGCTGGCTGATAGAGCGCATGGGCCGACGCCCCACTCTTATCCTCTCTTCTGTACTCATCCTCGCTTTCATTATCCTCAACATCCTGTGGCACGGCGAGTACGTAATGAGTGCCAACCGCTTCGAGGGCGAGAGTCTGGCAGCCTTTGTCAACACCGTCATCATCCTGTTGGGACTCTCTGGCTTTTTCCTCAAACTGCCCCTTGGCAGAGTACCCGTAGTGAACTACATCGGTGAGCATTCCATGGTCTATTTCGTGGTTCACTATCCCATCCTCCAGTTCTACCGCTTCATCCACATCTCTTTCGGCCACAGCATCTATGGCCATTGGGATGACTTCATCGTCCTCCTTGTCTTTGTCTTCAGCATCTGCACTTGGCTGGTGCCCTACGTGGAGAAGGTGCCGTGGCTGTCGGGGCGATGGAAGAAAGCCCTTCAACCCAAGAACTAATTCGTCAAGATGGAAGTTACAAAACAACGGTTAGAATGGCTCGATGCCATGCGAGGCTTCACCATGATACTGGTCGTGGCCTATCATGTGGCCGAGTTTGGATTTCTGGAGTCTGAAAAGATTTCCGTATCCCTCCCCTTCCTGGTGCTCTTCCGCATGCCCCTCTTCTTCTTTGTCAGCGGTTTTCTGGCCTACAAAGCATCGTGGGTGTGGACTCCACAAAACTTTGCCGCACTCACATGGAAGAAGTTCAAGGTGCAAGTGCTGCCTGCGCTGGTGTTCCTGTGCGTGTGCATCGTCCTGCGGAGCAAGATGTCTTTCGCCGAAGGGTTCATGTACCGCATGGAAAGCCCCACCAAGGGAGGATATTGGTTCACATGGGTGCTTCTGCAAATGTTCCTCATCTACTACATCGTGGCGGCTCTCTTCCAGCGCATCGGCAAGAAAGCCGAGAACACGGCCATCGCCGTCCTGTGGGTCGTGGCCATCGGTGCTTACCTGTCGCTCTATCTGCCGCAAACTCTCGGCACCTGGTATAAGACCGACTGGATGATGTACAGTTCTTTCTACGAAACGATGCAGTACATGCACTTCTTCCTCTTGGGCAATCTCGTTCACCGCCATTGGACAACCACTCAACGACTTTTCGACACCCAATGGTTCTTCCCCATCGTGGTCATCCTCGCCTTCCTCTGCTGCGCCGACATTTTCAGATGGCATCTGCTGAAAAGGGAGTGGACAAATCTTCCCAAGACAATGGCCATGTACACACTGATGCTGACCGTGGTGATGTTCTTCCGACATTACCAGACCTATTTCACGCAGCAGACCCGCATCGGTCGAGGATTACAATACATCGGTGTGCGCACCCTCGACATCTACCTGCTCCACTTCATCTTCATGCCCAAAATTCCAGCTGTGGGAAAGTGGCTTGACGCCCATCAGCCCAATTTCGTCATCGACATCACCCTTGCTGTCGGCATGGCACTCCTCGTCATTGCCTTCTGCCTGCTCGTCAGCAACATTCTCCGGGTCAGCCCCCAATTGAAGGAACACCTTTTCGGCAGACCCACTCCACCCTTAAAAAACAAAGACAATGGATAATCACAAGGACTACATGCAGCGTCACCTGCGGTCCATACAACTCAAAGAACTGACCATCCTGCAGGAAATACACCAGGTGTGCGCCAACCACCATATCGATTACTGGCTCGACGGCGGAACCATTCTCGGAGCCGTGCGCCACGGAGGCTTCATCCCCTGGGATGACGACATCGACATAGCCATGCGCAAAGAGGATATACCACGCTTTCTCGAAGTGGCTACTCACGAACTCCCTTCCTGGCTCTACGTGCAGACTCCCGAGACCGATATTTCCCGGCTGCCCATGATTAAGATACGCGACAAAGACTCCTTCCTCATCGAGGCAGACGATGACTTCCAGCAATCCTATCCCAAGGGCATCTTCGTCGATATCTTTCCATTCGAACCTTATCCACGTGTTTCGCGAAAGTTCTGCAAGCACATTCTTCGAGGCTACAGCAAGGCCAACGGCATTCTCCGAGCCAGACACTACTATTCATGGCGCTCCGTGGCCGAACTTTTTTGGTTTGGCACCAAACGCATCTGGTTCCGTACCGTATGGGCCATTGCCTGCATCCTTCGCCCCCACGACCAGCACACAGGCAACATTATCGACACCAACGGCTATGGCATCATGCACCGCAACGAAGACATATTCCCAGTGTCCAGCATCCTGTTCGAGGGCCACACCTTCATGGCACCAGCCCAACCCGAACGCTACACCAGCAACATTTATGGTGACTACATGACCCTCCCTCCCTTAGACCACCGCACAGGCCATGCCGTCTTCTATGCCGAAACCCTACAGAACTAATTCCATCCCCATGACTTTAGCCCCAATCGCCCTCTTTGTCTATAACCGAGCAGACAACATGCTCAAGACCCTCGAATGTCTCGTGCGCAACACCTTGGCATCCGAGACCGAACTCTACGTCTTTTCCGATGGAGGGAAAGACACTAGGTCATGGGAGGAAGTCAACCACGTAAGGCAGGAACTGCACCGCTTTCAGACACTCGCCGAGAAAAAAGGCACACTGAAACGCATGACCATCGTGGAGCGTAGCAAAAACTTCTACCTCGAACGCAACATCATCGAAGGCATTGCACAGGTGTTCAAGCAGCACGACCGCATCATCGTGTTGGAAGACGACATCTGCACCTCCCCCTATTTTCTGGAGTATATGAACCAAGCCTTCGACCTCTACCAAGACAATCCCCAAGTCATGCACGTGGCCGGTTTCACCCACCTGAGCCTGCTCAACCCCCTCTGCCCTACGGAAGGGAACAACGGCCAGCCACCCGTTCCGTTCTATTTCACCCCCCACATGGGAGGATGGGGATGGGGCACATGGCGCGACCGTTGGCAGAACCACTTCGTCCACTACGCAACACGGGCCGAAGCCCTCAAGGGAATGACCGACAACGACATCAACGCCATCCAGTATGGCGGTGCATTCACTTGTCTGAAAAGCCTCGACAAGCAACCCATCCCATGGGACATCTGCTGGGAACTGGCCATCTACAAGGCACACGGACTCTGCCTCACACCCGGCCACACCCTCGTGCGCAACATCGGCCTCCGCAGTGGCACCCACTTCCGTTCGTTCGACCTTCTGCAACACTATCTCTACGACCGCGAGCCGATGAAACATCCTCTTCCGCTCACACGAGTGGAACACCCGCAGAAAGACCCACACATCGAAGCCCTCTTTGCCGAAGCCATCACCGACTGGGGCATCCGCTACACCCCACTGGGCAAATTCATCCGCTTCTTCTACAAGTTGCTCAAAAAGCACTAAAGAAACGTAAGTTCGATGTAAGAATTACGCCTTCGGCGGACGAAGAAAAAACAGAAAAAAACAAGTAAAAACAAATAAAAACAGGTTCTTCTTGGTTGTGATGGCAAAATGTTGTGGACGAAGAAATGGTTTTTATTTGTTTTCATCGGTTTTTATTTGTTTTTTCTTCGTCCGCCGAAGGCGTATAATAAAACTTTTCTTATACCGAACTAACGTTAAAGAACAGCCCCCAAACCGACGTCGGGGACATCGATTTGGGGGTATAAGACTTGTGCCATTGAGGGCAACACCAGTCAGCCCTTCTCACTTCACGCCTTCCAGGAAATCTCTCAGTTGGTCAGGCTCCACATCGCCCATCTGATACTCCTTCTCAGCATCGTCCTTCACCATCTTGAGCCAAAGCGCGTGAGCCTCCTCCGCCTCGGCCATCCAGCGGTCGCGGTCGATGAAGAGATTGCCGCCACAAGCCTGCATCACATAGTTGGCGTAGGTTTGTTCATAAAGTCTGTAGTTCTGATGTATCTGCTGAAGAATACCCTTCAGGTCTTCAGCCGTGCCGATGGTGCCGTTCTCGATGTCGCGCACCACGCTGTCCAGTTCGCTCTTCGGAGCGAGCATGCCCATCATATCGACCCAACGGCTTCCGTTC
The DNA here is from genome assembly GCA_002393555.1 of Prevotellaceae bacterium UBA4359. Classification (GTDB taxonomy): domain Bacteria; phylum Bacteroidota; class Bacteroidia; order Bacteroidales; family Bacteroidaceae; genus Minthosoma. The sequence goes on from DGSP01000042.1 coordinate 38,086, forward strand.
GTCTCTGTCGTCTCAGCCGTGTTGTTCTGGAAACAACGGTAGAGGAAGAGTTTCAGCACCAACTCATAATACTGGATGCCCTTCAGCAACGCGGCTCGCTTGATTTTGCAGCCACGGTAGGCATACACTTCCGTGCCGTCGGGATTCTTCTTCAGCAAATCCTCCAGCACCGACTTGCCCTCCAGCACCGACTGCACGATGTATGGATTGGGGAAAGCGAAGTTGATGATGTCGTTGCGCGAGCCGAGCGGACGCACATCGCGCTTGGGCCACTTGTTGATGTCGCGCCAGGTGCCCACCGTGCGGATGTTGATGCCCGGCACCAGCCATGTCTCACGCCCTTCGGCAATGACATAACTGAACGGCAACTTCTGCACCTGCGGATGGTTCTGCACCTTGCCCATCACCATCGAGAAACTGCCCACATGGGCTGGCCAGAGGATGTGGCTGCCCGAGGCCGTCTTGCTGCCACGGTCGAGCGTACCCCAGTGGATAGGCCCCATCTTGTAGGCATGATTGCTCTGGTTCGTGCCAGAACCAGCATTGTAGAACGAGAAAGCGCCACCAATGAGCAGCGTACTCTTGTGGTGGCTCGTGGCAAACGGGCCACAGAAGGCAGCACACGACTCGCCATTGTCCATATAACTGTTGGCAAAAAACACACTTGCCTCAGCCGAGAAACCCTTTCCGACATGGACAGACTCACCCACAAAGCAACTATACACCTTCGCACCATCCATCACACTGGCACCTGCCGCCACCACACTGTCTTCGATAATGACATCAGAACCAATCAACGTGCCAGCATCTTCGGTACTCATGATGGTGCAATTGTTCAGTTTGCTGCTACCCTGCACCTCACAGCCCTCGCCAATCCGCACGTTGTTCATCTCCTTCACGCCCACCACTCTGGCACCCGAGCCGATGTGGGGTTCCGTGCTTTTCTCCACCCGTGCCAACTTCTTCGCACTGCTGAAGTTCACCATCATCCAGGCCAACTGAGCCGTCAGCCCCTCAAAAATGACGATGTTGCCATCGCCACCCTCGTTCAGCACCGAAATCTCCGTGCCATTGCCAAAGGTGGCATCCTCCTGATTCGTGATGACACCCACGTTAGCCACATAGCACCGCTCACCAATCTGCGTGTTAGAGATATAGCCACGCACATTCTCCACCAGACAGCCATCGCCAATCACCACATTGCGCAGCGTAGCATTCCTCACACAGCAGCGGCGGCGGAAACCCTCCTCCATCTCCACATAGCCATTCAGGTTGCCAATCTCCACATGCCCATAGAGCAGCACATTCTCCATTTGTGAAGGCACAAAAGCCTCATCCACCAAGATGTCCGACCAGTCGTCGGCCCAACATCCACGCTCTTCCAACTGAGCGATTTCATTTACAGCAAGTTCTCTCATTGTTCGTTCAATTACTTTTCGGGGGCAAAGATAAAAAAAGGGAAAGAAATGGCAAAGAAAAGGAAGAAAAAAAAGCCTCTCAAGTTGAACTACCCACAATTCATCATACGTACACATCCTTTCTTCCTCATTTTGTAGTGCTATGGACCATTTGTGCCTCCTAACATAACGTCAGTTCAGTATAAGGAGTCGCTTCGCAAGAAATTCCAAATAAAAATAGATTGATTTAAGTTTCGGATGCTTTCTTCAACAA
>DGSP01000017.1 GCA_002393555.1 Prevotellaceae bacterium UBA4359
AGAAGAGACATCATTGTATAAGATAATTCTGTGTCGTTACTTAAAAGAAAAACTAACTAAAAACAAACCAAAATTTACTATGGCAAAGATTTATGACTTTAAGGCTTTGACAAGCAAGGGTAAGGAACTGGATTTCGCCCAGTTCGAGGGTAAGGTATTGCTGATTGTGAACACAGCCAGCAAGTGTGGCTTCACTCCTCAGTTTGAGGGGCTGGAGGCTCTGAACAAAAAGTATCAGGACCGGGGGCTGGTCATCATCGGCTTCCCCTGCAACCAGTTTGGCGAGCAAGACCCTGGCACGAACAGTGAGATTGAGGGTTTCTGCCAACTGAACTATGGCGTGACGTTCCAAATCATGCAGAAGGGCGATGTGAACGGGCCTGATGCTAACCCTATCTTCACCTACCTGAAGGGCGAGAAGGGGTTTGGCGGTTTCGACCCTGCCCACGAACTCTCTGGGCTGCTGGATGGCATGCTGCGCAAGGCTGATGCTGACTACGACAAGAAGCCTGACATCAAGTGGAACTTCACCAAGTTCCTTATCGACCGAAAGGGCAACGTGGTGAAGCGTTATGAGCCGACGGACAAGATGGTTGACATCGATGCCGCCATTGCCCAACTGCTCCAGTGAGTCTTTCTTTTCACATCCCTCTGCAAGAAAAAAGCGGGGGGATGTGTTTCTTTTTGTCGTTAAAAGTGTTGGATTTCTTCTTTTTTTTGTAACTTTGCCACGTTTTTTGTATCAGAACAAAAATAGTTGATGTGATGCGGCAAGCCGCATATTTCTTGGACAATAATTGGCTTCGCCCGGCTAAAGGGTTCCAATAATTCCCAATAATTGGTTCCCGATAATAATTATTTGGATAAAATTATCGTTAATTATTGGCAATTATTGTCCGAGGAAAACAAGCCGCTTGCGGCGAAAAAGGAGAAATATCATTGTATAAGATAATTTTTTTGTAGTCACTTATGAGTAGGAAACGTAACGGGAGAGAAGACATGGAGGTGTCGAAGGAGGACTCATCCAGAAAAGGCTCTTTGCCAAAAGCGCAGAAGGAAAGTAGGCGGATGACGGCAACGGAGCAGAAGGAAACACGGACGAAGAAGGAACGGGGAATGGTGCTTGGCAAGAACACCCCGCTGTGGATGGCTTTGGCCACAACGGCGGTGGTGGCGGTGGTGGGTGCCTACCATCTGATTGTGTGCAACAGCGATGTGCTGTTCATGGCTCAGAGCAAGGATTTCTTCAGCAGCGATATGTCGCACCTGAAGGAGTGTATGCGTCTGCCGGGCGGCCTCATCAGTTGGCTGGCCACTTTTCTGACTCAGTTTTTCTATCATCCCGCTCTGGGTGCCTGCATCCTGATGGTGCTTTGGTTGGGCAGCATGTGGTTGAGCAAGGTGGCCTTCAAGGTGCGGACGGTATGGATGGCGGTGCTGGCTATGCCGGCTTTCTGTCTGCTGGTCAGCACGATTGATGTGGGCTATTGGATTTATTATGTGAAACAGACGGGCTATTGGTTTTACGGCTCTGTGGGCTATCTGGTGGCTATGGCTCTGGTGTGGTTTCACAGCCTGTTCAAGAAGCGCATCGACCGTGTCATCACCACCTGTCTTGTGGCCATCACCTACCCGTTCTTCGGGTGGTACACGCTGCTGGCTCTGGCCTACATCAGTGTGATGACTATCGCTCGTCCGGCTCAGGACGGGAAGGTGATGATGAGGGTTTTGCGTCCGGCGTTTCCGTTGGTTCTGGCTGGTGTGATGCCGCTGCTCTGCTATCAACTCTACTCGGGCATCCGACTTGAAGACGTGTGGACAGTGGGGTTTCCACAGTTCACCAACGACACCACTGTGAGCCTTGTGCCTGCTGTGCCTTTCGCCTTGCTGGCCATTGCTCCTTTGTTCTTCCCCTTCTTGCCCAGGCGGCAGGAACTGAGGGGCCGGGCGGCTTGGAGTGCATGGATTGTCACGCTGGCCATTTGGATAGGCGGATGCGTGTGGGCTGAGAAGATGGACTTCCAGAACTATAACTACCACGCCGAGATGCGCATGTACAGAGATGCCGACGAGGGCGACTGGGAGAAGGTGCTGGACGAGATGAGCGAGATACCTGGCAATGCCTCGCGCCAGATGGTGCTGCTGAAGAATGTGGCTTTGCTCAACACTGGCGAGATGGGCACGAAAATGTTTAAGTATAACAACATGGGTGAACCTCCCACCAATGGGTTCGACACGCTGCATGTACACATGGTGCAGACGGTGGCTCCCCTGCTCTACTACTATCATGGCAAGACGAATTTCACCGTGCGTTGGTGCATCGAAAACAGTGTGGAGTTTGGCAACGACTACGACAACCTGAAGTTGCTGGCCCGCTGTGCACTGGTGGGCGGCGAGATGGATGTGGCACGAAAGTATCTGACCATCCTGAAGACCACTCTCTTCTACCGCGACTGGGCTGAACGTCTCTGGCCCATCACGGAGAAGCCTGAACTCATCAAGAAGTACCCGGAGTTTGACACGGTGCGCGAACTGCGCGACCACATGGGCACCACGCTCGATGGCGACAACGGCCTGTGCGAGATGTATCTGCTCAACTATTTCAGCCACACGATGAACAAGGAGAGTAAACTGCTGCAGGAACTGACGCTGAACTATGCTCTGGTGCAGAAAGACATCCAACTGTTCTGGCCCCGATTCTTCCTCTATGCCCAATTGCACGACGGCGAGAAGATGCCTGTCCACTATCAGGAGGCAGCAAAACTCTATGGAAGCCTGGAGCCTGACAACGTGGACATCTCGAGGATGCCGTTCGACAAGGAGGTGAACGACAGTTATGCGGGCTTCCAGAAACTCTCGCAGTCGCTGCTCTCCACGGGCATGAAGACCGAGGAGGTGGGCGAGGCCATCAAAAGCACCTATGGCGGCACTTTCTACTGGTTCTATTTCTTCTGCCGCGACATCCATTCGTATTAACCCTAAACAAAACCTGCAAAATCATGAAAATGAAGATTTTTTTCTCCTCCATCATATTGGTTGCCATCATGGCAGCCTGTACCCACCCTGCTGTGCCAGAAGACGCAAAGAAAGAGTCGCGTCTGCCTCACATCTACCCCGACTACACAGAGGTGACTATCCCCTGCAACATCTGTCCGCTCAACTTTGCCGTGCGTGAGAATGCCAGCGAAGTGGTGGCAAGATTCACTTTTCCTGGCGGAGAAATCGCCTACGGAAAAGGTCAGAACGTACTCATCGACGAGGAGGAATGGAAACTCATGCTGAAGGCTGCCAAGGGGAAAAGCATGCAGGTGGAAGTGTTTACCAAGGAGGGTGAAAGGTGGAAAGCCTACAAGCCCTTCAACATCTATGTGGCCAAAGACAGCATAGACAGTTACATCTCCTACCGTGTCATCCAGCCTTCTTATGTTGCCTACGAAAAACTCAGCATCAACCAGCGCAACTTGACGAACTTCGACGAGAAGGAAATCTACAACAACATGTCGGTCAGCACAGAGAAGACGGGACAGTGCATCAACTGTCACTCCTACCAAAACTTCAAGACCGACAATATGCTCTTCCACATGCGCCAGGGCTATGGCGGCACCATGCTGGTGGTGAACGGCGAACTGCACAAGATTGACCTGAAAACCGAACAGACACTCAGTGCAGGAGTGTATCCGGCTTGGCACCCCACGAAACGTCTCATTGCCTTCTCCACCAACTCGACTGGCCAGTCGTTCCACACGAAGGACCTGAACAAGATTGAGGTGCAGGACACAGAGAGCGACCTCATTCTCTATGACATCGACAAGAACGAGGTGAGCATCATCTCCGAGTTGGAAGACGAACTGGAGGTGTTCCCGACCTGGAGTCCCGACGGCAAGAAACTCTACTTCTGCTCCGCCCACTTTGAATACAAGAACGACAGCATCGCCCACGAAACCGAGATGATTCAGCGCTATAAGGAGGTGAAGTATGACCTCTACTGCGCCGACTTCAACCCCGACACCAAAGAGTTTAGCAACGTGGAGATGATATACAATGCAGCCGACTCGCTCGGACAGAGTGTCACCCTGCCACGCATCAGCCCTGATGGGAAATACCTGCTTTTCGCACAGGCCGAATATGGCTGCTTCCACGTGTGGCATGCCGATGCCGACATCTACATGATGGACTTGAAGACCCGCGAGGTGCAGCGGCTGGATGCCGTGAACAGCCCTCGTTCGGAGAGTTACCCCACGTGGTCGAGCAATGGCCGCTGGATAATGGTGGACTCACGACGCGATGACGGCAACTACACCCGTCCCCTCCTGGCCTACTTCGACCGCCAGGGCAAGGCGCACAAAGCCTTTGCCGTGCCACAGAAAGACCCCAACTTCTACACGTTCTTCTTGCGCTCCTACAACCGTCCCGAATTTATGGTTGAGCCTGTCGGCATCACGCCACAGGAGTTTGCCAAGAAAGCCAAGGAAGAGGCTGTGAAAGCCAAGTATGCCCAGCGATAAACAATCCCTCACCACCCAACACTGACGGAGCATCGCACAACACTCAAGCATGAGATTTTCACTCAAATACGCTTATCTGTCCGCATTCATCGTCTTGGCCTACCTCTTGTTGCCGACGATGAATGCAGACTATCTCTACACCATTCAGGACAACGACGTCTTCATCAGCGGCCACACCTTCATGATGGACACCGTTCAAAACGAAGGCGGTTGGTTGGCCTGGATTGCTCGTTTTCTCACCCAGTTCTTCTACCACCCCTGGCTGGGCAGCACCATCCTCATCCTCTTCTGGGTGGCCATCTACTGGATTACCATCCGAATGTTCAGCATCAAGGACAAGTGGTGCTTCGTGGCATTGGCGATTCCCGTCTTCTTGCTCTATGACCTGCTCAGTTACGGCTACTGGATTTACTATGCCCAAGCACCAGGGTTTCCGTTTGTCCCCACCTTCTTGGCTCTTTTCGCCCTATTGTACACCTGGGGCATCATCTATCTGACAAGGAATCTCCACATCAGTTGGACCCTCAAAGGACTCATCGCCATCACTCCTCTTGCCATCATCCTCTACATCAGCCATTTGCTGTGGCCCACATCATGGAACCTCAACTATCACTCCAAGAATGGCATCCTGACCACACTGACCGACAAAAATTTCCGTCACGAACTGCGAATGTATCGTGCCCTCGACGAGTTCCGCTACGACGATGTGCTCAAGGAGATGCCTGCCAACAACGAGACTCCGCCCACCAACCTGATGGTACTCTACAAGAACATAGCCCTCCTGCACACTGGACGGCTGACCGACCTGTTCAAGACCAACAACTGCGGCATCAACCCCTTTGTGACCGATTCCACCCTTTCTTCACGCATCCGCATCACCCAACTGGGCGCACCTCTCATCTACTACCAGTTTGGGCAGTTCAACTTCGCCTACCGACGGGCTATGGAGAACTCCGTCACCTACGGACAGAGTTTTCGCAATCTGAAGATAATGGCCCTGTGTTCTGTCTTCAACCAAGAATTTGACCTCGCTGCCAAATATCTCCAGATGCTGAAGACAAGTCTTTTCCATCGCGATTGGGCCATCGAGCATGAACGCTGGATGTACAACAGCACCCTTTTCATGCAGAGTCGTGACTTTCAGGCCATTGCCCCCATGATAGACGACGATGCGAACACACTCGACAACGATGAAGGACGATGCGAGCAATACCTCCTCGACCACTACTCAGCACTCCGCCATGCCAGTTCGCCACAACTGGAAGAGACCATCATGTGCCTCTCCCTCTGGCGCAAGGACGCTTTCGCCTTCTGCATCCATTTCTACGACTACGTGCAACACCATCCTCAAGAGAGCATCCCCCCACTCTATCAGGAAGGAGCCATCCTGCACGGCAACACCGACCTCTCGCCCATCGACTTCAGCCGCTTCAAGTTCGACACCTTCGTGGCCGACCGCTACAACCGCTTCGTGCAAGACTACAACCAACTGACCCAGCAGGGATTGAGCAACGAGGAAATGGGCCGACGCCTCCAACCCACCTATGGCGACACCTACTGGTGGTACTACTACTTTTACACAGACTTCATTATTTATTAACTCGCTATATTAACTGAAAAATGAAAAGACTCCTTTCATTCGCTCTGCTGGCATCAGCCGCATTGAGCATCCACGCACAAGGAACCGTGCAAGACTACAAAAACGCTGCAGCCATCCGCAGCAAGTATTCGTGGAAAATGACCCACGGCGATGTACACGTGCAGTCGCCTCACCACACCAATCCCGCCTACTTCAACTACTCCACCTACAACGGCGACAGCACCGTGTGGTATCAGGTCGATGCGAAGACCGGCGAGAAAAAGCAGATTGCCAACCCCGAACCTCGCCACCAAAACCGCTGGCAGGGCGACGGACACCACTGGATGGAAGTGCGCGACGAGAAAGACGGACGTGCCGAAAGCCCTGCAGAGAAAGGCACCTTCATCATTCACAAAGACAACAACCTCTACCTGCTCAGGGGCGATGACATGGCAGGTGCCACACCCATCACTACCGATGGAGTCGATACCTGCTACTATTCCTCTTGGGGACAATGGTCGAAAGACGGCAAATACTATGCCACCGTGCTCATCAAGCCTGCCCCAAAACACTATGTCACCTACACCCTCTCCTCCCCCACCGACCAGGTGCAGCCCCGCTACTCCCAACAAGAATATGCCAAGCCCGGCGACTCGCTCAACTACCGCATCCCCGTGGTGGTCGATGTCTTGAACAAGAAGACCATCTATCCCCAATCTTGCCAACTCTTTGCCTCACAGTATCAGGTGACCGCACCCGAATGGAACGACAACGGCAAGACCCTCACCTTCGAGTTCAACGAGCGCGGCCACAAGACCTACCGAGTGCTGGAGATGGACCTCGAAGGCAACGTGCGCACCCTCATCGAAGAGAAGAACGACAAATACGTGGCCTACTCGCGCAACTACCGCCGCGACCTCGATGCCAACCACATCCTCTGGAAGAGCGACCGCGACGGCCATGCACATCTTTATATATATAACCGCAAGAACGGCAAACTCAGCCAAGTGACCCGTGGCAACTACTGGGTGCGCGGTGTGCAGCATGCCGAGATTGACGCAAAGGGAAAAGGCTACATCATCTTCTCAGCCAACGGCATGAACTGCAAGAACATGGGCAAAGTCGCCTCCAGTTTCGACGGCACCATTGCCGAAGAAGACCCCTACAACATCCACTACTACCGCATCAATCTCGACGGCAAAAATCTCGTGGCACTCACCCCCGAGCGTGGCCATCACAGCATCACGCTCAATAGCGACCACACCGCCTTCATCGACACCTACTCCACCATTGACCAAGCACCCGTCACCGTGCTTCGCTCTGCCATCGATGGTCACCTCATCACCACCCTCGAAACAGCCAACATCGACCGTCTGAAAGCCGAAGGCTGGCAAGCACCCGAAGTGTTCGTGGCTCCCGGTCGCGACGGCAAGACCGACATGTGGGGACTCATCCAACGCCCCTCCAACTTCGACCCCAACAAAAAATATCCCGTCATCGAATACATCTACTCCGGTCCAGGCGACCAGTATGTGCCCAAGAAGTTCACCCCATGGCTCTACAACCTGCAAGACGTGGCAGAACTCGGCTTCATCGTCGTGCAACTCGACGCCATGAGCACCTCCTTCCGCAGTCTCGACTTCGAGCAAGTGTGCTACAAGAATCTGAAAGACAGCGGCTTCCCCGACCGCATCGAGTGGATCAAGGCCGCTGCCAAGAAATACCCCTACATGGACATTGAGCGCATGGGCATCTACGGCTGTTCGGCTGGCGGACAGGAAGCCCTCGGTGCCCTCCTCTTCCACGGCGACTTCTACAAGGCTGCCTATGCCGCCTGTGGATGCCACGACAACCGCATGGACAAAATCTGGTGGAACGAGCAGTGGATGGGCTACCCCGTCGATAGCAGTTACGTGGAGTGCTCCAACGTAGAGAACGCCAAGAACCTCAAGGGAAAACTCATGCTCCTCGTGGGCGAGATGGACGACAATGTCGATCCCTCCTCTTCCTACCAAGTGGTCAACGCCCTCATCAAGGCCAACAAAGACTTTGAATTCATCCTCATTCCCGGTGCCCACCACACCATGGGCGAAACCTTCGGCGAACACAAACGTGCCGACTTCTTCGTCAAGAACCTGCTCGGTGTGGAGCCACCTGCATGGGATGAACTGAAATAACTTTAGGGGAGTTTTAATAGAGTTGAAAGGGATTTAAAGTGAAGGGAGAGGCGACAGATTGTCGCCTCTCCCTTCACTTATTAGGTGCTATAGGTTACCTTGCTTCCCAAAGATCCGTTAGTGTATGAGAGAATAGCAAAAATATTGGAATGGCCAAGGAGTTTGGTCATTTTCTTTGCCGCATTAACATTATTTGTGTTCTCTCGCCAATTCATTGATTGATTCTGAGGTTTATGGAAGTGTTTGATGGGTTTGGTTTGGATTTTCAGCGACAAAGGTACAGAAAAATAGTGAATCCAAAAACACTTTCGCCATTTTTTTGGAAAAAAGTCCGTAACTTTGCAGCGTTTTTCAGAAACAGGACGCAAACAAAGATGATGCAACAGGATAACAGAACTAAGGAACTGGGCACGAAACCTATTGGCGAACTGCTGATGAAGTATGCCGTGCCGGCCGTGGTGGCCATGACGGCCTCGTCGCTTTACAACATGGTCGATCGCATTTTCATTGGGCACATTCCCGATGTGGGCACGCTGTCGTTGGGCGGTCTGGCGGTCACCTTCCCCGTGATGAACCTGAGTGCTGCCTTCGGTGCGATGGTGGGAGTGGGCAGTTCGACCATGATGTCCATCAAACTGGGACAAAAAGACTATGAGACTGCCGAGCGGGTGCTGGGCAATCTGGTGTCGCTCAATGTCATCATCGGCATCGTGGTGGGAGTGCTCGGATTGGTGTTTATTGACCCGTTGCTGCTCTTCTTCGGAGCCTCGGAGAACACGCTGCAATATGCGCACGATTACATGGAGGTGATTCTTTATGGCAATGTGGTGACCCACCTCTACCTCGGACTGAACAGTGCCCTGCGCAGTACGGGACATCCGCATGTGGCAATGAGTGCCACGATTGCCACCGTCATCATCAACGCCATTCTTGATCCGCTGTTCATCTTTACCTTTGGCATGGGCATCAGAGGAGCCGCATACGCCACCATTCTGGCACAGGTCATCGCACTGGTCTATGTGATAGTCATTCTCTCTAACAAGAGAGACTTAATCCATTTGCATTCAGGAATCTACGGACTCCGCAAGCGCATCGTGAAGAGCATCCTCGGCATTGGCCTCTCCCCTTTCTGCATGCAGTTGTGCGCCTGTCTGGTGGTCATCCTCATCAACAAGGGACTGACCCGTCATGGGGGCGACCTGGCCATTGCGGCATACGGCATCGTGAACGGCATCACGTTCCTCTTCGTCATGGTGGTGATGGGTATCTGTCAGGGCATGCAACCCATCGCCGGTTTCAACTTTGGGGCGCAGCAGCCGGGGCGGGTGGATGAGGTGCTGCGCAAGGCCATCATCCTCGCCACCATCGTCATGTGCTGCTCCTTCATCTTGTGCGAGTTCCTGCCCCACTACCCCGTGGCCCTCTTCACCCACGACCCAGCACTGGCCGACCTCGCTGTGTCGGGCATGAAAATCATCGTGGTCATGTCACCCATTGTGGGCTTTCAGATTGTGGTGGGCAACTTCTTCCAGAGCATTGGCATGGCTAAAAAGAGCATATTCCTCTCGGTGAGCCGCCAACTGGTGTTCCTCGTGCCTTTCCTGCTCATCTTCCCCGAACTGTGGGGCACCAACGGTGTGTGGATTAGCATTGCCACTGCCGACGGCATAGCCACCATCACCTCTGCCCTGATGCTGTGGCACTTCTACCGTAACCGCGCATCGCAGCATGTACCCAGCATCCGCAAGGAGAGTACGCTGCGGCGCACTTTCTTCCACAACAGAGTAACTCCATAACTTAACCTTAACCCAGACTTTAATCCTAACTCAGACTCTTAGTTGCCATGCGCTACTTCATCTATCTCTCTTACGATGGTACACGCTATCACGGTTGGCAGATTCAGCCCAACGGTATCAGTGTGCAGGAGGTGCTCGGCAAGGCACTCTCCACCCTACTGCGTCAGCCCATCGAGGTGACGGGAGCAGGACGGACAGACGCTGGAGTGAACGCCAGTTTGATGGTGGCACACTTCGACACGAAAGCCCCCCTTGATTCGCCCAGCGCGTGGGCTGGCCGCCTCAACAAGTTCCTGCCTTCCGACATCGCCATCCACAAGATTGTGCCTGTGAAGTCCGATGCTCATGCACGGTTCTCTGCCACCTCGCGCACGTATCATTATTATATCACTACAGAGAAGTCACCCTTCGAGCACTATGCCTACCGCTTCTCGCAACCCCTCGACTTCGACCTGATGAATGAGGCGGCTCAGACGCTCTTCGACTACATCGACTTCACCTCCTTTTCCAAACTCCACACCGACGTGAAGACGAACAACTGCCGCATCATGGCAGCCGAATGGACACGGGTTTCTCCTTTCAAGTGGCAGTTCACCATCACCGCCGACCGTTTCCTCCGCAACATGGTACGTGCCATCGTCGGCACCCTCCTCGATGTGGGACGTGGCGTGCTCACCATCCAGCAGTTCCGTGAAATCATCGAGAAGAAAGACCGTTGCTCCGCAGGAATGTCTGTGCCCAGCAACGCGCTGTTCCTGGCTGACGTGACGTATCCCGACGATATTTTTATTGAACATAAATGACCATATAATGCCCACGAATTTATCATAAATTTAGATGAAGATGAATCCAAAGGAGTACAAAGATATTGTGTATCAGATTATTGGAGCGGCAATGAAAGTACATAGCGAGTTGAACTGGGGACTATTGGAACCCATTTATAATGAGGCTATGCATTTGGAACTGCTCGACCGAGGCATTGAGAACAAGACAGAACAACCTCTACCCTGTTACTACAAACATCATTTGATGGAAAAGCACTACCAAATGGATATGGTGGTAGATGATGTCATTGTGGAATTTAAGTCAACCAATAAACTCATATCAGCCCATCGTGCTCAACTTTTCAACTATCTGCGTTTGACGAAGAAGCCCATTGGGTTACTCATCAATTTTGGCTCTCAACGATTACAAGGCGAACGCTATGCCTACATTAAAGAAACCAACAACTGCGTTCTCCTCGACAAAGACATGAACATCGTCTATTCAACTCCTAACGATTGGGATGAAGATGAAGAATAATACACAAATAGACATTCATGAACATTCGTGGGCATTACATGGACATTATATGTTAAAAAGAAAAATAGTTCCTGTTTTTTACACGAATGCCCATGTAATGTCCACGAATGTTCATGAATAATAACATGTAAAAAGCAATTCCATTTATGTGGCTCATATTAGCATTCCTTTCCGCCACCCTCCTCGGCTTCTACGACGTCTTCAAGAAGAAGTCGCTCAGGGAGAATGCGGTCATTCCGGTGCTGACCCTCAACACCCTGTTCTCCTCGCTTATCTTCCTGCCGTTCATCATCCTCTCGGCAAAGGGATACATCCCCGAAGACAGCCTCTTCTACACTCATCAGTACGGGTGGGCAGAACATAAATACATCCTGCTCAAGTCGCTCATCGTGCTCAGCAGTTGGCTCTTCGCCTACTTCGGGTTGAAACATCTGCCCATTACCATCGTTGGCCCCATCAATGCCACTCGCCCCATCTGGGTGCTCGTCGGCGGCATCACGCTCTTTGGCGAACGGCTGAATGTGTGGCAATGGGTGGGTGTCATCATCGCCATGATAGGACTCTGGATGCTCTCGCGCTCCAGCAAGAAGGAAGGTATCGACTTCAAGCACAACAAATGGATTGTCTTCGTGGTGCTCGCCAATGTGCTGGGCGCCATCAGCGGACTCTACGACAAGTTCCTGATGGCATCGCCCGAAAACGGTGGTGTGGGACTGGACAAACTCGCCGTGCAGTCGTGGTACACCTTCTACCAGTTCTTCATGATGCTTGCCATGCTCTTTCTCCTGTGGTTTCCACTCCGCAAGGAGACGACCCCCTTCCGTTGGGACTGGTGCATCATTCTCATCTCCGTGTTCCTCTCTGCTGCCGACTTTGCCTATTTCTATGCCCTCGGCCTCGACGGAGCCATGATTTCTATCGTCTCCATGGTGCGGCGCGGCTCCGTGCTGGTCAGTTTCCTCTTCGGTGCCATGGTGTTCCACGAGAAGAACCTCAAGTCGAAGGTGGTGGACCTCCTCTTGGTGCTGCTCTCCATGCTCTTCCTCTTCATGAGCAGTTATTCATAACCCTAAAAAACTTCTTTCAACACCTTTTTTATCATTCTATTAAAAACGAGAAAAATGCAACGCTCATGCATTTTTCTCGTTTTTTCAGTTTACCTTTGTGGCAGTTTTACGTCTTTCAGATAGAGACGCACAAAAGATAGCGATGACAACTTTTGAACAAATTGCAATCAACATACGCCCAAGGCTGCTGGAACTGTGTGAGCGTTTCCTTACCATGAGGCAATTGCCTGAAGAGGCAGAGGACATGGTGCAGGAAACTCTCTTTCGACTCTGGCAGATGCACGAGCGACTGGACGATTATGCCAGTCCCGAAGCCCTTGCCGTCACCATCGCCAAAAACGTGTGCATCGACCTGCTGCGCCGACAACAAGTGCCGACCAATACCTTGCACGATGCCGATGTGGCTGACAGCCGAGCGGCTGACCAAGACCTTCTCAGCCACGACATGCATCAGCAGATTGAAGAGGCACTCAACCGCTTGCCCGCCACTCAACGGCGAATGCTGACGATGCGGAGCGAGGGAATGACCATAGACGAAATTTCAACCATTTGTAAAACAACCAAACAAAGCACCAAGACCATGATTTCTGCTGCACGGAGAACCATGGCGGAACTGCTCAAGAAAGGAGGACTAAGATGAAAGACCTGAACGACAAGGCACTGCGCCAACAATTCATCGAGCGTTATCTCAATGCCGACACAACGACGGAAGAGGAGGCTGCTCTTGCCGACTTCTACCGACAGAGCCACGAAGTCCTTTCTGCTGAAGAGGAGATTGTCCGCCAACTGGTGCTTGCCTCAACTCAGTTCAACAGCGAGTTCACTCTGTCTGACGAGAAGGTGGAAGAGTTTGACCGCATCATGGCAAGCCACCCTACGAAGAAACGCCGCATCGTCTTGTGGCCCTGGTTGGCAGCCGCCTGTGTGGCAGCCATCCTCGCCATCATCTTGGCACCACCAAGAAGTGGAGGGGACAGCCACGCGACAAGTCCGACAGCACAAATCCATCGACAGAAGCAGGAACAGAAACAAACCTTTCCGAAAACAGACACTTCGGAGGTGATGCCCAAGACGTTTCTTGCCAACCGCCCCTCATCCCAAGTTTTCCATTCTTCAACAGAGGAAGAACTTGAACAGAACGACTTGTTTTCGGTGGATAGTGTCTTCGGAGTGGAATCGCACCCCGACCCGCTGGCTGAATACACCGCACTGAACGAGAAACTGAAACAAGAGTGCGATGCCGTATTTGAAATAATAGAGAATCAACGTTAAAAACAACAGAAAAACAATGAAACACCACATATTCATGCTGGCGATGATGCTACAAGCCATCGCCATCCACGCACAAAACGAGCACAGCATCCAGCAACTGATGGACTATCTGGAGCAGCACCATCCCGAGGAAATCGGCTATTCACTCGGACGCACAAACGAAAGAATCTATGAGGAACGAAGTTGGAAGAAATGCTACGACATCAGAAAAGACCGACCCATCGTCCGCTACCAACTGCAACTGCTGAAGGACACCGTGATGCAGCACTTCCTCGATGCCTCCAGCCATGCCGTTGCCTGCCACCACCAGCAGACACCCAAAGGCACAGAAGACGAAATCCATTATGCTCTGGCGCTGGAGAGATATTCCGGCGAAAAACCTCTCTACACTTACGACAGTTATCATAACCATGCCTTGGAAAGTGCCACCTTTCATTATCGCCCAGACAGAGACCAATGCAACCTTTCCGTAGAATACACTAAAAATATAGAACAGAAAAGCAACGGGCAAGTGCTTGACTACCGCCCACTCATCCCTTTCATTGCCCAAATGACAGAGGCGGCTGGTGGCGAGAAGCACCGGGTTTCCTACCGCTACAACACCCAAAAGGACGAATTATCTGACAATGCCATCCATGCCTATGTGCTGGAGCAGGACAAGAACGACATGGTCACCAAGTCGTTCAAAGGAGGCGACCGAGTGAATGTGGTGGAAGGTGGATGCAGCGGCACACTCTACATCATTCCTTCAGAAAAGGCGGATGCTGCCATCGCCGACCTCAACAGGGAGATTCTCCGCTATCTGCGCAGCAACATGGACAAGGAGTTCAACTACGATTTCGTCAACCCCGCAGACAAAACTTTCGCCTATCTCAGGCTCAGCAGATGGGGCGACGACAACTCACCCCGAGCGTATGGACTCCTGTACGGCAAGAAGGATTACTTCGGTCGATACACCATCCTGTTTATCGACCAGGTCGATTCCACGTTCACCCTGCCCAAAGACTACGAAACCATGTTGATGTATGACCACGGCAAGATGGAGCGTGTGCCTGAGTATGAAAGACTGAAAGCCGAACATCCAACAACGGCTGAAGACTATTACCACTACTTGTCCTTGCTGGAAAAGACCCGTCTGCAACTGGGCATAGAAGATTTAGGGTATCATGACAGAACCGAAATCATCGGTGGCGACACGCTCCGCCAAATCTTCACATGGCAGAAAGAAATCAGCAGAAACTCCATCGATGGCATCCGCAGCAGACTCATCAACGGGTCATTCAGCAACTTCCAGCATGTGGAATCGCACACGGCACAAGGTGACACGATTGAACTGACTGCCTCAGACAGTCGTTACAACCGAGAGAAAATCATCTGCAAGATATATGGAAAAGGGGCACAACACACACTCTTCGTGCAGCAAATCATCAGCATCGGCACAGGAAAAATACCCGTCCCCTACAACACCCAATGGGTGAACGACTTCATCCAGCAAATGAGGGAATCCACCTGCATCACCGAATATCCCGTCAACTACGAATACGGCAAGAAGTCCGACCTCTCCAGCATGGGAAAGGTGAGCGGAAAGTTATATATGCTGACAGTAGATAGCCTGATGAGCCAAACGAACACATTCTTGAGGATGTGGCGCGAACAAGAGATGAAACATCCCAACCAGACATTCCATCTTGTGGAAGAGGTCAAAGACTCAATCCACCACATCCGCATCACCGACCGCATCCTTGCCCGTTTCAGTTCCCTCCACGGAGAGTTCCAGTTGCTCTGCATCGACCATGTGGAAGGCAAGTACCTCATCCCCGAGGAGTGGCACCGCATCACCGATTACCGATACGGAAAGAAGACCTATCTGAACAAAAAGAAAAAGTAAAGAAAAACACGGAGACTACCCATTCCCCCTAATCCACTCGCTGGGGGTGCAGTTCTCAAACTTCTTGAACGCAGCAAAAAACGTGGTTTTCTTGAAGCCACACATCTCACTCAGCGAGGCAGTGGAGATGCCCCGATAGCGGGCATCCCGCCGCCTACGCTTGAAGTCCTCAAGTCGAAGGTGGTGGATGCCGCTTTCCATGCTCTTCCTCTTCATGGGGAGTTACCAATAAACCCAATCGGCCATTAGAGTATTTGACATAAAATTCATGAAAAATTCGTGACTAATTCATGGTCATTCGTTTTTTACTTTGAACACAAATTGCCATGAATTGGCCACGAATTATCCATGAATTTTTTTAATGTCTGGGATAAGAACGTCTTTTCCCCATCTCACCCCCACATCGAAATCGTACAAATTGACCAACTGAAAATGTCGCAAAAACAGGTGTGAGTCACACCTATGGTATAGGTCTGAGTCACACCCCTACCACAGGTGTGACTCACACCGATTTTGTGGCAACGGGCGTGTACAAATTGACCAATCCGCATCCATCCGACACCCGACCATTCCGTGGCGTTTTCTTCCTATTTCAACCCACATTTTTTTGTTTTCTTTTGTACGTCTTAAAATAAATCCGTACCTTTGCCACCGAGACGCGACGTGTGGCACCAAGGCAACAGCGTTTTTGCCGCCTCTCTCCCCACACCGAAGGAGCAGGGCCGAACACACAAGATGCGCTCTCCCCACGCTATGACACGAGCATGCCCGATGCACAGGACTTTGCACGTGTGAAGGGTGGGAACTTATGGATAAAAAGGCGTTTACTCAAACGCTTTGTTCTTTGGCTATCCGGAACTTCGCAAACTCCAATCGTAAGACAAGAACAAGGCAATGGTAGATGCTCACGGGATGTATCATCACCATCCAAATGATGTAAGGGTTTTTCTTTACCCTTGCATTGTTGTGGTATATATACATCTATAGCGTGGGTTCTGCATTGCTCGTTCTTTTTACGATGGGCAATGCGAAGGCCTCGGTTAGCGGGACGAGCGATGGGTCAGTTTCCCCGCTTTTTTTGTGCTCATACGTTAACTGCTGGATGGGAGACGCAGCATCTAAAAAAACATTCATCGCAGCATGAAAACAAAACATTTACTCTTTTTGGTGATGTGCCTGCTACAAGGCGCGTCCGCTTTTGCCGCCACCACCTTCACCAGCACCACGGTGGAAGGGGTGGAAGTGACTTACACCATCATCGAGGGCGTTGAGCCTTGGGTGGAAGTAAAAGGCACTTCCAAAGGTTATGGTAATTATGATCCAGCCATCAGCACCGCCACCGAAGGGCATGTCACCATCCCCGAAACGGTCTATTACATAGACCACTCCTATATAGTGACACGCATCGGCAAGTATGCTTTCAAAGGATGCAGCAAAATCACATCGGTAAGCATTCCGAGCCATGTGTCAACCATTGACACTTATGCCTTCGGTAGTTGTTCAAGCCTTGAAAGCACGGGACTCTACAACAATGTCACCACCATCGAGGGCAGTGCTTATAGAGGTTGTACCAGTTTGACGGGCGAACTCATCATTCCCAACAGCGTGACCACCATTGGAAGTAACGCTTTCGAAGGCTGCACAGGGATTACCTCCGTCAGTCTGCCCTCTTCGTTGGAATCTCTCCCTTATCGCATCTTTGCCAATTGCAGCGGGCTAACTTCTGTGACCGTGCCGACCAGCGTCACCAGCATTGGCAGTGGTGCCTTCGAAAAATGCACCAATCTAACCACGGTTAACCTACCCAACACCATCACCAGCATCGGAAGCAGTGCTTTCTCTTATTGCCGTTCGCTGAAATCCATTGTGTTGCCTACAAAAATCACTAAAATCGACACTGGTACATTCAGCCAATGTAGTGCTTTAGAGTCTATCGTGATTCCATATGGTGTGACCAGCATATCAGGGTTTCAGAATTGCAGCAGTTTGGAATCCATTACCATACCCAGCACTGTGACCAATTTTGCTATAAATACCTTCGATGGATGCTCTGCTTTGAAAAAGGTGATTGTGGAAGCCCCTGCTGCATGGTGTAACATCACTTTTGGCGAGTCAAACTCCAGTCCTCTATACTATGCAAAACACATGTATGACATGCAAGGCAATGAAATCACAAGTCTTACAATTCCAGAGGGAATCACAACTATCAACTACAAGGTTTTCTGGGGATGGGAAGGATTACTGGAAGTCAGCATTCCCGGCACAGTGACCAGCATTGGCTCTTCTGCTTTTAACGGATGCAAAGGACTGACTTCTGTCACCATCCCCAGCACGGTAACCACAATAGGCGGCTACGCCTTCAGCGGATGCAAAGGACTGACTTCTGTCACCATTCCCAGCAGCGTGAATACATTAGGAGGTCATGCCTTCTCTGGCTGCTCTGGTCTCACATCGGTGTCCATGCCCAACAGTACACGCAACATCACAACTATCAATACTCACGCTTTTAACGGTTGCTCAAGTCTAACCTCGTTCGACATTCCTGAAGGAGTAACATCTACAGGAGAATATGCTTTTTCTGGCTGCTCTAACCTCACTTCAATCTCCATTCCCAACACATTCACAAACTTTGGCTACAATTCTTTCTCAGACTGTATTTAGAGCCTTATAACTAACCATAACTTACTACGACTAACTAACTATAAGGTCTTGATTTTCAATACTCTTTGATTTTTAACACTTTCTGAGTGCTTTTTGGCAGTTCCCGATTTTCCACATATTTTTGCAGCGTATTTCTACCGTGGAGAATTTGCGGAGCTTTTATTTTGTCATATTGTGAACGTAGTTGACAAGGGTTTACGAGTGGTTACAATGGAGGACAGATTTGAAGCTGATAAGCAAAAAGCGTTATATCGTGGACTGGGTTGACAAAGGTTGTCAATGGTTCACTTCCGTTTACTCCATCGGTGGAATACTCAAAGTATGTAGAACATAGCAATATCAAAGAGTATGAGACTGAAAAGAAAATGTGAATTTTGTGGCAAGCCATTCGTGCCAAGGAGCGGTATGCAGAAATACTGTTCCGAGGAATGTCAGGCAGAGGCAAAATGTCTTAGGAAGAAAAGACAGCAGGACTTGATTAACGGCATTGAGCCAATCATGGATCTGCAACATCAGGAGTATCTTACCTTCTCCAAAGCTGCCATTCTGATGGGATGCACCCGACAGTATATCTACAAACTTGTGGCTAACGGCAAGTTGAAGGCTTCACGGTTGAGCAGCAGAATGGCATTCGTTAGAAAGGCTGATATAGAGAAGATGTTTGAGGGTAATCCCTACAAGCGTGTGGTTCCTGCCTGCAAGAGCAAGCTCAGTAAAAAGGCAAAAACAGAAAAGCCAACACAACACCTGGAACTAATAAAAGGGAAAGAGGAGAATGAGGTGCTTGACTATTATTCGGGTGAGGAAGTGATGTCCATTTATAAGGTCAAGAAGTCTTGGCTCTACACATCCGCCAAGCGCAACCAGATACCGATGTGCCGTATCGCTGGCAAGAACTATTACAGCAAACGACATATTGACGAATTCTTCGGAACTGCCGTTGACATCCACAGCATCACCGAGTGGGTGACTGCTGATGATGTAGAGGATGCTTTCAGCATGAGCAAGTCGGCACTTCGGGCATACGCCTATCGTCACAAGATACCGACCAAGCGAGAATACGGACGTACCTATTATTCCAAGGAACATCTTGAAGAACTTCGCAGGACTGACCTCATGAGCGATGACAACTATTATACCACCGAACAAGTGCAGCAGTTGTATGGTCTGACAAGTGCCAACATCTGCCATATTGTGAGAGTTCACCATATCAGCAAGGTAAAAGTGGGTGTAAAGAACCTGCTTTTGAAGACGGATGTGGAGCGAGCAATGGCAGAAAGGGCAGCAAAAGGACTGTGATTTCAAATGATTTCATCATTAACCATCAATGACTGCAAATAATTGGAGTCACGGAAGTATCATTCAGTTATTTTGCAGCCGTGAAGAGACACTTCACCATGAATATTCATCAATAAATCAATACAACTATGAGTAATATCTGCAAGACCGTATCATTGCGTACACGCAAAATCAAGGACGGACGCATGCTGTCCTATTATCTTGACTATTATCCAGGCTATCGTGATGAGAGCACGATGAAAGTCATCCGCCATGAGTCGCTTGGCATCTACATCTATGCCAAGCCGAAGAACCAGATGGAACAGAAGTACAACCTCAACCTTACGGCAAGAGCCGAGGCGATACGCTGCCGTCGCTTCGAGGCTATCGTCAACGAGCGTTACGATTTCTTCGACAAGGAGAAGATGAAAGGCGATTTTCTTGCCTACTTCAAGAGACTGGCAGACAAGAAGAACTCCAAGTGGCAGCACGTCTATATGCACTTTCGTACCTTCACGCAAGGCAAGTGTACCTTCGGGGAGATAAACGTGGACTTGTGCAACAGATTTCGTGAGTATCTGCTGACAGCACCACAGGGACTGCACAAGAACAGAAAGTTGCATATCAACTCAGCAGCCAACTACTGGTCAACTTTCCGTGCTTCAATCCACACAGCCTATCGTGACCATAAGATAAAGGAGAACCCGAACGGTTTCTTGGAGCGTATCGAGACAATCCCGACAGACAAGGAGCATCTTTCGCAAGACGAGGTTATCCGCTTGGCATCCACTCCATGCTCTGCTCCTGCCTTGAAGAGAGCCTTTCTGTTCTCCTGTCTTACTGCATTGAGAAAGAGCGACATCAAGAAACTCACTTGGGAGGAGATACAGCCATACGGCAGCGATGGGGTGATGTATGTCACCACACGAATGCAGAAGACAAAGGACATCGTACATAACCCAATCAGTGAGGAAGCCTTGGAACTGATAGGCTATTCACCAGATAAACGAGGCAAGGTGTTCCCTGATTTCAAAGACTCCATGACACAGGCACCGCTGAAAAATTGGCTGAAAGATGCAGGGATTACCAAGCATATCTCCTATCATTGCTCACGCCACAGCTTTGCCTGTCTCCAGCTCGATGCAGGGACCAGTATTGCCGTAGTGCAGCGTTATCTCGGTCACAAGAATGTGGCAACAACAGAAGTGTATGCCAAGATTTCCGATGCTCAGAAACGTGCTTCGGTTGGCTGTATCACCTTGAAGAAGTAACCATTTGACAATAACACGCAGAAAAGGACTGTTGGAATGATAGTGTTCCAATAGTCCTTTCCTCGTTTTGTTGGTTCTATTTGTGGTCGTGGATAGAACCAATCCGACAAATTCACTCCAATTTCTGTTGGTATTGAAGAGGAACTGCAAATTTCCCTTTTCTTTGCCCTTATCTTTGTAGTCAGTAATAAGCAGCAACTGGCACTAACGAGCAGTTTAAAGTATGATTCAGAGTATGATATCATATTAGAACGCTAATAAAGCGTAAAAGAAAGAGCGCCAGAGAACGTAAATGCGGTTTTTACATGCTTCTGCATCTAACTTTGTGGAAGTTTTTGAACGAATAAAAATAAAACGAATACAATAATGACAGTAAACAAGAAAACTTCAGATTGTACCATCTACGCTTTTGTTGGTACAGCAATTCTCGCCATCTCTCTTGTCGTGGCGATGTGTGTAGGCAATGACTTCCACCAAAGTCTGTTTGTCGAGTCAATCATCTTTGTAGGGAGCAATATCCTGCTTTGGGCGATATTCATTTCCATGGTGAATTATCCCTATGAACTGATGACCATTGGTAGCAACAGCAAAACAAAGAAAAACGTTGTAGAAGCAGAACATGCAACAGAACAAGAACAGCCAAAGCAAACATTACCACAAACAGAGTCAACACAATACAGTCATGAAGACTATGCCAAGTGTGTAGAGGCACAAGAAAAAGAAGCACAGGAGGAAAAGGACAAGCGAACAAGAGCCGTACTTGACTATGTGCATCGTACAATGTCAAGGTTTCTGTATGAGGAAGATTTGTACAAGTTAATTGAGGCTGTCAAGGAATGGAGCAACGACACCAACTATACCCCGACAGCAATAAACCGCTTCAAGGAAAATGTTGAGAATATCCCTTTAAGGCACTTCGTGTGGAATATCGCAGAGCGTTTGGGTAAACGTGATTACACAATGGCCATGCGAATAGCTTTTATCAAGGCATTATTTCCAAAGCCGTTTGAAGGTTTGGACTACAGCACATTGAAGAACCTGAAAGCACCATGCTCCAATGATGTCATTCCGATTGATGAGCCAGACAATGGTGGATACGATTTCCATGATGTGACGGAGAAAATTCCCGAATAATCCCCATTGTTAGAGTTATTCCTTCGTGAATGACAAATGACTGTCACGAACCTCAGTAACGGAAGCATCATTCTGTTCCTTTGCACCAGTTATTAACAAAGTATCAGAATGAATAAGGTATTAACTTTCAACGACCTTCCAATGGTCGTTGCCCAGCTTCGGGACGAAGTGGTGGGCATGAAGCAGATGATCGTCAGTCTGCAATCACAGAACAAGCCACACAAGGCGAACACGCACATACCTATGAGTGTGGAGGAAGCATCGGCATATCTCAAAATGCCGATGGCAACTCTCTACATGAAACTTGGCAACGGCAGCATTCCTGCCACCAAGCCAGGCAAGCGTTACTGCCTTTATCAAGATGAACTTGACAAGTGGCTGGAGACTAACCGCAAGAATCCTGTACCTCTCACGGCAGAGGAGGAGAATGCAGCCATTCTTGCAGGAAACAAGCGCAAACCGAAACCCTTAAACTGGTAATGTCATGGATGCGCTTGAAATTTGTAACAAGCTACGCTCGGAGGCTTCGGGCGTAGCCACTTCTGGAATTCCGCTTGACGTATTCCCCCAGAAGATGCAGCAGATGATTCTTGATTTGGCAAGGACGGAGAACTATTCCATTGAGTTTACCGCTACTTCCCTTATATCCGCTATGGCAGCAGCCGTCGGCAACTCCTGCTATATCCGGATTAAAGGCAATTGGATTACTTCACCTATCCTATATGTCATTCTTGTTGGCAGACCAGGAGTCGGCAAGACTCCACCATTGAACTTTGCCTACAAGCCGTTGCACGACATTGATACTGAGGAGCACCATAAGTTCAAGGCTCTAAAGAATGAGTATGCAGCCATTGTGGAGAGAAACAAGGGCAAAAAGCGGACGGAATGGGAATCGTTACCTCCTATGCCTGTCCTGCATAAGAATATCATGAATGACTTCACGCCAGAGATTCTGATGCGCAATCACGATGCCAACCTCAGAGGTGTGGCAGTTGTGGTGGATGAGATAATGGGGCTGTTCAACACCATCAACCGATACAACAATAGTTCTTTTGTACAACAGATGCTGTCGGCTCACAATGGCTTGCCAGTAGATGTGTCTCGTTGTAATCTTGATTGTCCTTTACGCATTGACTATCCTTGCATACAGATTGTAGGAACTATCCAGACTGGTATCGTGCATGAACTTTATGATATGGGATTCAAGAAGAATGGTTTTCTTGACCGTTTTCTGATTACATGCCCAAAAGGTTTGAAGATTGCTCCTTGGGTTAAGGTTCCAAAACAAGATGCTGCAATCATTGAAAGACCATTCCGTGTATGGAAAGAGATCATAGACAAGGCTGTGGCTCTTCCTTTCACGGAAGGCATCTTCAATGTTCTTGACTTCTCTGATGAAGCCATTGACATATTCTATGATTGGCAGAATGAGGATATAGAACGGCAGAATGCCATTACGGATGAAAAAATGATAGACTCACGTGCTGCAAAAGTTCCTTTGAACACGGCTCGGCTTGCCTTGATATTCCAACTGTTCCGATGGGCTTGTGATGAGTCTCACAAGGATTTTATTGATGCGGAGTCCGTTAATGCAGCCATACGGATGAGCGATTACTTTGAGAATTCATACAAAAGGATGGATGACCTCGTTTTAACCGAGGCTACCGACCCTGTGAAGAAACAGGTACTTGACTCGTTGGGAAACAAGTTCGTAACTGCTGAAGCAGTAAAGGCTGGAGCGGATTTCGGTTTTGCAAGACGTACTGTCATGTATATGCTCAAAGACTTCTGTCAGAGAAACTTTATCATCAAAGACAAGCAAGGCAATTATGAGAAAGTTCAGAAGTAGAACCACCACCTTGCACCGTTTGCACTTTGCACTTCTTGCACTCTTGCACAAAAGATGCTGCATTTTGTGCCAAACAAGTGCAAAAGTGCAGAAAGTGCAAGGTGCAACAAGTGCAGAGCCCTATGAGTGAGTATAGATTCCATCTACAGAAATACAAGCTGGGCAACCGATATGCTTGCCCTCAATGTGGGCGTAAGCGTTGCTTTGCAAGATATATTGACGAGCAAGGACAGATTGTATTCCCTGACAATGTGGGGCGTTGTGACCATGAACAGAGTTGTGGCTACCATTATTCTCCATCTGATTATTTCAAGGACAATCCCGATGCCAACTGCAATGATGATTGGAGATATAAAACACCAATCAAAGAGTGCAGGAAAGAGAAACCTCTTCCAACTTTCATTGATAGCATGCTGGTGGAGCAAACACTGCATGGCTATTCTGTCAATCCTTTGTACCGATACATTTCAACGGTCTTTGGCAAAGAGGAGACAGAACGGCTGTTTGCCTTGTACAAGGTCGGCACTTCAAAGAAATGGGGCGGTTCAACTATCTTTTGGCAGATAGATGTCAATGGGAATGTGCGCACTGGCAAGATAATGAAGTATGATGACAAGACAGGACACCGTATCAAGGAACCCCACAGCCAGGTGACTTGGGTACACTCGGAACTGAAACTGCCAGACTTTACACTTCGGCAGTGCTTCTTTGGCGAACATCTGTTGACAAATAAAACCACGACCAAGACAATAGCCATCGTGGAGAGCGAAAAGACAGCCATCATTGCCACCCACTTCATATCTGATTTCGTATGGTTGGCTACTGGAGGCATGAACGGATGTTTCAATAAAGATGCTGTCGAAGTCCTAAGCGGTCGGGAGGTTGTTTTGGTTCCAGACCTTGGGGCAACGGATAAGTGGAAAAGCAAACTTCCATTGCTGCAATCAATATGCAAGCAAGTTCTTGTCAGCAACATCTTGGAAGACAATGCCACCGATGAACAAAAGACCAAAGGTCTTGACATTGCCGACTTCCTTCTGATGACGGAAACACCGCAGATGGCGCTACAAAGGCTGATAAAGCAACATCCGCCACTCCAGCATCTGATAGACAGCCTTGGGTTGGTGTTGGTAGAAGAGTCATAGCAGAATGGGTAAGGATCTGCGGGCACGCTTGCGTGACGGACTTTCACAAAAGTCCTAAACATAATAGGGACTTTTAGATTCACCTGCTGACGCTGTTCACTTAAAAAGTCCTTCTATTATGCTCAGGCTCCGCCCGAGACCTGTCTCCAATTATACAATAACTACGTTACAAGCTCAAATGAAATTCGAATGGAAAGAAACGTACCACGTGCCGCCATCCATGTAGGCACAGACAAGAAATCGTTCTCGTCCCAAGTGGGCAACGAGGCGGAACGCAGAGGTTGGGACGAGAAGCGTTACCAACTAAAAAACGCAGACATAGATAAGAACAACCATTATAACTACTCACGAAAGAGACTCAACTTTGAGATAGTCAAGGATGGAAAGATAGTGCCTCTCGGTTCCCAGTCTGTGCCGTTGCATGAACGCTTGCAGCACAGACTTGATGAACTTGGCTTCAAGCCGTATATGGATGCCAAGCGTCCCGACCAAGTTTCAAGGAACAGTCCGAACAGCACTGTCGGCATCATCTTCAGTGGTGACCATGATGTGCTTAACAGGCTTGCCTTTGGTGAACAGAAACTCAACACGTCAAATCCAAATGCTGACCACAGCAAGGTTGTATTGCAAAAAGGCATCTATGACTGGGCATTGGACACCTACCGCTTTGCATGTGAGAAATGGGGAGAAGAGAATGTCATCGGCTTTGATGTGCATTGTGACGAGACAAGCATCCATGCCCATGTGCAGACCGTGCCTGTTGAACAAGTAAAGAAACGTGGGCGCATCGGAAGCAAGTACATTCACAAGGATAATCCAGAAAAGGTTCTCTCTACAAAGGAATGGAGAGCACTTCCAAAAGAAGAACGTGACAACTATACAAAATCGGGAGCGGCAAAGGATGTTGTTGAAAGGGTCTCTTATGCCAAAGTGTGGGGAGAGCGAGCAAAGGACAAATCACAATACCTTTCCCAACTGCATACTGACTATTACAACAAGGTAGGGCATAAGTATGGCTTGGCAAGAGGCTTCTCCTATGATGAACTTTCAGAGGAAGAAAAGCGAGGACGCAAGCATAAGAACAAGGTGGTGCTTGAAGCTGAACGTCAGGCGAAAGTCGCTCTTGACAAAGTGGAGAAATATGCAGTGCTTGCCACAATCGACAAGAAGGAGCTGACCATTCCTTTACTCAACATCAAGACTCCAGTACAAGAAGCTATGAATGCCGTAAAGAAAG
Organism: Prevotellaceae bacterium UBA4359; assembly: GCA_002393555.1. GTDB lineage: Bacteria > Bacteroidota > Bacteroidia > Bacteroidales > Bacteroidaceae > Minthosoma. Next base: position 26,162 of record DGSP01000017.1, read on the forward strand.
AACTTGCCATCCCGATTCCTACTATTATCGGACAAAAGGCGTGGCGTGAGGAGCGTGTGTCTAATATCTACGCTGCAATCAAGGCTCTTGTAGCAGCCGTTAATGCAGAACGTGACAAGCAGAATGAAGATGTACGCAAGTCTGTCAACAAGACATACACTTACTATATGCAGAATCTCAATAAGCAGATAGAGGAGAACAAGTCGCTTCGTGCTGAGAATGATGCGCTAAAGACTGAAAACAACAAAGTCAAACAACGCATCTCTCAACTTGACGAGAAGGCTGTGGAGCGAGTGACTACTCAACTTGTCTGTGCGAAGGAAGAACTCGCCAGTGCCAAAAGTTATAATACTACACTTTTGGAAATGTACAATGATTTGAAGGCTCGTTGGAATGCCATTTGGCAAGAGCCTGAAATGACAGACGCATGGAGACGAGTGGAAGTACGCAAAGAAAGAGAAGCAAAAGAAAAGGCTCGGCAAGAAACCGAAGCTAAACGTGAAAGCATGGCTCGGCAAAACAGATACATAGGAGTGCTTGACAAGTTCATCCATGAGGGGCATGAAGCTTTATCATCCTTTGCAAAAACAGACAGAGTCAACTTCAACGAGAAAGAATCGGCTTTCATATACTATGGCATTATGGCATCTGCTGTAAAGCATAACATTGGATTGGACTCTAAAGCCAGTATAGAATCGGCAGCAAAAAGTTTCTTATCTGGTATGTCGTGGCATGGTTTTACAGACTTCAAGCAGGAATGTGTCACCAGCTGGACAAAACTCTTCGCCACGAATGAAGTTCAATTCACAGACAAAGCCATTGACAACTTTCTCGCTTTTGTTGACCACATGTCATGTAGCGCAGATACATACGTTTCGCTCGGTGGTTCCAATGGTTGCGCCGACCAACTTACGAATTGGGACGGAACACAGAAAGTTGGATTAAGTGGCATCAAAAAAAATAGAAGTACATCAAGATAGAGTATTGATATCTATCAAGCCGTCTTTTATTTTCGATTCCTCATATTTTCGTCCAAAGTCTCAAATATACAATAGAGAACTGGCAGGAAGAACAATATGGCTATTGTTCCGACAACCATTCCACCGACAACACAAGTCCCGATAGCGACATTACCTCTTGCTCCTGCGCCATGGGCAAACATCAGTGGTAACATTCCTATTATCATAACACTTGCTGTCATGATGATAGGGCGCAGACGCACAACAGCGGCAGAGAGTGTGGCACGAATAATTGATTCACCAACTTTGCGCCGCTCTGTTGCGTATTCGGTCAAGAGTATGCCTGTCTTAGCCAACATGCCGATGAGCATGACGAGACCAATTTGCATATAGATACTATTGTCTATGCCAAACAGCAACGACAGAAGAAAACTTCCGCACAAGCCGAACGGAACGACAAGGATTATGGCAAACGGTATGAGCAGACTTTCATAGAGACAACAAAGTATAATGTAGATGAATACAATGCTTATGGCCAATATTACAATGGTGGCATTGCCTTTCGATGATTCTTCACGCGACATTCCGCCCAACTCGTAGCCATAGCCCTTTGGTAGTGTTTGTGCAGCCACTTCGCTTATTGCCTGTATGGCTTGTCCTGAACTATAGCCAGCAGCGGCAGTTCCATTTATCCGAATGGAAGGGAAAAGATTGAAATGTGTCAGATATTCGGCTCCGTTCACTTTCTTCAGTACCACATATTCGCTCAATGGTGACATCGTTCCGTCTTCACTTCTCACAAACATATTCCTCAATGCCTCCTCATTGAGTCTCTCAGTTGCTTCCGATTGCACCATCACACGATAGAGTTTGGTGTATTTGTTGATGTTCGAGGCATAGTCACCGCCTATATAGGCAGACATGGTGGTGAGTACATCCTTGGGCGACACCCCCTTCATCATACATCGTGCTGCATCCACTTCTACCGAATATTGCGGATAATCCATGTTGAATGTGTAGTGTGCCTTGCCTATTTCCGGACGCTTGTTCAAGGCATCTGTGAGTTTTTGTGTAGCAACAGAAAGTGCCTTGAAGTCCTCGCCTGAGCGATTCTGTACATATAATTCAAAACCGCTTGCCGAACCGTAGCCACGTATTGTTGGCAATGTGGCACAGTTTACATCGGCTTCTTTGATGAAAGCCGTGCGGCGGTAAATTTCGTTTACCACGCTGTCAATGTCGTCGGCACGACCTGTACGCTCCGACCAATTTTTCAAACGGACAGACAGGAATCCGGCAGAAGATGTTTGATTTTTTTGTGCATCGCGTCCGTCAATTCGTGTATGTATCTTGATTTGCGGAATGTTCTTAACCACAGCTTCCACTTGATCCATCACCTTGCCTGTTTGTGCAAGACTATATCCCGGTTGGCATTGCACGCTCACATCAATAGTACCCATATCCTCTTGTGGTACAAAACTTGTCTTGGTCGTAGCAATCATAAGGACTAATAGGACAATGGAAAGCGGCAATGAAAGCATGACAAGTTTGTGGTGCTTCACAGACTTTAGTATTGAATGCATATAGGCATTCTGCCATTTGTCATGTTTGTTTTCAACTGGCTTTTTCTTCTGCTTCAAGACCAAGGTACAAAGAGCAGGACATAGCGTCAAGGCATTGAATAAGGATATGGCTACGGCAGCAGCCATTGTCAGTCCAAACTCTTTATAGAACACTCCCGTTGTTCCGCTTGTGAAACTCACTGGAATAAAAACCGCCATAAAGACAATGGTAGTGGTGATGAGTGCAGCCTTCAGGTCTTTCATGGCTTCTACGGTAGCACGAAATACGCTCTCACAGCCTTGGGTGAGCTTTGCTTGAACAGCCTCGACCACGACAATGGAGTCGTCAACCACGGTTCCGATGACAAGTACAAGGGCGAAAAGCGTGAGCAGATTCAGACTGAAACCAACGGCATACATAAAGCCAAACGTACCGATGAGCGACACCAAAATGGCTATGGTTGGTATGACCATCGACCGCCAATCACGCAGAAACACAAATACGACAATCACCACAAGCACGAGGGCAATGACGAGTGTTTCCGTGACATTGCGCATGGAGGCATTAAGAAAGTCCATTACGCTTGTCTGGTCTTCAAGAACCATTCCGTCAGGAAGTGATTGGCGTACATCATCTTCCACCTTATCTATTTGCTTGATAATGTCGTTGGCGTTGGTACCTGCCGTTTGTGTGATGCTTGCCGATGCGCCAGGCTTACCACTGGTCGTACTCTTCATATTATAGTCCACCGTTCCCAACTCTATCCGTGCTACATCGCCAAGACGCAACACACCACCATCGGCAGAGGCTTTAATCACGATATTGCGGAACTCGCTTTCATCGCTGTAGCGTCCACGATATTTCAGTACATATTGAAAAGTATTGTCCGACTCCGCAGCCAATGCTCCCATAGGCGATTCAAGGTTTTGTGCAGCCAAGGCATTGTCAATGTCGGCTGGCACCAGCCCGTAGGCATGCATTTTAGCGGGATTGAGCCATATACGCAACGCATAGTCGGCTCCAAAAACATTCACCTCGCCAACACCGGCTATACGTGACAGTTGCTGTTCGATATTTATCTTCATGTAGTTGGTCAATGTCTTTGAGTCGTAGCGACCGTCTGGACTGTATAGAGTTATAAACTTCAGATTGGAGTTTTGCGTCTTGCGTACAGTTACGCCACTCTTTGTCACTTCGGCTGGCAACAGTCCTTGAGCCGAAGCCACACGATTCTGTACATTCACCACAGCCATATTAGGGTCAGACCCTTGCTTGAAGTATATGGTAATGGTGCAAGTGCCGTTGTTGGCGGCAGTGGAAGTCATATACTGCATGTTTTCCACACCGTTTATTGATGCCTCCAATGGTGTTACCACGCTTTTCATTACTGTCTCGGCATTAGCTCCAACGTATGTTGCGTTCACCTTGACAGTTGGTGGAGCAATGTCGGGATATTGTTCCAACGGAAGACAGAGAAGTCCGATAATGCCTATTATGACAATGACAACCGAAAGCATGACCGACAGAATTGGACGGTCTATAAATGTCTTGATGCTCATATTTTATTCCTTTATATTTTTATGTTACATTTCTACAAATTCGTCCGCAAAAATATAAAGGGATTCTGTTGACATTTTGTAGTTTTGTACAGCATAAGGAATAAAACTGATTTTTAATAGTATTGTAACATGAATACTGCAATATGCTTTTAATTGCTGCGTTTGTATGAATACAAATCATCACGACTATGTGGAAATATTACGCTTTGTTGTCAGCCTTCTTTGCCGCATTGACGGCAGTCTTCGCCAAAATTGGAGTGAAAGACGTTGATTCCGACCTCGCTACGGCTATCCGCACCACGGTCATTTTGTTTATTACATGGGGCATTGCCATATTGGGCAACCACATGTGCGACTTTCGGGGTATTCCATCGCGCACATGGGTGTTTCTCATTCTTTCAGGAGCAGCTACAGGTCTGTCGTGGCTCTTTTATTTCAGAGCCCTGCAGTTGGGCGACGTGTCGCGCGTTGCCCCAATCGACAAACTCAGTGTGGTAATCACCATCTGCCTGTCGTTCATGTTCTTGAAAGAACCGATAAACGCCAAAGTCATCGTGGGGGCATTGCTGATAACTGCTGGCAGTATAGTTATGCTTTACAAATAAATATAAAACTAAAAGAGAATGAAAGTACTGATAATAGAAGACGAGCGCAAGCTATCCGACAGCATTGTTGATTATCTCAAAGGGGAGAAATATCTGTGCGAACAGGCTTTTGACTTCAATGATGCCTTGATGAAGGTTCGCATTTATGATTACGATTGTGTGTTGCTCGACCTGATGTTGCCTGGTGGCAATGGTCTCGACATTCTGCGCGACATCAAACGTCGCAACAATCCGGCAGGAGTAATTATTGTTTCTGCCAAGGATTCGCTTGACGACAAGGTAAAGGGACTGCAAATAGGAGCGGACGACTATCTTGCCAAACCTTTCCACCTTGCCGAACTGAGTATGCGCATCTATGCCATCATACGCCGAAAGGAGTTTGGAGCAAACAATGTGTTGGAATGTGACGGCATTAGCATTAACTTGATGGAAAAGACAGTTACCGCCAACGGACATTCCGTTACATTGACAAAAACAGAATACGACTTACTCTTGTTCTTCATCGGCAATAAGAAACGGGTGCTGTCAAAGAGTGCGATAGCCGAACATCTGAGTGGCGACTTTGCCGATATGATGGATAACTTCGACTTCATCTACACGCACATAAAGAACCTGAAAGCCAAACTCGCAGAGGCAGGTATAAGAGATTGCGTCAAAAATGTATATGGTATGGGGTATAAATGGAATGCGATATGACGAAATTCAACGAAACAGTCAGGTATAAGAAACCCCGAAGTCTTATGCGCAAGTCGATGATGCGCTTTGTTGTGTGCATAGCCGCATTGTTTGTACTTGCCGCTCCTGCATTTTATCTGCTTACCAAGAATTATTATGCTGAGGATATGGCAGACTTGATAGATGCAGTACAAGCAGGGAAGGACATCCCTATGATGGATTTAGAGGAAGACATCATGAAGGGCATCATGCTTCAGTATCTGCTGGTAACAGCCTTGCTGTTTATAGGCATCATGCTAACCATAAGACTGATGTCGAAAAAGCTGTGGCAGCCTTTCGACAAAACGCTCCGTATAGTGGAGTCCTTCAAACTGGAGAACATGAAAGTTCCTTTCCTCCCTAAAAGCGATGTGAAAGAATTTGAAAGGCTTACCGATGCCTTGCACAAAATGATGAAGAAGGATATAGAAACTTATGTCGCTCAGAAGGAATTCACGGAGAATGCCTCGCATGAGTTGCAAACACCTCTTGCCATTTTCCAAACCAAGCTGGAACTGCTGTTGCAGCAACCAGAGTTGACGGCAGAACAAGCAAACATCATACAAGACCTTTTCCAAATGACGTCGCGCCTTTCGCATCTCAACCGCAGTCTGCTGTTGCTTGCAAAGATTGATAACAGGCAGTTTGACACAATGGAACGCATACAGCTCGAGCAGTTCGTTGACAGTCTTCTTCCCTCACTTGACAGTATTTCTGGTCAGTTGCACATATACAGACAGTATTCGAAAAAGCCGTTGAGAATCAATGCCAATCGCATTCTCTTGGAGAGTATGGTTAACAATCTCTTCATCAATGCTGTGAGGCATAACACTCCCGACGGAACTGTCACTGTAAGTATAGACGACAATAGGCTGACTATCTCAAATACATCAGCAGAGCCACCTCTATCTCCGTCGCTCATCTTTCGTCGTTTCTACCGCCCGACACAAAACAAGAGTGGCAACGGACTTGGTCTGGCAATTGTCAAGGCAATTTGCGATTATCATGGCTGGACTATAGAATATCAATACACAGGGAACCAACATTGTTTTGTAGTAAGTTTCGGATAATAAATTCCGAAACTTTGCGCAATCTCCAACATTTCCACAAAGTTCCTCTTTATTTTTGCCAACGAAAATTGCAAAAAATAGGTACTTATGTGGAAAATATTCATTGACAAACTTGACAGCATAGACAAACATCTTATGCTATTATTAAATTACGACGGAGGCTATATGCAGGATTGCTTTTGGCTGTTTATGTCTTCTCGTATCTTGTGGGTAGTGCCGTCACTGCTATTTATTATATATGTCTTCAAACATTTCAATCACGCAGAAGCTATTAGTATGATTGTCGCCATGGCTGTGACTGTTGCTTTGTGCGACCAGGTGTCATCAAGTGTCATAAAACCGTTCTTTGCACGCTTGCGACCATCACATGTCCCTGAGTTTGAAGGTTTGTTGCATCTTGTTAACGGATACCGTGGCGGACAGTATGGCTTTGTTTCAAGCCATGCAACGAACTCCTTTGGGGCTGTATCACTGGCATCATTGATTATAAATAAGCGATGGACTACATGCTTCTTGACGACTTTAGCACTGTGCGTGTGCTATTCGCGAGTTTATCTTGGTGTTCATTATCCTGCTGATGTGATTTGTGGCGGCATGTTGGGAGTTTTTATAGGATTTTGTGTTTACCATGCAATGCGCAACACGCTTAACATGACAAGGCAAACCAAACTACGTCTGGCTTTAATTATCTGTGTTTTTGTTGTCGGCAATAGCAATATGAAAGCAGAAGAATTTAAGGACAGCATACCAGTTGGTGATCATCCATTTCAATCTTCGTCAAAAGAAGAAAGTAAATTGGACAAGTTTTCTTCATCCCGACTGTATCAGATGACATATGTAGGTGTTCCCTTGATTGCAGCTGGACTCATCGTAAAGAGAGAAGATGACCATTTCCGTAGTCTGCGCAATGACTATATGCCAAAGTTTCGCAACCATACAGATGATTATTTACAGTTTGCCCCAGCAGCTGTAATGCTCGGACTGAAGACAGCAGGAGTAGAAGGACGCAGCTCTTGGGGCAGGATGTTGGTGTCGGACGCATTTGCGGTCATGCTTATGGGCGGTGTGGTGAACACGCTGAAAAACACAACGCACGTAATGCGCCCCGACGGTTCCAACAATCACTCCTTCCCTTCTGGTCACACAGCAACAGCCTTCATGACTGCCACTATGCTTTCAAAGGAATATGGACACAAAAGTCCTTGGATAAGTATAGGTGCCTATACCACGGCTACAGCAACGGGACTTATGCGTATGGCCAACAACAAGCATTGGTTGAGCGATGTACTGACTGGTGCAGGAATAGGAATACTTACCACAGAGATGGGCTATTGGATTGGTGACTTGATATTCAAGAATAAAGGTATCAATCATTCGGCTACAACTGATTTTCAGTTGGATGGAGGAATAGACAATCCGTCGTTCGCAAGCCTATATGTGGGACTTAACGTTCCTCTCAGCAAGTATGACATCAATGAAAAAAATTCTTTCCACACCTCATCAGGTTCTTCAGTTGGATTGGAAGGTGCCTATTTCTTTAATCCTTATCTCGGCATTGGCGGACGGTTTACTGTGTCAAACACAGCATTGATAAGCAATGGTGACAAGGCAGAAGAGAATTCATTTGATGCTGTTTCCTTATGTGGCGGCAGTTACTTTTCTTATCCGCTGTCACAGCGGTGGGCAATTGGCAGTAAACTACTCTGTGGCTTTGTGCATTATCCTCGTTTGGAACTCTCCAATGTTACCGTCGATACAAGAAACGGTGTATGCTTTGGCAGCGGACTGTCCTGCTCTTTTAAAGCAAACAAAAATTACGGCATCCGCTTCTTCCTTGATTACAATCTACAACCATCACACAACAAGGCTAGTGGAGAATGGATGAACACATTGGCATGTGGAGCATCTTTTGCTTTGCTTTTGTAGCTACATGCCATGTCTCGCAGACACTTGTTGTGTTCAAACATCATATTAGAGCGCTTTTTTTGATATTGGTATCATTTTTTACACCGCAAAGATGATAGTTTTATCCCAAAAGCCAGCACAATCAACGGAAAAACTGCGTTTACCAAGTAAAAAATCAGTAAAACGCAGCATCGTAAACTACACAAGAATGCTTTTTAGAACAAAGGGTATGACATGTAATCACACCCTTCAAGGGAGTCGTTTCAACCGTACCCCTTTATGAATTTCGTTCTATAACTTCCATTCACCACATTATGGGGTCGGTTAAAACCGCCCCTCCCAACCCTTATTTCGTGATTCCTGATGTGATCGAAGGTTAAAAACGTTAAATCTTCACCTTTTCGTATCTAATCAGAATCCTTACGGTCACTTTTCTACCGTTTAGAGCGTATAACACTGATAATCAACTAATAATAGATACGGATATTGTTCCTCGTTATCAGTGGTGAAGGTGGCTGATATTGCTGCATGGTGCGGAGTCTCTTTCTCCATGGTCGGCAACTACCCCAAAACGAGTCCCGTGTATGTGGCCCAGCATATTCACGACAAAGACGGCAACGAAATCACCAATTTGGTGATTCCTGAGGGAGTGACAACCATTAAAAGTGCCGCCTTCTACAACTGCAAGGGACTGAAGTCGGTGGAACTGCCCAGCACTCTGACCAGTATGGGTCAATCGGCTTTTCTTCTCTGCACCAATCTGGAATCGGTCTATTCGCACATGGAAACTCCACCCACACTTAACCGAAATAACTTCGGCTACTACTCCAACAGCACCTCAAACATCACCAACAGCCGCCTTGTGCTACTGGCAGGAACGGTCGAGGACTATGCCGAAAAAGGATGGACGAGCAGTTACTTCAGGGGAGGCGTGTATGGCGACCGCGCCACGATTGGCAGTGCAGGGGTTGCCACCTACTGCAGCCCCCGACCATTAGACTTCTCCACCCTCGATGGTGTGAAAGCCTACATCGTGTCAACCTTCACTCCAAGCACTGGAATAGTGACGCTGACCAGAGTGACCGATGTGCCTGCCAACACGGGACTTGTCTTGCTGGGCGAAGCCGACACACACTACATTCCTGTTGGCACGGGAGAAACGGTGGTGTCGAACCTGCTGCTGGGTGTGACCGAACCAACGGTGCTGAGCAAAGAAGACAATCGGTACATGAACTTCGTCTTGGCCAACCTTGATGGCGAAACCGGATTCTATGCCGCAAAAGATGGCTCCACGCTTGCCGCCGGGAAAGCCTATCTTCATCTGCCCAAAGAGTTTTACAAAGACATCATGCCAGTCAACGACCACCCCATCACCAACGGTGCTCCCCTGCGATTTGTCATCGACGAGGGCATCAGCACAAGCATTGAAGAGACAGAAGGCACACCGACCGCAAAGAACGATGGCATCTACTACAACCTGCAAGGACAGCGCGTGGACAATCCATCGCGAGGCATCTACATTGTGAATGGTAAAAGAATCTTTATCAAATAAAAAAGCATCGGACATGAAAAGAAGCACATATCAAGCCCCCATGATGGACATCACCGTGGTGGAAACAGAAAACATGTTGGTTTTATCGGGCGGCGAACAAACCTCAGCCAAGGTTAATCCTAACAAAGAGGTGGATGCTGGCAATGCCCTATCGAACCAAAGAAGCATTTGGGGCGACAATGAATCGTCAAGAAGTCTTTGGTAAACAACACCATACAAACAAGCGAGGATGTGCTTCCCCTAAAAAGAGGTACACATCCTCGCTTGCTGTTTTCTGCCGCGCCAAAAACAGTATGCATTAGAAATATGTATTGACAGCAAAGCGGAACTGTTCGATGAATATCTGTTTGAAGGCAGATATGTTGTTTTGTTCATAGAACAATAGCATGGCTTTCTTGTAATCAATGCTGTCAACTGTGCGGAAAGATATGGGACAATAGCTGTTGGCAATAAGAATTGCATTGCTGGAGATGCGGGCAATGCGTTTATTGCCATCATTGAAGGCTTGGATATACGAAAGCAATACCAGTACAAACAACGCTTTCTCAAAGACATTCGTTCTGCTGTTCACCAAGTCGCAAGTCTGTTGGAGAGCCTCGCGAATCTGGAACTCATTGTCAATAGGACGGTAGTTGGTACCTGTGATGCCAACACGTCGAGTACGGATGTTGCGGTCAACGCCCATATCCTTAATAAGCAGGCTGTGGATGTCTTCGATACGCGAGATGGTCAAGTGCTCCATGTAGTCGGGATTTGCAACGATGAAGTCAAGCGCATCCTTATGGTTGAGCAGCATGATGGCCTCCTCCTTGGTCTTACCTGCAGCCGTTTGTTTCTCTCTCAACAGACGTTCTGTTTCAAGCAAGGAGTAGGTGTTGCCTTCTATCTGTGATGATTTCCAACTGAGGTCAATACCCAGACGTTCCATCTCCTTACGTTTTTGTTCGTCTGGGAGCATAGAGAAGTTTTGGGCGAACTGCTTTTGCAAAGCGTTCAGTTTGGACATCTCCTGTTCTGTGAAAAGATGTACATGACTCAAGACCTGGGGAATCAAATCGAAGTTGTAACCTGTCTGTATCTGTCGCTCATCCACCTCTTTGCTGTAATACTCATCCAAATCGACGGGAGCGAATAGTGACGAAATATAATATTTTGTAGCCCTTGCTTTCCCTTCCACGTTGATATAGTATGAACTTGACAATTCATTAATGGCACGTTTGACGGTGGCAAGGCTTGCCTCGCCTGCCAACGCGTCTGCAATCTGTTTCGAAGATACGCCAGGATGGTCCTTGATGTAACGTAAAACGATGTTCTTATCCATACAAAAAATAGAATTGGCTCACAAAAGTACAAGAATCGGCTCAACTATGCAAGAAATTGAGCCGATTTCTTATCATTTTTGAGCCAATTTGAAAACATAGAACATGAATGAGTACCATACATTGTCTTGCAAAATTAACAAATTAACCTTTTACGATGCTGCGTAGTCTTCGTCCATCGTCAACACTTTTCACACGTCGAAATCACGTTCTTATTACGTCAATTCGATGTAAGAGGAAATAAATGTTCAGTTCCCTGTTCCACATCTTCATCTTCCCCCCTTCCATCTTTTCAATGTTCTGTCAGGCATCATTACCACGTTCTGTCAGTCGTCATTTCAACGAATATGACGAGTGAGAGAGGGGGGGTGATGCGGGTGAGAGCGTGAACTTGATACGGGTGAGAGAGGAAGATACGGGTGCACGATGGAGGTGATGACGAAAGGAAGAACATGGTGGATACGGGTGTGCGTTCGTGGTGGATATAGGTATGCGTTCCGTGTCAACATGAATCCCCTTCCATCTTCTTCCTTTTCTCCTTTTGCCAACTTTTTCTGATTTTCCCTTTGTTGGTTCATATACCCCTTGTGAAAGTGCTTTCAGTAATGATCTTATTTGATTTAAGTTTGACTTCGTCGAGCTAAAGGTTCGCATGTGCTCAACGTCCTTGTAGTTAAGGAGTTATCGCTACGCTCGTCCTGCGGACAGGAGTTAAGCCAAATGTCATTGTCCACTGTTGGTGAATGAGTATCGGCTTAACTACTTAACTTCTTAACTACTCCCGAAAGTTGAGTTATTTGATCATTTGGTTTCATCATAAGTCTTTTTTTAATCCCACAAATGTCGGAAATACTTTCTGAACAAATCAAGTCCTTGTTCCACCACCCGATTCTCTTCTTTGGAACAAGTGTGCACATATTTCATCAACTCAAAGGCATCAATCATCTTCTGAATGGCATCGTTCCATTCACGCATATCCTTCATCCCTTCTGGATGCCCATGTTTGTCCAATGCTTTGAACGCCAGCAAACGAGGCACTATCAACTGTGCCACCGTGTTGTCGGTATTCCAGGTTTCACTTATTGGAAAGTCATGCTTATGACTCCAGTTCTCAGAGGAGTCCTTGTCCTTCTTTCTTTTCATACTCATAAAAAACGATGTTAATCTAGTACTGGTGCGATAAAATCGCAT
>DGSP01000020.1 GCA_002393555.1 Prevotellaceae bacterium UBA4359
TGAAACTTCAATAAACTATTTTTGTTCGACTACTTCTTTTTTTATTTTTTCTTGTTTTTCTAAAGCCCGCAAAGCGGTAAAAGAACATCCGAAACTTAATTTAGGTTCACTATTTCTTGGACATATATGCCGCAATCCTCTTGGCTACATTGTCCTTCAAATATGCCGATTCGTCTGCACCCGCTTGAGAATAGACCTTCTTGCCCTCGAAGTAGGTGGCGGCAGGCTTAGCCTCGTGAATCTCTGTCACAGGACAAGTCAGCACGTCTTTGGTCACAAGCAGGAAGTCGGCATACTTGCCAGTGCTGATGCTGCCCCTCTCGTTCTCCAGAAACATCTGTCTGGCCACATTGATGGTCAGGGCGGTGAGAGCCTGCTCACGGGAGATACATTCTTCAGTCCACCAAGGTTTGCCGTGCTCAGGCTGGTAAACACCCGTGACCACAATCTCCATGATGCCGAAGGGGTCATCGGGAGCACCGCACAAGGCAGGGAAGTCCGAGTGAGAGGAGATGTTGATGCCATGGTCGAAGAAGGATTTCATGGGATAGCCCTTGTCCTTCATGCCTTCAGGAAGAATCTGAAGCAACTCTGATTGCAAAGCATCATCAGCGTGATGCCACAACATACCAGAGGTGACATAGATGTTGTTGTCTGCCATCCGCTGATAATCCGGCTCGCTGACACCATACACATGCACCAGCGTGTTGCGCATCTCCTTCTTTCCGCCGTTGATGTAGGCGTTGACAATGCGCTCCACGCCCTTGTTGCCCATCACATGCACATGCATGGTGATACCCTTCGCGTTGGCCTTGCGCGTGATGTCCGTCAGTTCCTCCTCCGACCAGTTGGGAATGCCCTGCTTACCGCCAGGATAGAGCGGCTCCACAAAACCCGTACCGCTTTCCACCGTTCCGTCCATGAAGAGTTTGAGCCAGTTGGTCTTGATGTGCGCAGACTCGTATTGCTTCGTGGCACTGGCCTTTTCCAGCGTCTTATCCACATCCATCCAACTGTCCAACTCCCATGCCGTACCCAAGACGAAGTGCATGTCGCCGGCCTCGTCCATCTGCTGGGCGGCCTTGTAGAAGTTGTCATTGAAGAAATAAGAAGTATAGCCGTCAAGATACATCGTGTAGCCCTCAGACAACAACTGCTCCTGAATCTTCGCCATGTTTCCCTTTGCGATGTCAACAGAGAAGAGGTCTTCGTTGTCCAAGAACGAACGGACATAGGTGCCTGCCTGTTCCATCACGTAACCAGTCGGTATGCCATCAGCATCCAGCACCACCTCACCGCCGCGCACCTCAGTCTTGCCAGCCGTACCGTCTTCGTTGATGAGACCTGCCTTTTTCAGCAGGATGGAGTTAGCCAGCCCCTTGTGACCCTCCTCATCGGCAATGTAAATGGGAATGTCACTACAGATAGCATCCAGTTGTTTGCGATAAGACAAGTCTTTCGGGAACTTCATCATATCCCATCCACTGCCAAAGATGGCCTTGGCACCCGTGTCCTTTGCCTTCTTCACCGCAGCGGGAACGATTTCCTTGAAGAACTTATCCACGCCATCAGCCCTGTCCATCACCGTTCCGACCGTCTGGATGGCATAGCCCAGCGAATAATGTGCGTGACCATTGCCGCAGCCAGGCATCACAAGCCCCTTGCCGCTATAGTCTATCACTTCGGTCTTGCCCTCTTCCACAAAGGCTTCGGCTCCTGCCTTGTCGCCTACATAGACGAACTTGCCGTCCTTCACGGCAAAGGCTTCTACAATCTGGCTGTCTTCGGCGGTAAAAATCTTACCATAAACCACGAGGTCGGCACTGGTCTTGTCCGTGCAACTGGCAAGCAGCCCTATTGCCAAGATGACAGCCATCACTGTCATGAGCGATAACATTTTCTTTTTCATACCCATACCATTTGCTTATTTCAATTGTTTAACTTATCTTTTTTCTTTGTTTTAGTTCACATCGAGAACACTTTCTTGCCCTCGAAGTAGGTAGCGGCAGGCTTGGCCTTGTGAATCTCCGTCACGGGGCAGGTCAGCACGTCCTTGGTCACAAGCAGAAAGTCGGCAAACTTGCCTTCCTTCACGCTACCTCTTTCCTTTTCGATAAACATCTGCTTGGCGCAGTTGATGGTTAGGGCGGTGAGGGCCTGCTCGCGAGTGAGAAGTTCTTCAGGCCACCAGGGTTTTGCCTGTTCCGGGTAATAGACACCTGTCACGGCCACTTCCATGATGCCGAACGGGTCGTCGGGACTGCCGCTCAGTGCAGGGAAGTCCGAGTGCGAAGACATGTTGATGCCGTGGTCGAAGTATGACTTCATCGGATAACTCTTATCCTCCATTCCCACGGGAACATAGCCTGCCTTAAGCAACTCCTGCTTGTCATTGGAGAAATGGTGCCAAAGCATGCCTTCGGTGACATAGATGTTATGGTCGGCCATGCGCTGATAGTCCTCGGGATAGACACTATGCACGTGTACCAGCGTATTACGCATCTCATCCTTACCGCCATTGACGTAGGCGCTGACAATGCGATTGACACCCTTGTTACCCATGACGTGCGTGTGGACAGTCACCCCTTTCTCATTCGCCTTGCGCGTGATGTCCGTCAGTTCCTCTTCCGACCAAAGGACAACACCCTGATGACCATCGGGATAGAGTGGCTCCACAAAACCTGTGCCGGGTTCCACAGTGCCGTCCACGAAGATTTTGAGCCAGTTCGGTTTTACGTGTTCGGAGGCGTATTTCTTCGCATCGCCAGCCTTGGCCAGGACTTTATCCATATCCATCCAACTGTCCAGTTCGGTTGTCAGACCCATGACGAAGTGCAGGTCGCCAGCCTCGTCCATCTGCTGGGCAGCCTTAAAGATGTTTTCGTTAAAGAAATAGGTGGAGTAACCGTCAATATACATCGTGTAGCCCTCCGAGAGCAAATGCTCCTGGACACTCTTCATGGTGGCCTTTGCTATGTCGATGGAAAAGAGGCTTTCGTTGTCTAAGAAGGAACGGGTGTAAGTGCCCGCTTGTTCCGACAGGAAGCCGTTAGGAGTACCGTCGGCCGCAATTCCAATCTCGCCACCACGTATCTCCTTCTTGAGCAGTGTACCATCTTCCTTCATGATGCCGGCCTTGACCAGCATAATGCTGTTTGCCAGTCCCTTATGCCCCTCCTCGTCGGCAAAGTAAATGGGAATGTCGCTACAGATGGCATCCAACTGTTGACGGGTAGGCATATTGTTTTCAAAAGTCATCAGATTCCAGCCTTGGCCAAATATAGCCTTGGCCCCTGTGTCCCTTGCCTTCTTGACCGCAGCAGGAACGATTTCCTTCAGGAACTTTTCGGGGCTGTCTTCATAGTCAACGATTGTTCCGACGGCCTGGATGGCATAGCCAAGCGTATAGTGGGCATGGCCGTTGCCACAACTGGGCATCACAAGGCCCTTGCCGCTATAGTCTATCACTTCGGTCTTGCCCTCTTCTACAAAGGCTTCGGCTCCTGCCTTGTCGCCCACATAGACATACTTGCCGTCCTTCACGGCAAAGGCTTCCACAACCTGATTGCCTTCGGCGGTAAAGATTTTACCATAGACCACAAGGTCAGCACTGGTCTTGCCCTTGCAACTGGCAAGCATAGCCATACTGATGACAACAGCCATCACTGCGATGCCTGAAAGCATCTTCTTTGCACTCATGTGAACTTTTTCTTTCATACTCATTACTTTTTTGATTGATAAAGTTGTCACAAAAGTAATGAATATTTCTCACAAAAAACTCGTCAGAGAAGTCTGCAAGTGGTTTTTTGCTGATTCTATATCAATTTTTGCTGATTTTATAAATAGGAGTTCGAAGAAGTACATCAATCGACAGCCGTCAGGCCTCATTTATCCGCATCCAATCCTTCACATTCTTTCCCATGCGCTGCTTGAAGGCATTGCTGAAAGTCGTGTAGTTGCGGTAACCGCTGTCCTGGGCCAGTTGCTTGACGGTGAAAGGTTGTCGTTCGGCGATAACCTTGCGATAGAGAGCCATGAAATGGTCGATGCGCAGCCCGTTGATATAGCCATTGTATGTGTTGTCCTGCTGAGAGAAATATTGACTAAGATAGAACCGATTGGTGCCAACGGCCTTGGCTAATTGATGAACGGTCAGGTCGTGCTGCAGGTAGAGTTGCGTGTCTATACAATGCTTCTGCAACAATGCCCCGATTTTATCGTCAGCAACCAGAGAAGGTACTTCTTTCACCGTCTCTTCGACGATTTCGGCTGAAGAGGCTTGAGCATCCCTTGGGTTCAAGTCGCTGAGCGTTTCCACACGCCACACAAGAAAGCAAATCAAGAAGAAGACGATTGTCTGGACTGCATATTTGTAGTACGTACCGTGAAGTTCAAATGCGTATAGGCTGAATGCTGCCAGAATGATGAGCAACACGACAAAACTCTGCCACACCTCCTTATGCTCCAAGTCTGCATAGTTTTCGCGCAGCCAACGCCCATACTGCCTCACCGCACGTACCATGAATATGATTAAGCCTACGGCCATCAACAGATAATAGGCATACAGTGGCGGCAGGATGGCATCGCTACGAGTGACGATACACACCACCATTCCTACGACGAGGGGTGCCATCATCACACCAATGGGCCAAAGTGGCCGCCTTCGGTCCTGCAACATCGTGAACAAAACGACTATTGCCAAAGGGAACACCGTCAGGAAGTCGAGCAATGCACATATAAAATAGAGCATCTTCACGTCATCGGCAGACGTGAGGTAAAGGAGCGGCATATACCACAGATGGCTCAATGTGGCGCAAGCCAGAAAGGCAGCCGTCCATCGGCGCAGACGCAGGGGCGGCATGACATCGGGGGCGATGGCGTTGGCACGTCGGAACAGCAGATAGCAACAGGCAACCAGACTCAGCACCGTCACACCCACATATAACATCAGATAGAGTAAATCCTCCTTTATATCTTGCTCGAACATAAGCCGTCAGATATTCTATTCGTTTGCAAATATAGTTCCTTTCTCTAAAAAAAACAAAAAAATCAGATAAAAATCGCTCTAACAGTATCTTACATCGGGCATGCCTTCTCACCTTCACTGTCACCTATTCATAGCCGTACCCCTCGACTACGATGTGCCGTACCCCTCGACTACGGCAAGCCGTACCCCTCGACTACGGTTTTGCTGCCGCCTGTTCAAAAGTTGCTCTGTCCATGCTGTTTTGATGCCGTTTTACCTTCTATACACACAAAAAAATCCCAACTTTCCATAGAAAAACATCACAAAGTTAGGAAGAAAAGGAAAAATGTCGCTATCTTTGCCTCGACTACTTATTTTTCACAAAAAAATCCAAACCTCTATGAAAAGAACTATCCTTTTCCTCTGTGCAGGAGCCGCTCTCTGCGTGGGCTTCCTCACTTCGTGCCGTGGCAAAATGACCATCAGTGGCGACAACGGCTCTGACACCATCGAGTTCGACACCGACAGCATCCGCCGGGTGAACCTCAACATGCAGATGGGCGATGCTGAATCTGACGAAGGGGGTGGAGCGGACGATACGGAACTGGGGGGCATGGCTCCCTACGAGGAGGCCACTTTCCCCATCGACCAACTGCCTGCCTCTGCCGAGGAGCAAGACCGCCAAGGGGGACTGGTGCTTTATGTGAACGCCGAACAGACTCGGAGCGAGGATGAGCCAGAAGGCATCTACTCCGTCTGGATGGCCGATGAGAGGGCTCGCACCGTGCGCCGCATTCTCCAGACCAACCCCACCGCCCCGGGTCTCTGGGACGACATGAAGGACAAGAACGCTGCCCCCACCGCGATGCATCTCATCGCCACTGCCGAGAGGGCGCTCTTTGCCACCAAGGACGGCAGCAGAATCGTCGTGGAAGGATGTCCCGACGGACGCAACTACTGGACCTACATTGTTGACACCAAGAGGCGCACCGTCAAGCAGTTGCCCAGCACCGAGGGAGTGCAGAGCATCGACCTGAACAAGGGCGAGATTCTCCTTGCCTCCTACGGCTACTACCCTGCTCCCGACTATGGCCGCTACACCGTGACCCACGCCTACTCCACCGAGGGCAAGTTCCTCCGTCAGGTGGGCGAGCCTGAACGAGAGTGAACGAATCAAGCCTTTTCTCCCGACAGGCTCAACCGATTCAGCACCACCAGAAATGTGGGCACCAAGAAGCAGTCGGCAGCCACCCAAGCGGCGGGGTCGCCTATGCACACTCCGAGGAAGCCGATGGCTGGCACGAGGAAGAGGCTGACCGCACAGCGGGCCACCAGTTCGCTCACCCCCGAGAACATGCTGAGTTGGGTCTTGCCCACTCCTTGCAGGGAGTAGCGGAACACGCACAGGGTGCCAAGGAACACATAGCAACAGCACGAGAGACGCAGGAACTGCTCGCTATAGTCGAGTATCCGCGTCTCTTCTTTATATATGAATAATGTGGAGATGTCGCGGGCAAAGAACCAGAGGACGAGGAAGGTGATGACGCTATAAGCCAGCATCATCCACAAGCCATCCTTCAAGCCCGCACGGATGCGGTCGAACTTCTTCGCACCGAGGTTCTGTCCGCAGTAGGTGGCGAGGGCTATGCCCAGATTTTCGTAGGCACAGATGAAGAACATCTTGATGCGCATGGCCGCCGTAAAGGCCGTGGCGCACTCTGTGCCGAGGGCATTGTTGGCACTCTGCAGCATGATGGAGCCAATGGCCGTGATGGAGAACTGAAGCCCCATCGGCACTCCGACGCTCAAGACCACCCAGGCCGACCGCCTGTCCACCCCTAAGAAAGTGTTGCCATCTGTTGGCACACTCTTCCCTGCCGGAGAAAGGATGAGTCGTCTCTCTTTCTTCAGATGCCGCAAGCAAATCAGCAGGCTGACCAACTGGGCAATGGCCGTGGCCAAGGCCGCACCGCCCACACCCATGCCAAAGGCCATGATGAAGAGGAGGTCGAGGCCGATGTTGACCACCGAACCTATCAGCAAGGCATAGAAGGGGGTTTTGCTGTCGCCCAAGGCACGGATGATGCTGGCAAAGAGGTTATAGACGAGATTGCAGGGAATGGAGATGAAAGTGAAGAGCAGATAGATGTAGGCATCGTGGAATATCTCCTCGGGTGTCTGCATCCAGCGCAGGATGTCGGCACAGAGCAGCGAACACACCACCGACAACACGATGGAGAAGACGATGCCCCAGAAGTAACAAGCCCTCACATAGCGTTGCAACCGGACATAGTCCTGTGCGCCAAAGGCTTGGGCAATGGGGATGCCAAAACCACCTGCCAACCCGCCACAGAAGCCGAGGATGAGAAACAGCACACTGCTGCTGGCACCCACACCAGCCAAGGCATTCATGCCCAGTGTCTGCCCCACGATAGCAGCATCCACCAGACTATATGCCTGAATGAGCATATTGCCCAGCAGCAGGGGCAAAGTGAAATTGAGTATCAGCGGGAACGGCCGTCCCACCGTCATATCTTTTACCATTATCCTTGAAAGGGCTATCATCCAGAAAAAGCCTATCTTTTCTTCTTAAAAAAATCCTTCATCAGTTGGCCACATTCCGCCTCCAGCACACCACTCACCACCACCGTCTTGGGGTGCAGGGCTTGGGGCGCAAACCGCTGGAAGCCACGCTTCTCGTCGCTCGCCCCATAGACAAGCCTGCCCAACTGGCTCCAGCCGATGGCACCAGCACACATCACACAAGGCTCCACGGTCACATAGAGCGCACACCCCGTCAGGTACTTCCCGTTCATCCACTCCTCTGCCGCCGTGATAGCCTGCATCTCCGCATGCGCCGTCACGTCGTGCAGCGTCTCCGTCAGGTTATGCCCCCGGCCTATCACCTGTCCGTTCGCCACCACCACAGCACCGATGGGTATCTCGTCCTGTGCCAGTGCGGCCTTTGCCTCGTCCAAGGCAAGGGCCATGTATATTTCATCTGTTGTCATCTCATTTCTTCAGCAACCAAGCCACGGGGCTTCCCACCTCGTGCAGACCACGTGCCACGCTCTGGGCATTGAGGCGCGCCCCTTTCAGGGAGGTGTGAGTGTGGTCATGGTTAAAGTACTGTGCGGCCTTCTTCTTGCCCATCTTGTCGAGAGCATTGGCCGTGATGTTGTGTACATCGACAAAAGTGCAGCCCGTCTCTTTAGCCACGTCGCGGCACCACACGCCGTAGGTCTCGTTGCGGCGTTCGATGTAGAGTTTACCCTTCTTCTCTTTCACAGGATAGATAAAGCCACGGCTGTGCCCGTTTCCCTCATGCCACTCGTTGCGGGGCGTGAGCGACAGCAGCACCGGGATGGCACCCTTCTCTTGTGTGTCGCGTATCATCTTCTTCAGATACCAGCCGTAGGAGTAGATGACCTTGTAGATGCCGCTGCTCTCCATGTGATAGACGTGGCTGGAGTCCTTCGAGCAGGCAATCACGCCACGCTCCTTGCCGTCCTTGATGCCGCCAATGTCGTTGTGGCCAAACTGGATGAGCACCACGTCGCCTGGCAGGAGCGAGTTATACACCTCCTCCCAACGGTCTTCGTCGATGTAGGTGCGAGTGCTGCGACCCGCTTTGGCCTGATTCTGAAACACACACTTGGTGCTGTCGAACACGGTGTAGCCCTGACTGCCCCACCCCCACATGCCGTCGGGGTTCTTGTCCTCGTTCTTGCCCGTGGAGTCGCCACAGAGGAAGACCATAGGCAAGCCAGCCTTGCGCTTCTGGTCGCAACGCTTGGGAATGACCTTGTCATTCAGATAAGTCTTAAACACCGCCAGTTGCGGGTCGGTCGAAGCCATGATGCCCTCGGCTGCACTCTGGGCGTTCATGCGGGCCCCGTAGGCCGACGAGTGAATCTTGTCGAGATAGAAGTGATAGTCGGTTTTCCAGGGGCCATACTTCTCCAGTTTCAGGGCCGAGATGTCGTTGAGGTCGATGACGGGCGTGTTGGTTTCCTTTCCGATGGCAAAAATGGCCGGTGTGAAGTCGGTGAGTTTGCGCTGGATGCGCTTGGGGTCATCCTTCTCGTAGTCGTTGCGAGGTGTGAGCGTGAAGAGGACGGGTGTGGCTCCCTTGGCACGAATCTCGTTGATGAAGCGACGGGTATAACCTCCGAAAGTATAGACCGTTTCCTGCTTTTTCGTCACCTTATTATAGATGGAGATGGAGTCCTCCTTCACCTCCAGCACTCCATTGGGACGATAGGAAGAGCGGGCACGGATGGAGTCGATGGGGCCGTTGTCGTTGTGGCCCAGTTCGAGGAACACATAGTCGCCCTTCTTCACGGCTTCCAGCACAGGCTTCCAGAGGTTGGTGTAGAAGGTGCGTGGCGAAGTGCCTCCCAGCGCATGGTTCTCCACCGTGATTTTGTTCTCGTCGTAGTATTCGTGGGCATAGAATCCCCATCCCCACTGGCCGTTGTTGCCATTGCCGAGGGTGCCGGTGCGCATGGTGCTGTTGCCCACCAGAAAGAGCACGGGGTTGTTGCCCTTGCGACTGCTGCCAGGCACGGGACGCACCTGATTGGCAATGTCGATGGAGTCGGCGGTGAGGTCGCGCACTCCGTTGATGTCAATCCAAATGTCGTGTTGAGCATAAGCCATTGTGAGTGAAAGGCTCAGTGATAAAAGTGATAGTAACTTTTTCATGATAGGTTATGGTTTAATTAGTTGAGTTTTCTCCAGTTCACTTTCGAAGTTGGGCGTGAAGATGCACTTGCCGAGGTTCTCACGGATTTCCTCAGGTGTCCAGAAACGGCCACCGTCCAGTTCGTCGGAGGGGGTGACAGGGCCGTCATACACGGTCTTGTAGGCAAAGACGAGTTCGCGCTCACGGCTGCTCTCGAAGACATACTGCGTGAGACGCTCCGGCGTGAAGTCGGTGATGCCCAGTTCCTCGCGCACCTCGCGCCGCAAGGCGTCTTCCACACACTCGCCCAAATCGACGTGTCCTCCCACGGCGGTGTCCCACTTGCCCGGCTGAATGTCTTTCCACTCAGGTCGTTTCTGCAGGTAGAGTTCGCCCCGACTGTTGAACACGTGGAGATGCACCACGGGATGCAGCAGCATGGAGCCGCTGTGACACTCGCCGCGTGTGGCGGCACCCGTGATGTTGCCGTCGGCATCGACAATGGGGAACATTTCTTCGTTATTGTCTTTCATCATATCTCAAGGAATTAAAAGTGAGGAATCGCCATAACTGAGGAAGCGGAAGTCGTGAGAGAGGGCATAGTCATACACCTTGCGCCAGTCGCCATTGAGGAAGGCAGACACGAGCAGCAGCAGGGTCGATTTAGGCTGATGGAAGTTGGTGACCATGCGGGTGACGATGTGGTAGCGATAGCCTGGGGCGATGATGATTTGGGTGGAGGAGTGGAGCACGTCGAGGTGGCGGCTGTCCATGTAGGAGAGGAGAGCGCGGAGAGAGTTGAGAGTGCTTGTTTTTCCTGCTGCGGCCGAGTCGCAGCACACACTACTGGCGGTGTCTTCGCTTCCTCCGTAGGGCAGCCACTGGGGCACGTGGAGGTCTTCTTTCCCCTGCATGGCCAGGAGGCCCATGTAGTAGAGGCTTTCGAGGGTGCGCACACTGGTGGTGCCTACGGCAATGGCTTCGCCGCCATGGGCAATGAGTTTCTCGATGGTCTGACGGCGCACGGCAATGTGTTCCGTGTGCATGTCGTGGTCACCTATCTCTTCGCTCTTCACAGGTTTGAACGTGCCAGCCCCCACGTGGAGGGTCAGTTCCTCACGGTCGATGCCAGCCTCGTCGAGTGCCTTGAGCACCCGC
Source organism: Prevotellaceae bacterium UBA4359 (assembly GCA_002393555.1). GTDB lineage: Bacteria > Bacteroidota > Bacteroidia > Bacteroidales > Bacteroidaceae > Minthosoma. The sequence continues at coordinate 10,812 of DGSP01000020.1, forward strand.
TCGGTGAAGTGCAGTCCTGCCGTGGGAGCGGCCACCGAGCCTTTGATTTTGGAATAGACCGTCTGATAGGTCGTCTTGTCGCTCTCCTCTGTCTTGCGGTTCAGATAGGGCGGAATGGGCAGTTCGCCCACTGCGTCGAGCAGTTCGGCCCAGGTGTAGTCGCCGTTCCACGTAAATTCGATGATGTGGGAAGTGCCGTGCAGCCCTTTCCGTTCGCACGAGAGCGTCACGGTCGCGCCGTCGGGCATCTCAATCTCACGGAAGAGTTTGCCCTCTTTCCATTTCTTCAGATTGCCCACCAGGCAGTACCACTGCACCGTCCCTTTCTGCGAGAAGTTCAACTGGTAGTCGTTGGGCACGGCTGGTTCGAGGCAAAACACCTCGATGAGGGCACCAAGCCCTTCGTCGGTCGATGCCTTGCGGAAATGCAGTCGCGCCTGAATGACCTTGGTGTTGTTGAACACCATCAAGGCTCCTTGGGGCAGATACTTGGGCAGGGAGGTGAACACGTCCTGGCTCACCTCGCCATGCTGATAGACCAACAACTTGCTGCTGTCGCGCTCGGCCAGCGGATACTTCGCTATGCGCTCATCGGGCAGGTCGTAGTTGTAGTCGTCAATGTGTATAGTCTTCGGATTCAATGCTTTATATTTGTTTTAGTATTTTTTCGTCAGGATGGAAGTATTCTTTCGTCAGGACTGAAGTCCTGCTTAGTCCTCACTTTTCTCCTCCTTCAAAAGTACCGGAGTACTTACCAAGGAGTACTTCAGTACTGCCGTAGCAGGATTAGAGTACTGCCGAAGAAGTACTGAGGTACTATCGAAGGCACACTATTGAGGATGTGGAACTGGGGTTGAAGAGGTGGTGTCTGGCTCGAAGCGGACTTCCTTGAACTCGTAGCGCACCACTTGTCCGTTTTCGAAGCGCAGAAGCATGTGTCCCGTGGGTTCGATGCCTGCTATCTCGGCCATGAACTCGCCGCGCACATCGCTGTAGCGGTGCATGCCGACACGCCGATAGAGGTGCTGCATGTAGCGTTCGCGCAGGGCTTCGTTGCGCCCCTCCTGCAACCATCCATAGTATCGCTGGAAACCGTCCATGATGGCGGACAGCACCTGTTCGCGGTCGTGGTCGCGACCTGTGAGCAGACGGAGGGAGGTGGGGTTGGGGGCATCGCTGCAAAACTCCGTCTGGTTGATGTTGATGCCCACGCCGATGATGCAGTTGGCAATGTGCTTGCCCTGCAGGTCGCACTCTATCAGGGTGCCGCTGATTTTTCGGTCGTCCACATAGATGTCGTTGGGCCACTTCACCTCCACCCCTTCCACACAGGCGGCCAAAGCCTCTCTGACTGCCACGGCCATGCACTGCGAGAGCAGGAACTGCTCCGACGGGCGGATGAAGCCGGGATGGCACAGCAGGGAGAAGGTCAGATTTTTCCCTTTTTCGGTCTCCCACGAGTTGCCCTGCTGACCGCGCCCATGAGTCTGGTCGTCGGCCACCACCAGCGTGAAGCCCGCCAACTCGCTGGCCGACATCACGCGGCCCGTGCTTTCCTCGGCCAGCATCTCGCGAACAAACAGGTTGGTCGAATCGACCACAGGAAGATTGATGCGCGCTACTTGCTCCATGTTTTCTGTAATTTCATGCAAAGGTAATACAAAACATCAAAAAAAGCCTTGCATCCGACGCTTTTTAAGTCGCCAAAAGAAAAAAACACATCTTTTTTGTGCTTTTGAAGAAATAAATCACTACATTTGTCCAAAGTTTTCACATGACTCAGACAACAACTACTAACTTCTGACTTTTAGTGGACTGATGCGACACACTTGTTTTGTCATATTAACCATTGCGCTTCTCCTGCCTGCCGCCTTGCTTGCCCAGCACACCAACTACAGCAAGCAGGAGGTAGAGATGCTCTTGACAGAACTGGACAGCGTGATTGCACACAAGAAACAATACCAGCAACTGCGGCAGACGCGCGCCGACAGCATCGAGCGCATCGTCAACTCCTGCCCCTCGGCCCAATACATCGACAAGTGCAAGGAACTCTTCGAGGCATACAGCGACTTCGACGGACGAGGTGCCCTGCGGACTCTGGAGCGCATGGAGAAGTCGCCGCAATACAAGACCGACCCCAATCTGCGCGCATGGGTGCAACTGAACCAGTCGCACGTCTATGGCATCATGGGCCTCTACCACAAGGCCAACAACCTCACAGCCAACATCCAGCCCGACCAACTCTCAGAGGAGGAGCAGATACATTATTATACTATCTGCCTGGCCAACTACGAGAAGATTGCCGACTACATCTCCGACATCAACATGGTGCATGACGAGGAAAAGAACGTGATTGCCTACTACGACCACATCCTCGCCCTCCACCCCACCCCCATCGTGAGAAGCCTCACGGCGGCCAACAAGGATGCCTATCTCAACCGCCCCAACAGAGCGCAGGCCGACATCATGAGAGTGCTGCCACAGGCACAGGGGAAAGAGCATGCACAACTGCTCCTGGCACTGGCCACCATCAACAGGCAACTGAACAACCGGGAAAACCACGTGGCCTATCTGGCCCAAGCCGCCATTGAGAAAATCGAAAACGGAGCCACCGAATACAATGCACTCATCCGACTCACACACGCACTCTACGAGACCGACATCAACCGCGCCTACAACTACCTGCTCTGCATGATGGAAGATGCCAACAACTACCCCTCGCGCAGCCTCTCGCTCGATGTGTCGAGATACTTCCCGCTCATCAACTCCAAATACACCGAAACACAGGAGATAACGGAACAGACGGAACAAACCAAGCGAAACTCCCTCATCGCCACCTTCATCCTGCTGGCACTCAGCATCGGCGTCACCCTCCTGCTCGGATGGCGGCAAAACAGCGTGGCCATCGAGAAAAAACGCGCCAACGAACTGCAGAAAGCACTCGACCAAGCCACCATTGCCGACCGCGTGAAGACCGTCTTCATCCAAAACATGCGCCACGAGATACGCACACCGCTCAACGCCATCATGGGCTTCGCACAACTCATGTCGAACGACCTCAGCAACGAAGACCGCGCCCTCTACAACGGCTACATCAAGGAAAGCAACGACCAACTGCTCTCCACCCTCGACCGAATCATCGACGTGAGCAACATGGAGGTGGGAAACTACGACTTCAAGTTCAGCCGGTTCAGCGTCGATACACTCTGCTACGAACGCATGGAAGATGTGCGCGAACTCCTGAACGAAGACGTGAAGTTCACCTACCAGCCCATGGAAAAGGGACTCATGCTCCGCTCTGACCGACAGCGCATCGGGCAAGTGCTGCACAACCTGCTCGCCAATGCCTGCAAATACACCACCAGCGGCTCCATCACCCTCAACGTAGCACACTACACAGAGAACGACAGCATCCAGTTCGTCGTGACCGACACAGGCCCAGGCATCCCACCCGACAAGGCCGAAGTCATCTTCAAACACTTCGAGAAACTGGACCAATACAGCCCCGGACTCGGACTCGGGCTCTACATGTGCCGACTCCTCGCACAAGCCCTCGGCGGCGACATCCACCTCGACACACGGTACGACAACGGCGCGCGCTTCGTCTTCACCGTGCCCAACCACAAAGAAGAAAAAGACACCAACAACACCCCCTCCCCCAAAACAACCACCAAACCACATCACCGCCCAACCACCATCACCGCATAATCGCAAAAACAGCATAACCGCAAAAAATGAACCTGCGACGCACCACACACCTCATCCTCACCTCACCCGCCCGCGCCCTCCATCGGCGCGGGTTTGGTGTGCAGTCGCCCTGGGCCTACGAACTCATCCGCGATGTGCTCTTCGAGCCTGCCGCCTACTATGCCTATCAGGAGCAACACCTCAACACCCCCCTGCAACAGCAACTCTTCCGCATCAGAAACCACTACAGGGGATGCCCCATCCTCCTCATCGACGAAAAAGGAAACGCCGCAGACACGCACTACGACGCACTCATGCCACACGTCACCCCCGACACCATCCTCATCGTCGAACACACCCACAACGAGAACGCCGACCTGTGGAACCGCATCGTAGATGACCCACGAGCCATCATCACCTTCGACATGCGCCGGCGCGGACTCGTCATCTTCGACCCCAAACGCATCAAACAAAATTACATCCTCTAAACTCCTAACTCCCAACTCCTAACTCCTAACTCCTAACTCCTAACTCATGAAAATCTACACCCGAACAGGCGACCAAGGCCAAACCTCACTCATAGGCGGACAGCGCGTCAGCAAAACCTGCACACGACTCGAATCCTATGGCACAGTAGATGAACTCTGCTCACAAATCGGTCTGCTCATCACCTACTGCACCGACACCCACGACCAGCAATGCCTCACCGAAGTGCAGAACACCCTCTTCGTCGTGGGCGGCTATCTGGCCACCGACAACAGCCAGCAAGAAGTGAGAACCGGCAACATCGTGACCCAAGAGATGGTGACCACCATCGAACAAGAGATAGACCGCATCAACGCCACCCTGCCACCCTTCCGCGCCTTCATCCTGCCCGGAGGATGCCGAGCCGCCGCCCTCTGCCACGTGTGCCGCACCGTGTGCCGACGCGCCGAACGACGCATCCTCGCCCTTGCCGAAGACGGAGCCGAGGTCGATACACTCGTGGTTGCCTACGTCAACCGCCTCAGCGACTACCTCTTCGTCCTGGCACGAAAACTCAATGCCGACGAAAAACATCCTGAAATAATTTGGAAGAGAACAAAATAAGTCGTACTTTTGCACGCCCAAAAAGAAAGGGCGGATTTCGACCAATCCACCCTGCAACCAAACAACTCAACAACTAAAACACTCAATATCATGTATTGGACACTTGAATTAGCATCAAAACTGGAGGACGCTCCCTGGCCTGCCACCAAGGAGGAACTCATCGACTACGCCACACGCTCCGGCGCACCACTCGAAGTGATTGAGAACCTTGAAGAAATTGAAGACGAGGGCGATGTCTATGAATCCATCGAAGAAATCTGGCCCGACTACCCCTCGAAAGAAGACTTCCTCTGGGACGAGGACGAGTATTAGACTGACTGTCTAATACGATGACTCGGGGTGCAGTGCTCGGCTGTTTGGAGGACAACGAAGGAAGTCCGAACAAACTGGCGCAAAGCACAAAGGAGGAGAGGACGAGTATTAAGGCTTACATTTAAGTCTAAAACATTTAATACCAGCGAGATAAGCAATTTTTATTTGTTTGTCTCGCTGGTGTTTTTATTGTCTTACATAGTTTGTGCTAAATCTTGGCTTGTTAGAGCCAATTTGAAACAAACTTTCGGAAAATCAGCATTTTTGAAGCCTTGTTGTGAAAGAATCTCAACGAAAAAAGGTAATTTTGCAGCGTCAAACAGAAATAATGATGACACCAGAAAAGCTAAAAGCGATTATATCGCAAGGTGAGGGAACCGAAGTCGAGTTAAAAGAGTCGAAAGACAGCCTGGCTCGTAAGGTATATGAATCTATCTGTGCGTTTCTGAATCGCAGAGGTGGTCATGTAGTCTTGGGCGTTGATAATGATAGAAACGTCGTCGGTATCAATCCCTCGAAAGTTCAGGAGCAGTTAGACCAGTTGGCAAAGGATATGAATAATCCACAGCTGTTCAAACCTACTTACTATCTGAACTTTGAGCCAATGGATATAGATGGCAAGAAGGTCATCTATTGCTATGTACCTGAAAGTACTCAGGGGCACAGCTACAAAGGTGTCTTCTTTGACCGCAACCAAGATGGTGACTTTGAACTACGCAGTACTGAACAGATTGCGAACTTGTTTATACGTAAGAGTAGGTTGAAGACAGAGGATAGGGTTTATCCGATGCTGGGAATGAAGGATTTGGATGAGGAAGCATTCAATGAGTTGAGAAGGGGCATCCGCATTGAGAACTCACAACATCCTTGGCTCAATCTGTCGAACGAAGAAATTATACGCTCGGCAGAGTTGCTTGCTGTTGACCCTGAAACGGGTAAAGAAGGATTGACGCTGGCTGCTATTCTTTTGTTTGGTAATAGTCATGCCATCACCACAGCCCTTCCTGCTTATCGCATAGATTTGCTTTGCCGTGTAAACAATACTGAACTCTATGATGACCGGGAACTGTTGAGTTGTAATCTGCTGAAGGCATATCCTATTATGATGGCTTTCATCAAGAAGCATCTGCCAGAACAGCCCTATATTGAAGGCATACAGCGTTTCAGTCTTCGTGATACAATCCTACGAGAGGTGGTACTGAACATGATAATTCATCGTGAGTATAGCAGTGCTTATCCAACGACGTTTACCATCTATCGTGATAGTATCGTTACCGAAAACTGGAACATCCCATACGTCTATGGGCATATCGATCTCCAGACAATGCGTCCGCATCGCAAGAATCCAAAGATTGCCAAGGTGTTCTCTCAAATGGGAATCGTAGAAGAGCTTGGTAGTGGTATGAGGAAGATGTTCAAGTACACTCCGCTCTATGCTAATGGTAAGGAGCCCGTTATTGAGGAGCAGGACGTTTACCGCATAGAAATCCCTTATGTTCCAACTTTGCAGGGCAGTGAAATTGATACTACACAGAAAAGTACACAGAAAAGTACACAGAAAAGTACACAGAAAATATTAAACTTAATCCGTGAGAACCCCTATGTGACAACACAGGAAATGGCTGATTCCATAGGAATTATTCGTCGAACTGTCGCTAAACATATCAGGTCTTTACAGAATCAAGGAATAATTAAACGTGTTGGTCCAGACAAAGGTGGCCATTGGGAGGTAATAGATTGAGAGGAAAGAAGACTTATAGATATCATTGCTGAGGCATTCAGGCATGGCCTCGACCCAATTGACGAAAAGCAACGCAGGATGGCTACCGCCTATTTGTTAGAGAAAGTGTCATGGACTGGTATATCCGAGTTCAAAGCTGATATTACAGCATCACGCACTCGGCAATTTTGTGATGTGCTGAAGGTTTCCAAAGATTTGATGGCGAATCTACTCCTTGCCGCTGGCGGCAGAGGCGGTATTAGTTCAGGTAGTGGCTGTTCCAACGGTGAACTTACCAATTGGGACGGCACGAAGAAAAAGACAGGTTGGGGTATGTGACATTGACAAAATGATAGATGTCATCAATGCTTAATGGGATTGTTTCTGTACTAGACTGCATGTGCTGGAAAAGAGAATCACCACTTTATGTCGGAAAGGTGTTTACTCATCGCTATACTCCAAACTTCGAGCACTTGGAATTTTTCGAACTCACGTTAATACGATGACTCGGGGTGCAGTGCTCGGCTGTTTGGAGGGCAACGAAGGAAGGCCGAACAAACTGGCGCAAAGCACAAAGGAGAAGAGGACGAGTATTGAGAAGGAACTTTTTGATGAATAATCAACGGAAAAGCGGCGAGGTGTGAAAATTTCCCATTTTCACACCTCGCCGCTTTTCTCTACTCTGCACACAACAAAAGAAGTACCCGTTCTGCGGACTTTACAAGCACAAGCAACATTTTTTCTCCTTTTTTTGTCGCATTTGAAAAATTGTCGTAACTTTGCCGCCGATTTCTCGCCAACGTTGAATCAGCAGCAAAGGCAGACGCATCTGCCCAAGCCCATGTTTCAGCCAAACGCTCGCGCCGGGCAACGTGGCCACAAGACCACAATGCGGATGGGAGGGTAGCGAGAATGATACATAGAAAGGCGTTTACTTTGCGCTTTGTTTGAGACTGACTGAATCTCGCAAATTCAAAATTAGGGTCTTGGACAGAGCAACGGTAGATGTCCCTGGGATGTGTTTATAAGTCCCCTTTCCCCTCAGTACATGCCTCTGGCATAGGACTGACCATGAAGGGATTACTATATTCATATCGGCGTGGGCTCTGACGTTGTCTGTTTTATCCTAATAGGCAATGCGAGAGCCTCAGTCAGTGGAACGGACAAGCGACGATTCCACGTTTTTTATGTCCTGTCGCCACCGAGCGGCAGAAGGTGATTCTGGGGCCTTCAAGAGACAGAAGGACAGGCAGAACCACGACATAGGAAGAGGCCGATATGGATACATTGAGTAATGTTCGCATAGCGGAAAAAGACTCCTGCTGCAGGCTTACCCCCGCAGCCATCCCAAAAGCAGAAAACAAACATGCGGGGGTGTCGGTAGCCTATGCCCCTGACCCAACAAAATCTTGGTTCGTCCTCCGAGCATCGTATGGACGAGAAAATCTGGCAGCCGACGACATGATTGGCGCAGGGTACTATGTATATGTGCCCCGCCACTATCAGTGGAAAGACGTGGATGGTCACCCCAAGCGGGTGCTGAAGAACATGATTCCCAACATCCTCTTCGCCTACATCAGTGCCCACGATGCCGACATCCTCATCCGCAATGCCGACCCGGCCTACCCATCCCCCTGCCCTCGCCTCTCGCCCATACTCAGTTAACGTGAGTTCGATGTAAGAAAAGTGTTCAAAAAGTTGTAGGAGTGAAATATTTTTTGTACCTTTGTGGGTGAAAATCAAACAGATACAAATAACACTCACTCCTATGGCGACTGCAAATTTAATAGAAATTTTCTGTATTCTCGACGAATTCTGCAAATATTTTAATCCAGAGTTGAAAAAAAAACTGGTTGACACCTCAGGCAAGCGGCGTCGCAACCGTCCATGCCGTCTTTCCGACAGCGAGGTGATGACGATACTGGTGCTGTTCCACACCATGCATTTCCGCGACCTCAAGTCCTTCTACCTCGGCTACGTCTGTCAGCATATGCGCAAGGAATTTCCCCATACGGTATCCTACAACCGTTTCGTGGAGCGACAGGCACAGGTGGCCCTTCACCTGCTGCTGTTCCTTCAGACCTGCGCCCTGGGCAAATGCACGGGCATTTCCATCATAGACTCCACACCGCTGGTGTCGTGCCACATCAAGCGGATGCACATGCACAAGACGATGAAGGGCTGGGCGGCCAAGGGCAAGTGTACCATGGGATGGTTCTATGGATTCAAGTTGCATCTGGTCATCAATGACAAGGGCGAAATCATACAATGGCAGCTTACACCGGGCAATGTGGATGACAGGGCACCGCTGAAGGACAGCCGGTTCACGGAGAAACTTTTTGGAAAACTCTTTGCCGACAGGGGATACATCAGTCAGGACCTTTTTGAAATGCTGTTCGTTGACGATATACATTTGGTCACGAAGATAAAAAAGAATATGAAGAACTCGCTGATGAACCTCTATGACAAGCTCATGCTAAGGAAACGCTCAGTTATTGAGACCGTGAATGACGAGTTGAAGAATGTATGCCAGATTGAACATACCAGACACCGTTCCATCGACAACTTTGCCACCAATCTGTTCGCCGGACTTATTGCTTATAACCTGCTACCAAAGAAGCCCGAAATGAATATAGAAATCATCGACAGAAGCAGACTTATTGCATAAGGCTTACGTCGAACTCACGT
>DGSP01000050.1 GCA_002393555.1 Prevotellaceae bacterium UBA4359
AAAGCATCCGAAACTTCAATCATGAATTATTCTTGTTGGAATTCATCGAACTGACGTTAATTAACAATAATCTTAATGGTTGTCCGCAAGGTTACCGCCACTCTTGATTGAGCACATACGCAAGCGGATTTTAGATTTTTTCCCAAAAAGTGCGTTAAACTTTCCGAAAGTGTCGCAAACCTCATTTTTTTGTCGTACCTTTGCAACGTGGAAAATTTTGTACCCAATAGAGAACTCTCTAAATAACTAAAAAATAAGACAATACAATGGCTAAGAAAGCACTTTTGATGATTCTCGACGGATGGGGAATCGGTGACAAGGGTAAGGGTGACGTGATTTATCAGACTCCGACACCCTACATGGACTATCTGAATGAAAACTATCCTCACTCTCAGTTGCAGGCATCGGGCGAGAACGTGGGTCTGCCCGACGGACAGATGGGCAACTCGGAGGTGGGACACCTCAATATCGGTGCCGGACGCATCGTGTATCAGGACTTGGTGAAGATTAACCGCGCCTGTGCCGATGGCAGCATCTTGGAGAACCCCGAAATCAAGTCGGCCTACAGTTATGCAAAGGAGAACGGCAAGAGCGTTCACCTCATGGGCTTGACCTCGACGGGCGGCGTTCACTCTTCGTTCGGCCACATCCTGAAACTCATCGACATCGCCAAGGTGTATGGCATCGAGAACTGCTATGTGCACTGCTTCATGGACGGTCGTGACACCGACCCCAAATCGGGCAAGGGCTTCATTGCCGACCTGCAGAAGCACATCGACGAGGTGGGCACAGGTGCCATCGCCTCTATCATTGGCCGTTTCTATGCCATGGACCGCGACAAGCGCTGGGACCGCATCAAGGTGGCTTACGACCAACTCGTGCACGGTAAGGGCCGCGAGGTGGCTGACATGGTGGAAGGTGTGCAGTCGTGCTACGACTCTCACACCGAGGAGCACAAGAACACCGACGAGTTCATGGAGCCACTCATCAACTGCAATGTGGATGGCAGAATCAAGGAAGGCGATGTGGTCATCTTCTACAACTACCGCAACGACCGCGCCAAGGAACTCACCATCGTGCTGACCCAGAAGGACATGGAGGAGCAGGGCATGAAGACCATCCCCGGCTTGCAGTACTACTGCATGACTCCCTACGATGCTTCCTTCACAGGTGTGCACATCCTCTTCCCCAAGGAGAATGTGGAGAACACGCTGGGCGAATACATCGCATCGAAGGGTCTGAAGCAGTTGCACACGGCTGAGACTGAGAAGTATGCACACGTGACCTTCTTCTTCAATGGCGGTCGCGAAGAGCCTTACGAGAACGAGGACAGAATCCTGGTGAACTCGCCTAAGGTGGCCACCTACGACCTGAAGCCTGAGATGTCGGCCTACGAGGTGAAGGACAAACTGGTGGAGGCCATCAAGACAGACAAGTATGACTGGATTGTGGTGAACTTCGCCAACGGCGACATGGTGGGACACACGGGTGTGTATGAGGCCATCGAGAAGGCTGTGGTGGCTGTTGACCAGTGTGTGAACGAGGTGGTGGAGACCGCCAAGGCTCACGACTACGAGACCATCATCATTGCCGACCACGGTAATGCAGACAACGCCCTCAACCCCGACGGCACTCCCAACACGGCACACTCTCTGAACCCCGTTCCGTTCATCTACGTGACGGAGAACAAGAATGCCAAAGTGAAGGACGGTGTGCTGGCCGACGTGGCTCCCTCCATCCTCCACATCATGGGTCTGGAACAGCCCAAGGAGATGACCGGGGTGTGCCTGATTGAGGACTAATTAAGTGAAAAGTTAAAAGTTAAAAACTAAAAGTTAAAGTATCCTCCATTTGGGGTGTGTACCATCAGGGGGGTAAGGTAACTTAAACTTTTAGTTTTTAACTTTTAACTTTTCACTTAAGATTCTTCACTTTTCACTTCAAATAAAGTTTTTTCCAATGAAAAAGATTTTCTTGCTTTTCGTTTTTAGTTTTTCTTTTTTGGTTTCTTTTGCTCAGTTCTACGGCCAAGTGATTGATGGCAGCAATGGGGAACCCATTCCCTTTGCATCGGTGAAGATTGTCGGCACATCGGAGGGAAAGGCCACCGACATCGACGGCAACTTCGTCCTCCCCATCATGCCCGAACACAACAAGTTGGAAATCACTTATCTGGGCTACAAACCTGTCACGGTGACAGTGAACAAGGCTCAGAAAGAGATTCACAGCACCATAAAAATGTACTCGGATGACATCATGCTCAACGAGGTGGTGGTGAAGAAGCGGAAAATCAAGTACTCGCGTAAAAACAACCCTGCTGTCGAACTGATGCGCAAGGTGATTGCCAACAAACGGCTGAGCGACATCAAGGAGAAGGACTTCTACCATTTCGACAAGTATGAGAAACAGACGTTTGCCTACAACGATGTGGAGAAGAGCACCATCGCCGAAGTGTGTCCCGAGACGGGTAAGTTGATTATCCCCATCATGGTGACAGAAACGCAGTCGGAAGAAAATTACCGAAAAGAGCCCAAGGCGACAAAGACAACTGTGCATGCCAAACGCAGCGACGGCTTCCAGTCGATGCTCTCGTCGGGCGAGATGCTGACCACCTACGTGAAGGACATCTTCACCGATGTGGATATCTACAAGGACAACATCCGCCTGCTGCAGCATCCTTTCATCAGTCCCATCTCCACCTCCGAAGCCATCGCCTTCTACCATTTCTTCATACAGGACACCATCATGGTGGATAACGAGCGGTGCATCGACGTAGCATTTCTGCCCAACAACACGCAGGATTTTGGCTTCGCCGGCCATCTCTACATCACCGACGACAGCCAGAACCAAGTGAAGAAGGCGATGCTGAACATTCCTCGCAATTCGGGCGTGAACTTTGTGGAGAACCTGCTGGTGATTCAGGAGTTCATGACGCTGCCCACCGGCGAGCGTGTGCTGAAAGTGGATGACATGATTGTGGAACTGAAAGGTCTCTACGGAGCCATCAAGTTCCAGAGCCAACGCTACTCGCAGTACAGCAACTACCGCTTCGACCCCATCGAGGACAAGAAAGCCTTCAAGTCGCCCCAGATTGACCGCGTGATGGCCGATGCCGAGTTCAAGGACTCTACCTATTGGGCAAGCATACGTCCCATTCCGCTCACCAACACGGAGAGCAACCTGGGCAAGTCGGTGGATAAAATCAACGAAGACCTTGGCGGCTTCTGGAAGTTCCTCCTGACGGCTGTGGTGGAAAACTCTATCGAACTGACCAAGAAGCCCAACAAGATTGACTTCATCCCCCTCAATGCCATCATCTCCCACAACGACATTGACGGCATGCGCTATCAGGCTTCGCTCCAAACCACCGGCAACCTCTCGCCACACCTCTTCGTGCGCGGCTATGGTGCCTACGGCGCAAAGGATAAGAAGTGGAAATATAAGGCCGAAGTGGAGTATTCGTTCAACAAGAAGAAGTACATGGCGCATGAGTTCCCACGCCGCAGCATCACGGCCACGTGCATGTATGACGACATGTCGCCCGTCGATAAGTTCTCTGGCACGACGAAGGACAACATGTACAGTTCGTTCAAGACCAGCAAGGTAGATCAGATGATGTATGTGAACGACCTGAAACTGAAACTGAACTACGAAACCAACAACTACATCACCTGGACTGCCAGCATCGACCACTCGAAACTGACGCCGACGGGGAAACTCGTCTATCTGCGCAACGGTGACTTCAACCACAGTTCCTACACTGTGGTGCCGCACATCAAGACGACTGACGTGAAACTGGGCTTCCGCTATGCTCCGCGCGAAACGTTCATCAACAGCAAGCAGCAACGTCTGCGCATCAACAAGGACGCTCCTATCTTCACGCTCGAACACACCATCGGCGTGGATGGTTTCATGGGCGGTCAGTATAACTACAACATCACCGAGGCCACCATCTTCAAGAAATTCTGGCTGCCAGGTGCATGCGGCTCCATCGAGGCATATCTGAAAGGCGGAGTGCAGTGGAACAAGGTACCTTTCCCCATGCTCTTCACTCCACAGTCGAACCTCTCCTACTTCGTGCAGTTCGACAGTTGGTCGTTCAACATGCTACGCAACATGGAGTTCCTCAACGACCGCTACGCCTCGCTGTTCATCAACTGGAGTTTCGACGGAAAAATCCTCAACCGCATTCCCTTGCTGAAGAAGATGAAACTGCGCGAATACATCGGCTTCAAGATGCTCTTCGGACACCTCTCCGACAAGAACAACCCCTTCGTCCGCACCGGCGACAACAGCCTCTTTGTCTTCCCCACACGCGACGGCCATCAGACCTCCTTCGTGATGGGCAACAAACCCTACATGGAACTCTCAGTCGGCATCAGCAACATCTTCAAGGTGCTCACCATCCAGTATGTCCGCCGACTCAGTTACAACGACATGCCCGACATCTACGGAGGCGACAAGTTGAAGAAGAACGGTATCCGCTTTGCCGTCGAGTTCAAGTTCTAACCCTCTCCTTTTTCCACGTACAATCAAACAGTTGGAGGGATTGGCAATCGCTCACCTCTTTCGCATCTTCTGCCGACCTCCATTCTTACGTTCACGTTTAGGTGCCTTGCCCTTGTGCTTGGCACCTCTTTTTTCGGCATGGGCCACAGGCTCATAGAAGGCAGGCTTGGAGTTTGGATAGAGCGATGATTCGTGGCTGACAAGTTCATACTCCAACTGCTTGTGGAAGAGGTCAGCATGCACCACCATGATGCGGATGGGGTCGCCCAAAGAGAAGCAGTGATGTGTCTGACGACCCACGAGGCAGAAGTTTTTGTCGTCGAAATCGAAAGCCTCATCACCCAGATTGCGAACGGGGATGTTGCCTTCGCAATGATTCTCGTCAATCTCTGCATACACGCCAAACTCGTTCACACCGCTGATGTGGGCATCAAATTCCTGCCCCACTTTGTCTGCCATAAACTCCACCTGCTTATACTTGATGCTGGCCCGCTCGGCACTGGCTGCCAACTGCTCCATCTGCGACGAGTGTTCGCACAGAGCCTCATACTTCTTTTGGCTGGCCGATGCTCCTCCCTGCTCGTAGCGAGTGAGCAGACGATGCACCATCAGGTCGGGATAGCGGCGGATGGGCGACGTGAAGTGGGTGTAGTAGTCGAAAGCAAGACCATAGTGGCCTATATTATAAGTAGAATAGACGGCTTTCTGCATCGCACGAAGTGAAGCCATCTCCACCAGGTTCTGCACCCTGTTTCCCTTCACATCGTCCAGCAGCCGATTCAGGCTTTTGGCCACATCGGCCTTCTTTCCCTGAGTCTGCAAGCGGAAACCAAAGCGCGAAGCCATCGCCGCCAGGTTGTCGAGTTTGTTGATGTCGGGCATGTCGTGAATCCGATAGGGCAACGTCTTCGGTGTCTCCCCTTTCTTCACCATGCCGATGCTTTCCGCCACCGTGCGGTTGGCCAACAGCATGAACTCCTCCACCAGTTTGTTGGCATCCTTCGCATGCTTGAAATACACGCGGATAGGCTTTCCCTTCTCGTCAATCTCGAAGCGCGGCTCCTCACGGTCAAAGTTGATGGCCCCATTCTTAAATCGTTGGTCGCGCAGAAGGTGCGCCATGCGGTTGAGCGTGATGAGTTCGTCGGCATACTGCCCCTTCCTGTGGTCGGCAGGCACAGGGGTGAGCGGCAACCTCGTGGGGTCAATCGGTTCCAGTTTGTCGCGGAAAGCGTTGAGGTCGGTGTCGGGCAGCACTTCCTGTGCAGGAATGGGCTGAGTGGGCTGTGCCAATCCTTGCCTAATCAACTCATTGTCACGTGCTTCACCGTTTTGTTCCAGCAGATACTGCACCTCTTCGTAGGTGTAGCGGCGGCAACTCTTGATGATGGTGTGCCTGATGCGATGCGACAGCACTTCGGCCTCGTCGTTCATCTCAAAGATGACAGAGAAGGTCAGTTTTTCTTCGTCCGGGCGGAGCGAACAGAGTTGGTTACACAGATGTTCGGGCAGCATCGGGATGGTTCTGTCAACCAGATAGATAGACGTGGCACGTTGCTGTGCCTCCTGGTCGATGACAGACCCCTCCAGCACATAGTGGCTCACATCGGCTATATGCACACCCACCTCCCAGAGGCCCTTCTTCAACTGCTTGATGGAAATGGCATCGTCAAAGTCTTTCGCATCGCGCGGGTCGATGGTGACGGTGAAGGTGTTGCGGAAATCTTCTCGCTGAGACAGTTCCGCCTCTGTGATGCCCGCATCGATTTGGTTGGCCGCCTCTTCCACCTTCGCGGGATATTTGTAAGGCAAACCAAATTCGGCCAAGATGGCATGCATCTCGGTGTTGTTCTCTCCTTCTTGTCCCAACACATCGACCACCTCGCCGATGGGGTTGCGCTTCTCCATGGGCCAACTGGTCACTCTCACCACCACTTTCTGTCCGTTTTTGGCTCCGTTCAACTTCTCCACAGGGATGATGATGTCGCTCTGCAGAATGTTCGACGACATCAGCAGGAACGCCACACTATGCTGCACATCGAGTGTGCCCACAAAGGGCTTCTCCCGGCGTTTCACGATTTCCATCACTTCGCCATGCAACTTGTGGTGACCATATTTTTTCGCATGGATGCTCACCTTCACACGGTCGCCAGGTAGCGCATGATGGGTGTCCTCGTCATAGATGGCAATGCCCAGCCCATCGTCGGTATCGACATAGTTGCGTCCTCCCGAAGTGCGGTTGAACACACCCTCCACCACATGAGCCGAACCCCGATAGATGAGGTTCCCGTCATGATTCTTCACGATGTCGCCTGCATCGTGCATCTCGTTCAGCAAATCCACACAAAGCATCCGCAGCGGGGTTTTCGTCAGCCCCATCTCACTAAAGATGTTCTTCAGTTGGAGCGACCGCCCCGGGTTTTTCTTCAGAAAAGCCACCAACGCTTCTCTCATCTCTCTCTTATTGATGCTCGATTTCACGAGCCCCGACTCTTTTTTTCCCATAGTATATTGTTTTCATTTTGTCGCAAAGATAGAAAAAAATTATCAGGAAAGAAAGACCGAGGCACAAAAATCCGTCTTTTTTTCGTCAAGAAAGCAATCCTTTTGTTTCTTTTTCATAACTTTGCGACATCAATGGTCAAAACTTTTCGTATTATGTTAAAGAAATCTCTCAACTCTTTCGGAAAAAGGACATTGAAAGTCCTTCCCTTCCTCACCCTCCTGATGCCCACGATGGCATGGGCACAAGTATCAACAAGCGACGCTGCATGGTGCGAGGTGATGGAGCAGGCATTGGCCGACAAGGGCATCGAGGCTAATGTGCGCAGCGACATGGACGGCACCAACAAGATTGTACACGTCACCGTGGCGGGCGAAACCCAACGCTACGTGGTGCCATCGGCCAGCAGCAAACAGGACTACAGTTCGCCTGTCTATGTCATCGTCGAGGCTTACGCCCCCCGCACCGTTTCTGTGGGGTTCGGAAGAGACCGCATGGACGGACGGATGTGGATGGGGGGTCGCTCTGGCATATTTGTCCCCAACGAGGTTTACACCAACCCCATCGATGCCGATGCCTTGCAAGCCAACATCCGCACGGCAGTCAGCCGTGTGCCTCGTGTCACGCTCGTCGATGGAGAGTTCACCAGCACAGCACTGGCGAGCGATGTTCCCCTGCTCATCCTGAAGGGCGACATCATTGCCACACAACGAGGCGAACAGTACAAGAAACCCACGTCCGAACAGAGAGGCCCACGTCCTGTGGAGCGATGGTTTGCATATGCCAAGGTGCACGTGGAACTCGTCAACTACCGCACAGGCGAGATCCTCTGGACCGCCGACCTGGACGAAGACAATTATAGCAGCATGTACTCCACCGACCCGATGGAATCGGTTCAGCGTTCCATCACGGGCACCATCGGCCAGAAACTCGCCTCGCTCTATCCTGCCTCCGCGCCTCGCATGGAGGTACAGGGCAGCATCCTCTCCATAGCAGAGCAGCAGAAGAAGAAAGCCAAGTCGGTTTATGTCAACCTCGGCCATGCCAACGAAATCAGAAAGGGTGACACTTTCACCGTCTATGCACCTGTATCTCAAGGCAACTACAGCGGCACCACACCCATCGGCACCCTCACTGTGAGCGAAGTGCAGGGGGACACACTCGCCCTCTGCAGAGTGAAGAAGGGAGGATATGACATCTATACCTATATGCAGAAGGGGGCAACCCTGACTGTGCAGAGCAAATGGTAAAGAAGGGCATGAAGATTCTCATCACAGGAGCCAGCGGTTTCATCGGCAGTTTCCTCTGCGAGGAGGGGTTGAAGCGCGGCATGGAGACATGGGCTGGCATGCGCGAGCACTCGAGCCGCCGATGGCTGCAACAGGAGAGACTCCACTTCGCTTTTCTCGACCTGACGGATGCCGACCGACTGCGTACCCAACTGGCTAAATATAAGGAGAAGGTGGGGCGTTGGGATGTCATCGTCCATGCGGCAGGAGCGACGAAGTGTCTGCACCGCGAGGACTTCTTTCTGCACAACTACGACTGCACTCGCAACCTCGTCAACACGCTCGACGAACTGGACATGCTGCCCGAGCAGTTCCTCTATGTGAGCAGTCTGAGCGTGCTGGGTCCCATCGGCGAGGAGATGAACGCCGACGGCACCTACAACGACATGACTGCCGACGACACGCCACGGCCCAACACGGCATACGGCGAAAGCAAGGTGAAGAGCGAGCAGTTCCTGGCTGAGAAGCGCATCAAGACCGACGGGAGGTTTCACTACACCCTCTTCCGCCCCACCGGCGTGTATGGTCCGCGCGAGAAGGACTACTTCATGATGGCGAAGAGCATCAAGCAGCACGTGGATTTCGCCGTGGGATATAAGCGGCAGGTGCTCACGTTTGTCTATGTGCGCGACCTCGTCAGTGCCATCTTTGCCGCCATCGGCAAGAATGAGGTGGCCAACGGAAAGACCTATCTGGTGAGCGACGGCCACAACTACGACAGCCGTGCCTTCAGCGACCTCATTCAGAAGGAGTTGGGCGTGAAGGGTGTGTTCCACATCAAGGCTCCGTTGTGGTTGCTGCGGGTCATTTCGGGTGTGGCAGAGTGGTTCTCACACCTGACCGGGAAGCCCAGCACCCTGAATGGCGACAAATACAGAATCATGTGCCAACGCAACTGGCAGTGCGACATCTCGCCCATCCGGCGCGACCTCGGCTTCGAGCCTGAATGGCCGCTGGAGAGAGGCGTGAAGGAGTGCATGCAGTGGTATAAAGACAATAAATGGTTATGAAAGATTACTTCAAAAAAGACTACGAAAAAGGGCTGTGGAGCATGGAGAGCATCACGCTGATTTACATGCTCTTCACCACTCTCCTCATCGCCTACTACTGGCAGGGACTGGCCGACCCGACGGGCATGCTCGTCACCCGATTCGTCATGCTCGGAGCAATGGCTGCCGCCTATGGGCTTTATCGCCTCTATCCCTGCCGTGCCCTGCGCATCGTGCGCGTCTTCCCTCCCCTCTTGGGCCTCATCTTCTGGTATCCCGAGACCTACGACTTCTGCTCCCAACTGCCCTATCTCGACCACGTATTTGCACAGATAGACCAGACCCTCTTCGGCTGCCAGCCAGCACTGGTGTTCAACCAGATAGTGACCAGCACCTTCTGGAGCGAAGCCTTCAACATGGGCTACTATGCCTACTACTACATGATGGGTGCCACCCTCATCTTCTACTTGCTCTGCCGCTATCGGGAGGCCGACCGTGCAGGGTTCATCTTCCTCGCCTCCTTCTTCCTTTTCTACGTGATTTACGAGTTTCTGCCTGTGGCAGGGCCTCAATACTACTTCAAGGCCGTGGGCACCGAAGCCGCCGAGACAGGCGTGTTTCCTGCCGTGGGCTACTACTTCCAGACGCACACGGAGATGCTGATGCCTGAAATCAAAGGCATCTTCAGCCAACTCGTCCTGGGCGCACAGGAGGTGGGCGAACGTCCCACCGCCGCCTTCCCCAGCAGTCATGTGGGCATGAGCACGGTGACGATGCTCTTGGCTTGGCAGACGAAGAACAAGTGGCTCTTCTGGCTCATGATGCCGCTCTACCTGCTGCTCTGCTGCGCCACCGTCTATATCCAGGCCCACTACCTCATCGACTCCATCTGCGGCTTCTTCACCGCCCTGCTCTTCTTCAGTCTAACAAGCCTGATGTATGACCGCATCCACACTCGCCGCATAGCAAATCGTAAATCGCCAAATGGTAAATCATAAATTGTAAATTGTAAATAAGATGACAGTTATCTATCCAAGTCCCATCTTCGGCCCCGTGCGTAGTCGCCGGCTCGGCACTTCGCTGGGCATCAACCTCTTGCCAGCCGATGGCAAGTGCTGCTCCTTCGACTGCATCTACTGCGAGTGCGGCTTCAACAGCGACTTTGTCCCCCACGAGCGGATGCCTCAGAAAGACGAGGTGATTCGCGCCCTCCAGCACCAACTGCGCAAGATGAAGGAGGAAGGCCCCACACCCGACGTGCTGACTTTTGCCGGCAATGGTGAACCGACCCTCCACCCCGATTTTCCCGACATCATCGACGCCACCATCACGCTGCGCGACAAATACTTCCCCAAGGCAAAGGTGAGTGTGCTGACCAATGCCACCCAAATCCACCGCCAGGAGGTGTTCGATGCCCTCTGCCGAGTGGACAACAACATCTGCAAACTCGACACCATCTCGCCCGACTACATCAACCTCATCGACCGCCCCAACGGCTCCTACGACGTGGAGAAAACCATTGCCCGACTGAAAGAGTTTGGACAGCGGTGCATCATCCAGACGATGTTCCTCGGCGGCGAACACATGGGCAAGTCGGCCGACAACACGGGCGAGGCATTTGTGCAGCCCTGGCTGAAAGCCGTGGCCGAAATACAGCCGCGCGAGGTGATGATTTACACCATCGCCCGCGAAACCCCTGCCCACGGCCTGAAGAAAGCACCCCGCGAAGTGCTCGATGCCATCGGCGAACAAGTGCGCCAACTCGGCATCGAGTGTCAGGTGGCCTACTGACCGCATGCCGCCAACTCCCGACCGAAAATGTAACAGTGAAAACGCGCCAAGCGTTACATTTGTAACAGCGTCAGTGTTACACTTGTAACAGTGGCGGTGTTACAAGTGTTACAGTGGGAGTGTTACAAACGTAACACCAACGCCGCCGAGAGTGTTACAAACTCAGCAAGGACTGAAAATCAACGAAACCCCATTGACAACCAACCTGTTATAACCAAGAAAGCAATGAAAAAATTAGTGTTCCTCACCGGTGCAGGCATGTCGGCCGAGAGCGGCATCAGCACCTTCCGCGACAGCGGCGGCCTCTGGGAGCAGTATCCCGTGGAGGCAGTGGCCAGCATTCAGGGCTATGAGCGCGACCCCGAACT
Source organism: Prevotellaceae bacterium UBA4359 (assembly GCA_002393555.1). Taxonomy (GTDB): domain Bacteria; phylum Bacteroidota; class Bacteroidia; order Bacteroidales; family Bacteroidaceae; genus Minthosoma. The sequence continues at coordinate 11,450 of DGSP01000050.1, forward strand.
GGTGCAGAAGTTCTACAACGAGCGTCGGCAGCAACTGAGCAGCGTGGCACCCAATGAGGGCCACCGGCTGGTGGCAAGCATGGAGGAGAAGTTCGACGTGACGGTCGTCACGCAGAATGTAGATGACCTGCACGAACGCGCCGGCTCTCACCACATCATCCACCTGCACGGCGAACTGATGAAGGCCACATCGACACGCAACCCCAACGACCCCGACTGCATCGTCACCCTGCCCGAAGACAACCCCATCATCCGCATGGGCGACAAAGCGAAGGACGGCAGCCAACTGAGGCCCTACATCGTGTGGTTTGGCGAGAGCGTGCCCATGATAGAACCCGCCATCCAGGAGGTGAGCAAGGCTGACATCCTCGTAGTCATCGGCACCTCGCTCAACGTCTATCCCGCTGCAGGACTGCTCAACTTCACCCACCCCGGCTGCAAAATCTACCTCATCGACCCCAAAGATGTGCCCTACGACCCATCCCTCGGCATCCACCACATCATGAAGGGAGCCAGCGAGGGCATGAAGGAACTGTGCAGATTGCTGGAAAACGAGAAGTGAAGAGTGAAAAAATGCAGACAATGTTTGTATATATATGAAAAAAGTTGTACCTTTGTACCTGTTATAACATTTTAATGCGCATAACCATAGTATCAGTAGCAATCAAGAACCGCACGCGCGACGAGATTATCGCCGCCTTCCGCGAGTCCATCCGCAAGAAGCAGGAGTGGATAAAGCAGTCGGACGAGGAGTTCAAGAGAATCCGCGAAGAACGCAGACAATTGGCTCTATGAATCCCCTCGACCTTGCATACATCAACCGCCTCGCCCCCTATAAGGTTTGGACGGAGAATGGCCGCGATGCCTTCGTCATGCAGACTGCCGAGGTCCAGGAGGACAAGACGCGCAATTTCGCTGCCCTCATCGTGCAGAAGTCCAATCCACGGCTGAACGAAATCCTTGCCGAGTTCGACGAAACCATCAGCATACTGACCGACAAACCACAATAATCCCCACCCCCATGCCCCATCACCCCCTGACATACACCCGCACCGCCGCGTTCTGCCCGACACCCGTGGGCCGGACCACTGAGGCCGCGGGCATCAGTGGTGGTGCAATTTTTACCCCCCCCATTTTTTAGACTTCATCGTCAATCTATGCTGCTGCGATGCCGCCATCAGGCTGCATCGGCGACGCATCTGCTGCGGAGAGCCGTGACTCTCCGTGGCCGCTGCTGCGTGTGCATACATAGTGCGACAGACACCAAGGAAACAAACATTTACAATTAACAATAAGTTTAACCATTAAAAAACAGAACGTTTATGAAAGCAAAACTATTATCTATTCTCGCCCTGCTGCTGGTGGCAGTATCGGGCGCATGGGCGACGGAGACAACTGTCACATGGAGTAAGACCGGTGGAAAATTCTATAATGGAATGACCACACTCGATGGGGTTACTATAAGTGGCAGTTCTATTCATCGCAACGATTTTGAAGATTGGCAAATTGATAGTGGTACATTTACGACGGATCTTGGAAACTTTACCAAAATTGAACTGACAGGAGGGTACACAGAGGGTTTTAGTGGTAGTGGCTGGAGCGGAAGGACATGGACTGGAAATGCATCAAGTGTGTCTTTCGAAGGATTTTTGGCAGATTTTGGGAACGACTCATTTACAATAACCTTTACCATTGGTCCTGCCCCCACCAAGTACAACGTGACCCTGGCCGAAGGCACCGAAGATGCCGACAACTGGACCATCAGCCCCAACCCCGCCGAGGAAGGACAGGCCATCACCATCACCTACAGCGGCACGAAGAAGGTGAAGAGCGTCAAGGCCGTGAAGAAGGCGGCGGCACCTGCTGGCCCGACCGCTTACACCCTCGCCGAATCTACGGTGGGCATGATTGTAGGCACCGACGGCAAGGCATACGCCGCAGCCGACAAGGACAACCTGCCCTCGGGCGTGACCGCCGTGGCCATGGTGGCCTACAAGAGCGCGACCGCTGGCAGCAGTCTGGCCATCGCCCTGGCCGACGAAGGCTCTATGAATTGGGCTACGGCTAAATCGACATGCGAAGGCAAAACTGCCATCGGCGACTATTCATGGAAGCTGCCCAACAAGACCGAGTGGAAGCAGATGCTTAGCACCAACGGTGGCAACGAAGGAAGCTACACCGGCCTGAACACTGCATTAGCCACCGCTGGAGGCGACAGCAGTAAATTGCAGGAGAAAAAATACTACTGGTCGTCGTCGGTGTTCTCTGGTGACAACCCCGACGAGGTATTCTTCATAAATGGCGGTGTCGAATGGAGCTGGAACAGTCCGGGCACCAGCGACCTTGTTCGCGCCTGCCTCGCTTTTTAACCTATTTATCCATTTATCTACTGTAGCCGCAACGGCGGAGAGAGATGGGATAGGTGGCATAGAAGACGTTCTTTGACATACTGAGACAAACGGATATTTTGGGAGTTGACAGTTGACTGTTTTCGGAGTTTTTTTCTTTCACATGAATGACCACGAATGACCACGAATTTCTCATGAATTATCATTTATGAATAATTGGCTACGCCGAACTGAAGGTTCGTGGCTCATTCATGATAATTCGTGTGAAAAACAAAAAGATTTCACGGAAAAGTAGTATCTTTGAGGCTCAGCCTCGAAGATACTCACGCTCGAAAAAACTCAAATAAAATTTGGTTTTCTGCTCGCTTAACCGTATCTTTGCACCATCAAAACTATTGAAGCGATAGGATTATGGAAGCAAAGAAGAAAAGAACGCGCGAGGAAGTTATGGCTTGGCTGCAACGAGCCAGAGAGCGCAAGCAAGTCTGGGAAAAACAGACCCAACTGGAATTGAATGCAATGGCCGAGGAAACTCGTCGAGCCAAAGAGTCACATTACTTCGATTTTGCAGGATAAGATGAATGCACTGAATCTGGACATGGTGAATGCCCATGCCGACTACTCGGTGTTCCTAAGTCCAACAGGCAAGTATGTGTTCAAGACTGACTTCGGTATTCTGTATGCCGTGGATTTTGAATTGGATGCAAACCCTTATTACACAGCCTATTGATTCAACCTGACGAATCCAGAGCATACAAAGTCGCCGGGCGACAAGATTCAGATGTTTAACGACAACAAACCGCAATAGCCCTATCCCCTCACATAGTCAGAAAAATATCCGCCGAGATTCTCCCCCCGAGAGCCTCGGCGTTTCTGTATCCGTTATGTCTCACGTATCGTCAGGGGACGAAGAAAAATTGAAAGATTGAAGAATTAACAAAAACAAATAGAATGAACAATATGAAGACAACAAAAAGAATTCTGCTGACACTCGTTGCCATGATGGCAATCGCTGTTCAGGCAAGTGCTATGCAGATTTTTGTTAAGACACTGACGGGAAAGACCATCACGCTCGATGTAGAGTCATCAGATTTGGTCTCTGCTGTGAAGGAAAAAATAGAAGATAAGGAGAACATCCCTGTCAACGAGCAGACTCTCGTCTTCGCAGGAAAGAAACTGGAGGATAGCAAGGACTTGGCTTACTACAACATCCAGAAAGAGTCAACAGTCCACTTGTTAGTGACTCCTACTCCCACCCCTGTTGACGGTAAGACCAACGAGTGGACACTGAGGATGCCCGCCAGCGACATCGAACTGCAGGTGGAATACTACACCGACGAGGAGGTGGCTGAAATGGAAAGGGAGGCCGCCTTCACCGAGGGTGTGGAACTGGTGAAGAACCCCGACGGCACCTGGAGCCTCGCCTCCATGCCCGCCTTCGACGTGGAACTGCAAGTGGAATACTACACCGAACTGCTGGAAGGCGAGGCCAACGACTACACCGCCATCGGCGGCACGGCTGACATCTGGCTGGGCCGCACCCTGCAGGCAGGCGGCTACAACACCTTCGCCGTGCCCTTCGCCATCCCTGCCAGCAAGTATGCCGACTACAACCTGACCGCCGTGAAGAAACTGACCGACTCGGCGTTCGACAGCAAGACAGGCGAACTCTCGTTCACCTTCGCCGACGAGACGGAGGGCATCGAGGCCGGCAAGCCCTACCTGGTGAAGGTGAGCGCCAACGTGGAGAACCCGACCTTCGACGGTGTGGCTGTCAGCGGCACAGCCGAGCCTGTCTCGACGGCATCCGTTGACTTCATCCCCACGCTGGGCGCAACCACCCTCACGGGCGACGTGAAGAGCCTCCTCTTCCTCGGCGGCTCGAACCGTCTCTACCATCCCCAAGAGAACGACCGGATGAAGGGCTTCCGCGCCTACTTCCTGCTGAAGGGTGAGGCATTGGCCAATGTCCGCTCCTTCGCCATCGACTTCGGCGACGGCATGACCACGGGCATCATCGAGGTGACCGCCCCGACGGGAAAGGCCGTGGATGAAGGCACCTACACGCTGGATGGCCGCCGCCTCAGCGGAGAGCCTGTCATGAAGGGCGTGTATATCAGGAACGGCAAGAAAGTGATTGTAAAATAGAAAGGAGAATCAGATTATGAAGAAAAAAGAATATAAGAAGCCCGAACTGCAGGTGATGTTCCTGCACCAGCAGACGCAGATGCTGATTGGTTCGCCCATGAGCGTGAAGGCCACGGGCCTTGATGCCAACGAAGTGTTCTTCCTCGGTGATGAACCTGACCCCACCAGTGGCGATGGCGACCCCAAGAGCCGCAACGCCTGGGAGGAGGCTTGGTGATAGCACGGGGGTGTGTCAAAATGATACACCCCCGTCTTTTTCGCTCTCCACTCTTCACTTTTCACTTAATATACCCCAATATCCTATAAAATCCGTTAAAATCGGGCTTAACGTTTCGTAGATGCAAAAATTGTTCGTAATTTTGCATCGTTTTGTATATTGGCTTATTACGAACAATGAAGAAAACAGATATAAAGAACCTGCTTGCCGCTGTGGCAGTGATGATGACTACGCTGGTGGCTCTGCCCTCCTGCCTGAGCGACAACAACGGGACATCCACATCATCCGACTGCGCCATCGTGGACTTTTCGGTGAGCAACATCACCAGTTACGTGACCGAAAAGAAGTATGACAGCAAGGGCAACGCCACCGACACGATTGTGTCCCGCGTGACGCTGGGAAGCGACATCCACTTCAACATCGACCAAGTGAACAACCGCATCCACGTGATTGACTCGCTGCCCAACTGGGTAGATATCACTGCCGTGGTGCCTTCCTACACCAGTTTCGGCTCGGTGTATCTGAAGACCGAGACAGGCGACGGCCCCTACAGCCGACTCTTCTCGGGCGTTGACTCCATCGACTTCAGCGAGACGGTGCAACTGCTCTGTGTCTCGACCGACGGCCTGGCAGAAAGAATCTACGAGGTGGACATCTTCAAGCATAAGGCACAGACGGACACTCTCGAATGGAAAGAGGCCACCGCCAATCTCGCCATCAAGGGCGAAAGCAAGGCTTTCTGTGCAGACGGCAAGGTGTTCCTTTTCGCCAAAAACGCTGACGGCAACGACATCGTGACGGTGGCCGACAACCACGACTACACCGAGTGGAGCGCACCTGTCACCATCCCCGTGCAGAGCGGCTCCATCGTCCGCTTCAACGGACAATTCTACGGACTCACCACCGACGGATACATCTACTCCTCCACCCCCGACCTCATGGCCGCCTCGTGGGAGAAGGCATGCGACCAAAAGGTGGAGAGCCTGCTGGCTGCCGACGACTACTACCTCTATGCCTACGACGGCATCGCCATCATCGGCTCCAGCAACCTCGAAGAGTGGGAACAGCAGGGCATGACTGACCTTCCTCTCCTGCCCGAAACCTGCATCGCCTCCATTTCCTATCCCTCAAAGACCAACAGCAACATCCAGACAGCCGTCATGGTTGGCCTCTCCAGCCAGAACACCGAGAACGGAGTGACTTGGCACAAGGTGTCCTCGCTCGAAAAGGCCACCAACCAGGCCTGGGCCTACATACAGGTGACAAACGACAACCCCTTCGGCATGCCGTACCTCAATCACCTCAGCATCACCTACTACGACAACGCCATCTTTGCCATCGGCGCAGAAGAAGGCACGTACAAGTACCTCTACCGCTCCGACGACAACGGCATCAGTTGGCATCCGCTCACAGCCAAGTATCCTCTGCCCAAAGGACTTGAAGCCGAAAACGGAGCCGCCAGCATCGTGGCCACCGAGGAGGAACTCTGGATTATTCAGGAAAACGGCAAGGTATGGAAAGGCTCTATGCAATAATCTTCTCCGTCCTGCTGCCCTTCATGAGCATCGGATGCCTGCACACCAACGCCCAAGAACTGGAATACGCTCTGGAACTGGGTGCGATGGGAGGGCCGGGCTTCTACATGGGCGACGCCAACCTCAACGGGTTCTACAAGAACGTCACGATGGGAGGCGGCCTGATGGGAAGGTATAACATCAACCCGCGCATGGCCCTGAAGTTCGACATCGCCTATGGCAACATCAAGGGCGACGCATCGAAGGAGAAGAACAAGTTTCCCGAGGCAGAAGGAAGAGAATGGAAGTTCAACAAACCGCTGATAGACATCGGCTGCCAATATGAGATGAACTTCTGGGGCTACGGCACAGGAACAGGCTACAAGGGCAGCAAGCGACTGGCACCCTACATCCAGGCGGGACTCGGATTCACCGTCTGCAACAAGACGCTGACCATGAACATCCCCATTGGCTTTGGCGTGAAATACAAGGTCGCCCCACGAGTGAACGTGGGCCTGGACTGGACCATGCGATTCTCGATGAGCGACAAACTCGACGGCATCGAAGACCCCTACCGCATCAAGAGCGGATTCCTGAAAAACAAGGACAGTTACTCGTGGACGATGGTCTATCTATCCTACGACCTCTGCCCCAAATACCGCAAGTGCAACAACGACTAACAACGACACAGAAAAATGTATAAGGAACAACTGGATATGACACGCATACCGCGCCACATCGCCATCATCATGGACGGCAATGGGCGCTGGGCGCAGGCACGAGGGAAAGAACGCACCTACGGACACCAGGCGGGAGCCGAACGCGTACACCACATCATGGAGGAAGCCACCAGGCTCGGCGTGGATTATCTAACCCTTTACACTTTCTCCACCGAAAACTGGAACCGCCCCGAGACGGAAGTGGCCGCACTCATGTCGCTCCTGCTCCAGCATCTGGAGGAAGAACTCTTCATGAAGAACAATGACCGATTCCGCGTCATCGGCGACATCGGACGACTGCCGAAAGTGGTGCAGGATGCCTGCCGACACCTGGAGGAACGGACGAAAAACAACACGGGAACCTGCATGGTGCTGGCACTCAGTTACTCCTCCAAGTGGGAAATCACCGACACCGTCAGACGCATCGCCCAACAAGTCAAAGACGGACAACTGAACCCGGAGGACATCACGGAACAGACCATCAGCGAGAACCTCGCCACCCACTTCATGCCAGACCCCGAACTGATGATTCGCACGGGCGGCGAAGAGCGTCTGAGCAACTACCTGCTGTGGCAATGCGCCTACTCCGAGTTTTACTTCACACCCACCTACTGGCCCGACTTCGACGAAGAGGAACTCTGCAAGGCCATCGTCGATTATCAGGGACGGCAACGCCGCTTTGGCAAGACGGGCGAACAAGTGACCGAAAAGCAAACAGCCCAATAGGCGGCTGAGAAGAAAGCGCGCGAGCAAGTGGCTGGAAAACAGCAGCAACACACTGAACTAAAAAGATAAAGACACATATTTATATAATATACATGAGGATTCTAAAATTCATCATACTCACTTCCGCCCTTCTGCTGACTTCGCTATCATCGATGAAAGCGCAGGTGCAGACCAAGCCTACCGTAGTGTATGGAAAAAGCCAGAAGTACGAGATTGGCGGAATCAATGTGGAAGGCGTGAAAAACTATGAGGACTATGTTCTCATCGGCCTTTCGGGACTCACCGTGGGCGAACGAGTCTCGCTGCCAGGCGACGAAATCACCGAGGCTATCAAACGCTACTGGAAACACGGACTCTTCTCCAATGTGAGCATCGAGGCCGACAGCATCGTGGACGAAAAGGTTTATCTGACCATCCATCTGACCATGCGTCCCCGTGTGTCGCAACTGAACATCAACGGTGTGAAAAAGTCGGAGCATGACGACTTGCAGGAGAAAATCGGCCTGGTGAAAGGCAACCAGTTGACGCCCAACATGATTGACAAGGCGAAAATCGTCATCAAGAGATACTTTGAAGAAAAGGGATTCAAGAACGCCGAGGTGGATATCGTGCAGCGCGACGACCCTGCCCAAGACAACCAACTGATTGTCGATGTGAACATTGACAAAAAGGAGAAGGTGAAGGTGAACAAAATCTTCATCACAGGAAATAAGAACCTCGCAACCAAGAAGTTCCACGGCGGATTCTTCTCGGGAGGTCTGCTGAAGAAGACCAACGAAAAGGGCTTCAAGAGCCTCTTCAAGGCCAAAAAGTTCATCAAGGAAAAGTATGAAGAGGACAAGGAACGAGTGATTGAAAAGTACAATGAACTCGGCTATCGCGATGCCTACATCTATGCCGACAGCGTGGTGGACATCGGCAATAACCTCGTCAACGTCTATATCCACATCGACGAAGGCATCAAGTACTATGTGCGCGACATCCGCTGGGTGGGCAACACCATCTTCAACACCGAAGTGCTGGACAGAACCCTGCAGATGAAGCGGGGAGATGTCTATAACAAGACCCACATCGACGAGCGTCTGCACAAAGACGACCTGTCTGTGAGCAACCTCTACTTCAACGATGGCTATGTGTTCAACCAAGTGAACGAGGTGGAGGCTGATGTGGACGGCGATTCCATCGACCTCGAAATCCGCATCTACGAGGGCATTCAGGCAGCCATCAACAAGATTAAGATTTACGGCAACACCCGTGTGTATGAAGAGGTGATTCGCCGCGAACTCCTGCTCAAGCCCGGCGACCTGTTCAACATGGATGCCTACAAGATGACCTATCAGGAGATTGCCCAGATGGGACACTTCGACCCTGAGCAAATCGAGTTCAATCCAGTGCCCGACCGCGTGAACGGCACGGTGGACCTGAACCTCGGACTCGTGCCGAAAGCCAGCGACCAGATTGAGTTCTCGCTGGGTTGGGGACAGACGGGTATCATCGGAAAGGTGGGCCTGAAATTCACCAACTTCTCCCTGCGCAACCTCTTTGGCAAGAACCGCAACCATCGTGGCATCATTCCGCAAGGCGATGCACAGGAACTGGAACTGAGTGCCTCCACCAACGGACGCTACTACCAGTCGTACAGCATCTCGTTTGTCGATCCCTGGTTTGGCCGCAAACGTCCTAACCAGTTCTCCGTCAGTGCCTTCTTCTCGCGCCAGACCGACGTGAGCAGCCACTACTACAACAACAACTACTACAACAACTACTACTCCATGCTCTATGGTGTGGGCAACTACAACAGCAGTTACTACAACAACTACTCCAGTTACTACGACCCCGACAAGTACATCGAACTGTTCGGCCTGAGCATCGGCTTCGGCAAGCGTCTCACCTGGCCCGACAACAACTTCCGCTTCACGGCATCGCTGGGCTACACACGCTACATGATGAAGGACTGGGAATACTTCATCATCCAGAACGGTAACTGTAACAACATCAACATAACGCTCAACCTGTCGCGCTCGTCCATCAGCAACCCCATGTTCCCACGCAACGGTTCGCAAATCAGCGCATCGGTGGCCTTCACACCGCCCTACTCTCTCTTCGATGGTGTCGATTATGCCTCGATGGCCACCGACTACCAGAACGTCAACTATCAGCGCGACATGAGCCGCAAGTACAGGTGGATTGAGTACCACAAGTGGAAGTTCAACTCCCGCTTCTACACACCACTCAGCAACGGCAGCAAGTGCTTCGTGCTGATGACCCGCTTCGACTTCGGTCTGTTGGGCAGTTACAGCAAGTACAAGAAGTCGCCATTTGAGACCTTCTATGTGGGCGGCGACGGTATGTCGGGCTACTCCTCCACCTACTACTCCGAAACTATCGGCCTGCGCGGCTACGACAACGGTGCCCTCACTCAGGGCTACAACTACGGCTATGCCTACGACCGCATGACCCTCGAACTCCGCTATCCCCTCATGCTCAACGGCTCCACGAACATCTATGCCCTCGCCTTTGCCGAAGCAGGTAATGCCTGGACCGAAATCAGAAAGTTCAACCCCTTCGACATGAAGCGTTCGGCTGGTATCGGTGTGCGCCTCTTCCTCCCGATGGTCGGCCTGATGGGTATTGACTGGGCCTACGGCTTCGACAACATCAACGGCTCGAAGAACTACAGCGGAAGCCAGTTCCACTTCATCCTCGGCCAAGAGTTCTAACCAGCCACCAGCCCACGCGCTGGGCGATTCTATAACTAGATAGGCTAGATAATCTAGATAGGCTAGACAGACTAGAAAAACTAGAACTAACAAAACTGAAAAATAAAGAAGAAAACTGAATATGAAGAAACTACTTTTGACATTGACCGTGCTGGTGGCTTCCATCGCCGCCAACGCACAGAAGTTCGCCCTTGTCGATATGGAGTACATTCTCAAGAATGTGCCTGCCTACGAGCGTGCCAACGAGCAACTCAACCAAGTGTCGAAGAAATGGGAAGGTGAGGTGGAGGCTCTGCTCAACGAGGCTGAGACACTCTACAAGAAGTACCAGTCGGAGTCGGTCTTCCTCTCCGATGCCCAAAAGACCAAGGCCGAAGAGGCTATCATGGCCAAGGAGAAAGAGGCCAGCGACCTGAAAAAGAAATACTTCGGCAGCGAAGGCGAACTCTACAAGAAGCGTCAGAGCCTCCTCGCTCCCATCCAGGACGAGATTTACAATGCGGTGAAGGACATCTGCGACCAGAAGGGCTATCAGTTGGTGCTCGACCGCGCTTCGGGCGGCAGCATCATCTATGCCTCGCCCAAAATCGACATCAGCGAAGAGGTGCTCACCAAACTGGGCTACGCCTACTAACCACCACCAGCCCACGCGCTGGGCGATTTTATAGAAAGGCTAGATGGACTAGAAATACTATATAGACTAGATAGGCTAGATAGGCTAGATATACTAGAAAAACTAGACAATCTATAGAAACTGGCACAACAAGAAAAAGTAAACAACATTACATAATCCTAACAAAAAGAAAGAAAATGAAAAAAATTATTTTAGCGATTCTTTTGGCTTTGCCAATGACCATGTTCGCACAACAGAAGATTGGACACGTAAACATCGAGACTGTGGCTCAGGGAATGCCTGAGTATGCGGCTCTCCAGACTGAACTGCAGAACTTGCAGAAGCAGTTCCAGGACGAGATGCAGCGCAAGCAGACCGATTTCCAGACCAAGGCTGAAGCCTACGAGAAAGAGAAGGAGGGACTCTCTGAGACACTCCGCTCCTATCGCGAGAAGGAACTGCAGACTGCATACGAGGAAATCCAGAAGTTCAACGAAACCAGTTCGCAGGAGTTGCAGCGTCTGTCAAACACCAAGCAGAACGAAATCATGGACAAAATCCTCAAGGCCATCGAGGAAGTGGGTGCCGCTGGTTCCTACTCCTACATCCTGCCCGTCAGCGGCATTGCCTACACCGGAGCCGGTGCCAACGACATCACCGACCAGGTGAAGGCCAAAGTTGGCTCAAAGTAAAGAAAAACGTCTGAAGGCATGAAGAAAACCCTTTCTATACTGATAGCACTGTATGCTTGCGCCGGCACTCTGTCGGCACAAGATACAGTGCTTTCTGTTTCTGCCCCTGCCCCACAGCAGATTATCATCCAGCCTCAACACTTTGGCTATCTCTCCTGCAACGACGTGCTTCGCGCCATGCCCGAATATGCCCAGGCCATGAAGAGCCTGGAGGAACTGAAGAAGACCTACGACCAGGAGATGACACGCGCCGAGCAGGACTTCTCCAAGAAGTTTGCCGAATACATTGACGGCCAGAAGTCCTTCCCCGAAAATATCATGCTCAAGCGTCAGAAGGAACTGCAGCAACTGATGGAACAAAGCATGCAGTTCAAGAAAGAGGCACAGGAACTGCTCACCAAGGCCGAGGCCGACCTGATGGAGCCTGTCAACGCCCGGCTGAAAGAGGCCATCGTCGCCGTGGGCAAGAAACGCAACTATGCCTATGTGCTCAACACCGATGCCAATGCCTACCCCTACATCAGCGGCGAAGGCGAGGCCGAGAACTGCACCGATGCCGTGCTCATCCAACTTGGCATCAAGTAGAGGGAGGCTATTGTTTAGAGTTCGGAGCCAGAAGTTCAGTGTTTAGAGTTTAGAGTTCAGTGTTCAGTGTTTAGAACCAGGAGTAAGGAGTTAATGGTAAATGGCTAAAAGCATCGGCATCTTCGATTCAGGCTATGGCGGATTGACCATTCTTGAAGGCATACGCCACCGCATGCCCGACTATGACTACATCTACCTCGGCGACAATGCCCGTGCCCCCTATGGCACACGCTCTTTCGATGTGGTGCATGAGTTCACCCTCCAGGCCGTCAAGCGTCTCTTCGCCATGGGCTGTCCGCTCGTCATCCTCGGCTGCAACACCGCCTCGGCCAAGGCCCTGCGCTCCATCCAGCAGAATTATCTGCCCACGAATGCCCCCGACCGCCGAGTGCTCGGAGTCATCCGCCCCACAGCCGAAGTGGTGGGCACGATGTCACGCACTGGCCACATCGGTGTGCTTGCCACCGAGGGCACCATCAATTCGCAATCCTACAACCTGGAGATAGAGAAACTCTATCCCTCCTGCACCGTCGTGGGCCAAGCCTGCCCCATGTGGGTGCCGCTGGTGGAATGTGGCGAGTATGACAAACCCGGTGCCGACTATTTCGTCAGGGATTCTCTCCAGAAACTCCTCCACCAAGACCCCCTCATCGACACCATCATACTCGGCTGCACGCATTTTCCCCTCCTGCTCCCCAAGATAGAGCAGCAACTCGCTCAACTCTCAACCCGCAACCCTCAACCCTCAACTCTCAACTCTCAACCCTCAACTCTCACCCCCCAACCCTCAACTATAAAACTCATTCCCCAAGGTCAATACATCGCCACCAGCCTTGAGGACTATTTGCGCCGCCATCCCGACATGGACCAGCGGCTCTCGCGAGGTGGCACCTGCCAGTATCTCACCACCGAGTCGGCCACCAAGTTCCGCGAAAGTGCTGCCCTCTTCCTCCACGAAGAAGTGAACGTGCAGCACATCACCTTGAATTAACCCTTTCCGTGCTGTTCAAAATAGGTAGAGGAACTGCAATCTTATGAAAGTTCCAAAGGCGGCGGTCTTCATCCTTTAGAAAGTCCTCCAGTTGCTTTCCTCTGAATGGATTCTCTGCGTCACCTTCTATCGGATAGATAATCACGCAAGGGATATCGGTTTCTGACTTATGTGGGAAAATCCTTTTATCACGGCTATATCCACTCAACTGCCGAACAATATAGGTGTCAAAATTGTCATGTTCGAAACGTGGTATGTACTTCGTATCCAATACCACTTGCGGTGAGTGGCATACAAAATCAGGATAGCCTGTATGGCCATGCACTTGATAAAGTATCTTGTTTCCGTATGCTTCACGAAGCAATCCTAATACATAGTGTTCGTATAGCATAGCCATATCAATCCAAAAGACAGGACAATAGTTTTCCTCGGCAGTTGTAATATTAGTGATGTTGTAATCGTAGCGATGGAGTATCATTTGGGCGAGCTTGATGGCATCGTCATATTCTCTGAATATTTTGTGATGTTTGATTGCCTTGACCTCCCAAACTTCGATCTGGTCGCCAACATTAGCAAACGCAGACAAACACTCTTGAACAGTGTGTTGCAATGGAAGCAGGCTTTCCGATATGCCAGCAACTTGCAATATCTGCTGTGAGAACAATAGGGCTTTCTTGATGAGCCTATTCTCTACGGTATCTTCCGAATACTCTTGGTATCGGCAGAAAACCTTGTCAAATCTTTTCTTCTGTATATTGACACGCTCGTTATAGAAAATAGCTATACGCCCTTTCACTTTTTTGAGATTATCTTCTCGCTGTACATAGTCTTTCTTCAAACCTCGCTTGGCAATTTCCCTGACGATGGATAGGAAATGGGCAACAATAAGTGGACTCAGCACACTCCTAAGCTCTGGTGCTTTGATTCGTGGCTGTTCCATATCAACCTCATATATTTTTGAGAAATCCTTTGCTTTTACTCCGCTATTGAAGCACACACTGAATATCTTCATAAAATCAATATGTTCACAACCTTGTTTAGTGGTAACGACAAGAGGCATCGTTCTTGCCTCGTCAAACCATTGTGCACCTATGACGTATGAAGCATAATAGCCTGACTCTGTAACCGCTGGTTGATCAGACTCAACATCATCGTTTGCCTTGGAATTGCGCCATTGCCACTGAAAGAACCACCTATCCAGTCCTTTGCTTTGACCTGGAAGGCGCATTCCTTCGCCCCAATAATCTTGGAAGGCAAAGGAATCGTATGGTATCTTTTCATGTTCGCACATTATTCTGCTGTGCTATATTCTATTGATGGGTTATAGCACTCTGCATTGAACCACTTCTCAAAGTATTTGGCATCATCTGATGACCCTCTAAGAATGCCATCCTTTATATACTCTTTGATAAGTGGCACTACTTCATAGCGCATCTTCATCTTGAGAGTCGCTATGTCCTTTGCCATGAAATAGCTATGACCAACTTTGAGGTCTTCCAACTCAAAATCCGCTGCCTTATGCTCGGCAATGAAAGAACGTGTGTCGTTTTTGCTGATGCCGTTTATTTGCGCAAACAATGCAAGAGCAGCATCCCTGACGTAGGTAGCTACCGACTCCGCATTGCACCAATTCGCAATGACATCAGCTTGAGACTCCAAAGTCACAAAAGCAAACCGACGGCGTACTGCATAGTCAATCGTTCCAGTTGAGCGGTCTGTGGTATTCATCGTTCCAATAATGTAAAGATTGGAGGGAACAGAGAAATCTTCTTTTGAATAAGGCAACTTCAAGCTGATGTGATGTGTGCCACCGCCACTTCGTTTGTCGGCTTCAAGTAATGTGATGAGTTCTCCGAATATCTTGGAAACATTACCGCGGTTTATTTCATCGATGATAAGCACGTATGGCTTATCTGATACAACCTTGTCCTGTGCCCTTTCACAGATGGTCTTGAAGATGCCGCTCTCAACCTTGTATTCAACAGCATTGCCCTTTACCTCAGGCTTCAACCCCTCCACAAAGTCCTCATAGTCCATGGACTGATGGAAGGTGCAGAATGCAATTTGTCCTTCTTTCTGCAATCGGTCATACTCATCCATCACCTTCTTGTGATTGTCAAAATCTGTAAAGGCTGGATGGCACAAGCCTACTGCAATGGAGGCCGTTTTGTATGTCTTACCTGTGCCAGGAGCACCTTGAAGGATAATCTGTTTCTTTTGTTTGAGTATTTCTATTTCTTCCATTGTCACTGCATCTTTACTTGTTTGAGGTTCTTTATGTTCCATGGTTGTCCTTCCTTCAAAGACTGCCAATATCTTTTGTGCCCAGTCTTTCTTTGTCACATTCTGCAATCGAGGTGAAACGGATAGTAAGTCACGGGAAAGGCTTAATAGTTGAGTTATATCCCAATCCATTCGATTCCATTTCACTTTAACACAATGATTATTGACCGGGTGGTCAGGATTGAAGAAATAGCCACCTATGATTTCACCAACGGCAACAATCTTATTGCAATCTTTGTTCCTACAGACAACAACGTCTCCGACATGCATATTGTGCTTCATATCATAAAGCATCTTGACGGAATGGAACGGGTCTTTTGTCTTGTATTCCTGTACTTTATTTTTCAGGGCTTGCTTGATGGCATCTTCGTTACGAAGTTTGTCACTATCCAGACTTCCGATTTCTCCCCATTCGTAGATTGAGAGGTAGTTGTCAGAGACCATTTCGTCAAAGAGTTCCTCGTCATCACCTGCCCAAAACTGCCATATTTGTTTCTTCTTAGACAGTCCTTCATGGATGGTACCTCCATTCTGTCCGTATTGCTTCACATACTCTCCTAAATGGGTTGTGAGTTCATTTGTTGTCATATATTTCTTGTTTTGCCCCACTACTGTCCCGTTAAAGTGGA